>JBPOJN010000077.1:0-19235 GCA_052033505.1 Myxococcota bacterium | reverse complement strand
ATTGGCCTTCACGCGCCAGGGTTTCCAAAGGACTTTTTTCCAGGATCGTCGCGTCGTTCTCGAGATATTTGAAGACCGAAGGTTCGAATACGAAAAATCCTCCGTTGATCCAGCCTTCGCCGGACTGGGGTTTTTCTTGGAAATCCAGAACCTTTCCTCCGCCGATATGCATCCCCCCGAAACGCGCCGACGGTCGGACGGCCGTCACCGTGGCGGTGCGTCCGTGAGAACGGTGAAAGGCCAACAATGCCGTAATATCGACGTCCGAAACTCCGTCGCCGTAGGTCAGCATAAAAGTTCCTTCGGATTCTAAATGTGGTTTCAGCCGCAAGAGTCGTCCACCTGTGAGACTCTGGGCGCCTGTATTGATCAAAGACACGTTCCAATCTTCGGCGGTGGGATTTCGGTAATCTATTTGGCCGGTCTTCAGATGGACCGTGAGGTCGCTTTGGCGGGCGTGGTAATTCAGGAAATAATCTTTGATGATCTCGCCTTTATAACCCAGGGCCAACAGGAAATCTTTTTGCCCATGCCGTTCGTAAATCTTCATGATGTGCCACAGAATAGGACGTCCGCCGATCTCGACCATGGGCTTAGGCTTCACTTGGGTTTCTTCGGAGAGGCGCGTGCCCAAGCCGCCGCACAGGATGACGACTTTCATGCCAGGACCTCTTTCTTAATGCAGGACGGCGCAGGTGCCGCGAGGCATTCCAGGAACAGTTTTCGGTATTTTTCGGACATGGTGTCGCCTTTGAGTTCCATGCGCCGTTTTGCGGCGGCGGCGCGGCGATGCCAGTTTTCCGGGCGGGATAGAAAATCCCGGAAGGCTTCGGCGATCTCCGGCGGTGACTTGGGATTTACGAGGACTCCCGTCGTTTCGTCAACAAACTCCGGTATGGCCCCGACGCGCGTGGCGAGCACGGGAACGCCTGCCGTCATTGCTTCGGCGAGAGTTAAACCGAAACCCTCGAAGTCGCGCGTCACCATCGCCACCAGATCGAGCTGTGCGATGAGATCCGTCGGGCGCCCCGGCAAATAACCTAAAAAATGCACGCGATCTTCAAGATTCAAGGTGCGGACTAATTTTAAGAGGCGTTCGCATTCTTGCGCTTCGCCTGAGCCAATCACGACCAAGCGCAAAGCTTTCCGTTCCTCCAACGTCAGGAGATTCAAAGCCAAGATCAGATCTTCATGACCTTTGTAATCGTGGATGCGTCCGACGATGCCCACGAGTTTCTCATGCGGCGGGGCAGCGACGGTTTTTCGGATGTCCGTGATAGGCTCACCCGTGGGCGGGCTTAGCACAATATCATGCGGGATGACGCGGATGGGTAGAATCCCAGTGTCCAGGCGCCGGTGCGAGGACAAAGTATTCTTGGTCGCTTGGGAGACACAGATCACGGCGGATGCCAGGCGCGAGATTTTGCGATCGATGCGGTTTTCGAACCAACCCATGAACGCCGCGGCCGGTTTGGCCGCGTGATGCACGAGCAGGAGACGGGCTGCAATATCCGACTGGGCAGCCGCTTCGATAGCCGCAATCGTTCCCCACGCGGCGGGATAGGCCCCGTTGTTCGCGAGCAGGAGATCGAAAGGGCCTTCGTTCCGGAAATGCTTCCGCATCCGGCGCACCGATAGCCGGTATGTGAGAGGCTGCACAAAATGCAGCAGGGGCGAAAAACGTCTCAAGAGCGGATTTCCCCGAAAACGGCGATTTAATTCGTTATGGGAATAAGATGGCACGACGACGCATCGCATGTGCGGCAGGCCGAGGAAGCTTTCCCGCAAACGCTCGAATCCCGCGTTGCCTTCATTGACCATCAGCACGAACTCGTCCTCGGCCGAAGGCCAGGAAGACAACAGCGCCAGCAAGTGTGTGTCGACGCCGCCCCACATCTCTTGTTCCCAATAGATGAGGATTCTCATTCCACTTGGACCCAGGTACCGGTGAATTTTTCGCCACGCAATGTGCGTAGGTAGTGGCGGTAACAAATCCGGACGCGGCGCCAGTAATAGAAGGGAGAAACTAAGACCTGCAGGCGCATGACGTTGTTTCCACCGCGCAGCATGGACCAGAGATATTTCGGAGAGAGGAAGCGACGCTCATATTTGAAAGGTAAGGGAATAAGCAGAGCCGTGCCGATCGCGTCCAAAATACCGACGGGACGAACCGGATATCGGTAGTGAACCAAGCGACTGTTCATGATGAAGTTGAGGACGTACTGTTCCATGCGCCCTAAGCGCTTCTGCCAACCGTTTTCTGTCCTTTTTTCGGACCAGCCTGTCGCGGAGAATTTTTTATTGGAGATGCGGTCTCCGTGCCAGTCCAAACCCGCCCAGGTCGAGCGCAGCATCGAGTCGCAGTAATCCACGCCCAGCCAGGACGCGAAAGCGCGCAAGGTGTCTTCCCGTGGCAAATCTTCAAGGCGCGTGGCGGTATAATCGAGCTTCAGTTTTACTCCCAACTCCGAGTCTTCGAGCATCATTTTCAGGCAATTGTAGAGATGCTGTTCGTTGTCGTGCGTCTTGTAATATTGGCGAAAGTGTTCGACGTGAGAGCAAAAATTGGCGCGTGGATCGCGGCTGCTGAATACGACACGTGTCGCCGGAAAATCTTTGAGGAACAAAAGAAACTCATCTTCCAAGTGTGGATGATGGAAAAGTATCCGCATCAAAGTGAGATCTTGTCCGAGGCAGAGCGCGTAAGCGCCGTATACGGCTAACAGGAAATCATGGGAATTCAAAGTACGGCCTTCCATCAATCCGATCACGTGCCGCTTGAAGGCCTCGGTATCAAGCGCGAAGGATTGGTCTCCGTTTTCTCCCAGTCGGTCCTTGGCTTCTTGAATGTCATAACGGGAAACGAGTTTGTGCAGATAGCGTCCGATGAACTCATCCGCCGCGTCGCAGATGCGCCCTTCGGGAATGGAAAACGCGGCCGATTGCATGAAAAATTCGGAATACACGAGAAAATGCCCGTTAAAGGTCAGGATCTGGGGATGGGAATCCAAAAGGCTTTGTAAAAAATCCGATCCCGTGCGTCCCGTCGTGACCAAGGCGTGCATGGGCAACGTCTGAAGATGCTCCATGTATTGCCGGTATTGCTGAGAGTGGAGGGTGGGTTGGGTCATCACGCAGAATACGGGACGTTCTTAGGATTGAGGCTCGATGGCCGCCCTGAGGACGATCGGGTCTTCGTTCTTGAATGCGGCGAATCCGTTCGAGACTTCGAAATAAGGAACTTTGAATTGAGACGCGATCTGTTTCAGAAATGCGGAAGGATCGATGAAGCGCCGGTAATGATCCGTTTCATATTCGTGAAGCCCGACGTTTTTCCCGACGCCGTAAAGGGTATCGTGGATCGTGCGCGCTTCGATCAAAAAAGCCCAAGGCGTTTTGCGGATCTTGGCCACGTTTTCCAACAATCGTTCTTGCTCGGCATAGGTCAGGGAATGCAGTGAGAAGCGGCTGTAGATCACCAAACGTCCCGAAGCGGGCGCGAACTCATTGAAATCCAAGGCCGTAAAATCTGATTTCAAAAGCTTCAGGGGAGTCGGACTTTTTTGCGCGGCTTTGGAAAAATTTTCGATGGCGACTCCACAGGCGTCGATACCTATATAGTGTGCGACATGCTCCGAGAGAGCGAGGCCGTCGCGGCCGTTACCGCATCCCAGCTCGATCAAGACGTCGTCTTTCCGCAGGCGCTTCCGGATGCAGGCTTGCGAAAAATCGGAAGGGTCTTGGAGTTGAAATGCCGCGTAATGTTTGTTCCAAAATGGCTGTTCCATCGGGATGGTCTCCTACATCGAGGATTGTACTTTGGGTAAAGGAATGATTTTGCGGTGGGCCGCCAGTCCTTCCAAGAGCAGGGACAATTCAGCCTCCAGCGTCAATCCTGGAGAGTGGTTGATTAAGAGATGAGGAGACGAGGGCTCGTCGATGGGCAGATCCATTCCGGCCACGTTTTTAAGTTCACCTGCATCGAAGCGCCGATAGATTCCCTTTGGGTCTCTGCGACGCAGTTCTTCTAAAGGAACTTTCAAATAGACCTCGAAATAGCCCGGTTGATTTTCTCGATTCCAGGCATGAATTTCTTTGAAAAGAGCCACAGTGCCTACGACAACCGTGATTCCTTGTGCCGCGATCATACGGGCCAGGCCAGCGTATTTGAACGCTAGAACCAATCTTTCCTCGCGGCTGTGCGCCTTCGTTACGCCTAAGGCTTCACGTAATTCATCGCCGTCCAAAAAAACGACGGATTCACCGTTCTGCCGCAGTCGGTCGACAACGGCGGTCGCGAGCGTGGTTTTGCCTGCGGCGGACAATCCTGTGATCCAAATGACATGAGACATAGAGGATGAAGCTTCGGGTTAATCTTCAAAAGGGGAAATTGAGTCAAGGGAAAACCTGGCTTTTGAGGCAGGCACGGTCTTTAAAGCCATTTTCAAGAATTGAATCGGGTTCCGCGGTGCCCTGGCGTACTCTTCGCAAAAGCGGTTTCGTGCGCGCTGCACTTCTGGGCGATGCCACCATTGCGCGATGTCGTCCCAAACGGAGTTGATGTGCTTCGCCGCGGATTCAGGCGTCTCGTGATAGATTCCCACTTGTTTGAGATCTTCAAAATAAGGCTCGGCGCTCGAGCGTAGTTCGAAAAGTGATGGCGTCCAAAAAACCACGGTGGGTATATCTCTCGCCATCGTCTCCAAATATCCGGTGGAGTTGCAGGCATAGACGAAGAGTCGACAGGCGCGTATCCGGCTTTCGATATGTTCCCGGCTGTCGTCCATCGTGACATCCGGAAACGTATCTTGAAGGCGATCGAAAAAAGCAGATCCCATTTTTCGATCGCTGCCTTTGTGGAGCCGGAGGATCAGGGATTTTCTGGGAGAAACTTCGAGGTTTTCCACGAATGTCATTTGGTCCCTTAAAAAAGCTTCGGCTTGATTCGCTCCCGTGGGCCAACAGATGCTTTTAAAGCCGACTAGCCGCACCGGCGTCGTGACCATCAAGAGACTTCCGTTCGGCGTTCCCGCGTTTTGCGGTTTGCCGACGTTCGTCAAAACGAATCCTGGATAGAGGGAAGGCCTGTCGTCGGACCATCCCCACGTGAGGAACCGGTCGGCGATCTTGACTTGATGGTCCTCTCCGCAGTGCCATTTGCCGACGCCGTAAAATCCACCGTGCTGGCCCACGACGAAGGGCGCCCCCGCTTCGACTTTTTCTGCGGTCCACGCCTGGAAGACCTCGCAGTTTTGGAACAGGTTGGAGGTGAATATGACCTTGGGCCGATCCGGCCAGGGCAGGTTTTGAACGACGGTCGCAAGATTCCGGTAACCTTCCAAATAGACCGTCGGTATTTGCTCGGGAATCATCGCGCACAGAAACCGGGAGAAATCGTCCGTTCCCCGGCTCCGGATTTTAAGCCGCGTCCGTTGCGCAGGATCCGGCGAGAACGTCTCCAGGTCGGGCATCTTCCATAGTTTCGGTACTTGGCCTAAGGCGAGCTGAAGTTTGATTTCGGCGAATCTCGGCAGATAGCTCTGCACGATCATCGCTTCCTCATTTTTTGTGAACAGACCCAGCAGGGATGAGGCCCAAGCGCGGAAAGTGCTAGAAACAGGGTTTCGGCCCGTCACTTGGATTGAAGGATTTGAGTATTCGACTTTTGTGGAAGTGGTCGGTATTTCAACCCAGGGGATCTTCTTTTGATGTCGAATTGCCTGCCCAAAGAGATAGTGATTCCACACGAGACTGTCCGGATCGAGACCTTTTAAATTTTTTGGAATTACGTCGTCGGGTGAAAAAGAGAGTAGGATCGTCTCATTGATTTCATAGTTAAGCGTCGCTTGATTAACCATCGTCCAACGATCGAAGAGCACGTGGATGAAGAGATAGAGCCAAGGCCCAATTAAAAGACGCCAATAGCGGAGCGAATGTTTCGTGCCATGAATATCGTTAAGTGCGGTGCCCGTCGCGCGCAGCGCGTCTTCATAAATCGTCTGCAGGCAGAGATAGTCGGTGTAGTACTTCTGCCGATCATCCCAATGATAAGGTACGACTTCGGCGTCCAAGTCCTTCCAAGACTCACGTTTTAGGTAGAGCCGGCACCATTCTCCGAGAAAAAGTACGGATCGGTCGCGACGCCAGGTGCGTTCGTCCGCGGTGGTGATGAGAAATTTAGGGGACATGGATTCGGGATCAGAGGGACGGGAGTGCCATCGTTCTTGGTATGACGCCGACGTCGATGTCGCGCTCCGGTGCTTTCAGGGGATAATCGATTTTTAATTTTTGTGCGATCACTGCGGCCATCACGGGATAGCCCGCGGCGTGCGCGGCTGCCACGCTGCCGCTGGGGCGGGGATTAACCTCAAGTAAACAGGGTAGTCCTTCATCGTCGGTCATGAGATCCAAGTCATGCAGGGAATCCAGCTGCAAGGCCTCGGCTATTTCCAGGGAGTAATTCCGGATGTTCGGGTCCGAGACGATGCGGTTGCCAGTGAATGGAATACCCGTTGGATTGTTGCGGCGCCGTACCAGGGCCGCTCGTGCTTTACCATGATCGGCCAGCACGTCCACGTCGTAAGCGGGCGCGTTTAAAAGGGGCATGACCAACTGCGGACTCGAGACCCATTGCAATAATTCTTCTTCCGATGGTGGCGTTTCGTGGCGCATTTCGCGCTGACCGCTTCCGAGCCAATCCGGAACGGACTGATTTTTTCCTATCAACAAATGAAACCCGCGACCGCCGCGGCCTTGGGTCGGTTTGATCACGAGGCTGCGCTCCGGATAACCGAACTCGCGCAGCGCCGTTTTTAATTCAGTGAAGCTAGAAGCTACGACGTAAGCCGGCACGCGCAGGCCAGCTTTTTCGAGGGTGCGGTACGTGGCTCCCTTGTCTTGAATTAGCTCAAGGATGGACGCAGGGCTGGTTACTAAAACGGCTCCCGCTTCGCGCAAACGTTCCTCTGCGGCGGCGAGTCGAAACGCCTCTTGATCCGAGCACGGCAGGACTAAGGTTGCCTGTTCCTGCGCGACGATTTTAAGCACGGCCTCCACATAATTTTTTTCATGCCCCATCGGCGTTTGGTGAAACGCATCGACGAAAAATCGGCCCGCCGCCTTTTCCGAAGCGTCGATGCCGATCAAAAAAGGTGAGAGAACGGGGTCTTTCTTCAGGGAGAGGAGCAAGTCGGGCATCAGGGTACCGCCGACGCAGGTGAGGAGGACGCGGCACTTCATGCGGAATCTTTCACGTCGTCCGCGGTGATGGGTTCGTCTTTGCGTAAGGTGCGTGAGGCCGGGCGGCCAAGCACGCCTTCGTAACGATCGGCCGCGAGTCCCGCGCGTCCCGGCAGCGGCCGTTTCAGCGCTACGTTCGCGGACGTGAAGACTTCTCCCTCGGCGATGTCGGTGCGCGCGATGAGGCAACGGTGGCGTTCGGCGCGCACGCGTTCTTCCGCAGGGACGGGGCGCAGCACACCGTCGCCGCGTAAAGATTGCAACCGCCGTATCTGAGCCACCATGCGCGCGAACGGTTCGGGCTCCATGGAAATATGATGGTCGGCGCCCGGGAGTTTGCTGTTCAACGTAAAATGTTTTTCGATGATCGTAGCGCCCAGGGCCACGGCGCCGATGCATGCGAGATCGTCTAAGGTGTGATCCGAATATCCAATGGGCAGGGCGAAGCGTTCGGCCATTTTAGGGATGGCGGTGAGATTAATGCTGTCGTCCGGCGCCGGGTACAGAGCGGTGCACTTAAGCAGTCCCAAACCGGAAGCTCCGTTGTCCAAACCCGTTTTGACGGCGGCCGCGATTTCCGGTTCGTGCGCGAGACCCGTGGAAATAATCAGAGGCAGGCGGTGGCGGGCGGCGGCTGCAATCAGGGGAAAATTCGTCATGAGGCCCGAGGATATTTTGACGGCCGGGAAACCCAATCGAACCATGCGTTCCAAGCTGACGAAGTCCCCGGGTGTGGAAAATAAGATCACATTCCGTTTCGCCGCCAAATCCATGAGATTTTTAATCGCGGTGTCGCTCAATTCCTTATCGCTGAATTCCTTATAAGACACCGTGCCCGGTACGTAGCTTTCCTCGACGTTGATGGTCTGGAGTTTGACCGCGTCCGCGCCGGAATCCGCCGCGGCCTCAATCATGCGTGCGCAGAGATCGGGATCGCCTTGATGGTTCACGCCGACTTCGGCGATTACGAAGACAGGATGGCCCGAACCGATCTTGCGTCCGGCGATGCTGAATGTAGGAAACGGGGTCGTCATGAGTTGAAGGGATTAACGAATGAAACGGCCGAGCGAGAAGGCCTCCGCAGCCTGAAGTCCGGCGGAAGCCCCGCGCCATCGTGCTAAATTTTCGACGGCGGCGGTGGAACGAGGGTGCGGGAATTCCCTCAATTCCGGGGCGTAAGCGCGCAAGGCCTCGAGCTTCAAGGATAACGTGTCGGAAATATCGACGAACCAGTCCGGCGAAAAAATAGGACCCGAGGCCGCCGGCCGCCATTCCGTGCTCGACGGGACCTCGAAGAATAAGAGCTGTTTGACGGAATGCATCGGTTGGGGACGGCACGCGGCAAGGACCGCATCCTGCGCGCGACGATGGTCGATGTTCACGTCGGAGGCGTGATGCGTGTATACGATCGAAGGGCGGCATTTCCCCATCACGCGTTCGATATCTTGCACGACGTCCAAGAGCGGCACGGTATCCATGCGGTTGTCGGGATAGGTCAACAGCGTGAGATCCTCGACGCCCAAAATTTGGTTGGCCTTGCGCGCGCAGGATTGACGTTCTTCCAATTCCGCCGGAGAATCCGAAGCCCGGCTGCCCACGCCGTCGGCCAGGATTAGTACCGTGACGCGGTCACCGTCTTTTCGGTGGCGTGCGATGCTGCCGCCGCAACCTAAGACTTCGTCATCGGGATGCGCGGCTACGACGAGGATCGATTCTTTACCCATAATTTAGCCGGTGAGAACGTAATGCAAAACGTCTAATGGTTCCAGCACGGCGGACGCAAGTTTAAAGCCCGCGCGCTCGAACATTTTGCGGCTGGGTTGATTGATCGCGAGCACTTGAGCCACCAGCGGTTCTTCATGGCCTTCTTTGCGGAAGGCGGCGGCCGCTTGGCGCAATAATCCGACGCCGCAACCTCTCCCTCGCAAGACCGGGTCCACGCTGACGTCGATGACGGCCCCTTCTTCCCTTAAATCAAAGCGCACTTGGCCGGCCGGCAATCCGTACGCATCCTCGCCAACGTAAAAAACGCATCGCGGATCCTGGAGTTTTTTTCGGAACCAATCCCGGTGCGTTTCCGCCGCGATCGGCTCCGGCGAAAAAGAAAACCGGCGCGTCTCCGGATCATTAGCCCATTCCAACAAAAGGCCCTCGTCCGCGGAAGAAGCGGGTCGCATCGTGAGCGTCATCGGTTTATTTTCCAGTACGGCAGCGACGCGCAAAGCGCCCAAACCATCGGTTAGTCTCAACGAAGCTTCCGAAAGGAGGCGCACTTGGTCAGGATTCTCGATGAGTTCTTCCAAGGTACGGGTCCAATCCTCGGCGCCGACGTGGGACGCTTCGCCCAGGTATTTGTGGAAGCCTTCGCGTGCGAGGGCTTCCGTAATTTCTTTCTGATTCTCCGACAAGGCGACTACGAGGCCTGGCAATCCCAAACAACACCGCTCCCAAGTCGTTGTCCCTCCTGCGCCCAACATCAAATCCGCCTTCATCATCAGCGCGGCCAGATTCGGCAGCCGCCGATGAACGACGGTCCGGGGACGTGTGGCCGCGAGACGCTCCAGTTTTTCGGCGTTAGCGTTGTTGTCGCCAATCACCACGTCGACGGCGAGCGAATGAAACCGCGGAGAGCTTAAGGCCTGCAGGGCCTTCGATGTTTGATCGCCGGAATCGACGCCTCCGAAAAAAAGCAGGACTCTTTGCACGCGTCCGGGCCTTGCCGAGAGGTTTTTTCGCGACCGGCCGAAGACGTATTGAAGTAAGGCATAACGCGGCCCCAGGAGTGGGACGCATTTTTCAGGGATTAATTTTTCATACCGCGCGCCGGTTGAGACTCCGAACCAATTTTGGTCCAAGAGAAAGTCGCTGTCGTGCATGCGCTGCGCCAGATCGTCGATGGCGAAAATACGGTCTGCATGCGGCCGTAGTGTCGTTTCCCAAGTTTTATCCAAGCCGTAGTGATCGACGATCAACCAGTCCGGATGAAAATCCTTCAAAGCTTCGATGGTTTGCGAGGCGTCCGTAGCTTGATCGACTCCCAACCAAGCGGCATAGTCGTCATGATCTTTGGACGTAGAGTCAGCACGCGGCGGCGCGGGAAGTTGAGTGACTGGGTAATTCGTGTCTTGAAGCAGAGGGATCATATTTCCGCTATGGTCGCGGCAGACGAAACGTACGTCCGCGCCGCGGTCTTTCAAGACATCCGCCAGGGCCTTGCAACGCATGACGTGGCCCGTCCCGATCAGGGAAGAGGCATCGGCGCGAAAGACGACCTTCATGTCACCGTACCTGGAAAAGCGGCACGAGAGGCTCGCATTGGAGGAGGTCTTTCAGGGTTTTGTCCGTGATCGCCGAGCGGATCCTGGAGAATATTTCGCGGTAACGTTCCAACAAGAAATCGATGTCGGCGTCGCTGTGCGCGTAGCTTAAGTTATGCGTTCCCAACGTGTAGACGCCTCTTTGGAAGGCTTCTTGAAGGAATAAAGTTTTGATGTCCCAGACCGAATAGGGCTCGACGGCCTTGAATTGAAGGAACGTCCACGTCGGATGGCCGCTGATGGAGAGGAAAGAAGAAAGGTCCAATTCGGAGATGAGATTTTTGACTCCCGCCAGGATTTTTTCACCCCGCCGGTTCAAGGTTTCAATGACCGGTTCGCGTTGCAGCTTGGTCATGACGGCCTTGGCCGCCGCGAGCGACAACGTCTCGCCGCCGAAAGTGCCGGAGAAGAAAATATTTTCGACGATATTCATGTATTCGGCTTTGCCCACGACGGCCGACAGAGGATAGCCGTTGGCGATGCCTTTTCCGAACGTGGCCAGGTCGGGAATGACGCTTAATTCCTGCTGCGCGCCTCCGGTGCTGTACCGGAAACCCGTGATGGTTTCGTCGAAGACGAGCAGGCTTCCGTGCTTGTGCGTGAGATCGCGTACGTTTTTCAAAAAATCGTTTTCGGGAAAGACGGCGTTCATGGGCTCGAGAATGACGGCCGCGAATTCACCGGGATGCGCGTCGAGAACCGCCTGCAGCGAAGCGATATCATTGTATTTGAAGACATGCGTGAGTTCTTTGACCGCGGCGGGAACGCCCAGGTCGCGGGAGGTGCTGCCGATATACCAGTCCTGCCAGCCGTGATAGCCGCAGACCGCGACGCGGTCGCGTCCCGTATGCGCGCGCGCGATGCGGATGGCGCCGGAGGTCGCGTCGGTGCCATTTTTAGCGAACCGTACTTTTTCCGCGCAGGGCACCAGTTTCACGAGAAGCTCCGCGACTTCCATTTCCAAAGTATGGGGCAGCGAAAACGTCACGCCGCTTTCCATTTGTTTGCGGACCGCGGCGTCGACGTCGGGATCGCAATAACCCAGGGTCACGCAGGCGAGCGCATTCACGAAATCGATGTATTCGTTTCCGTCCACGTCCCACAACCGGCTGCCTTTCGCGCGGTCGACGAAGTAAGGAGATACGCCGTACGGCAGCGTGGTCTTGCTCTTGCTGAAGGTCTGCGTGCCTAAAGGAATGACTTTCAAAGCCCTCTCTAGAAGGGTTTCGGAATTTTTATAACGTTTCGACATTATTTTTTTCCCGCTTGATGCTGTGCGTCCGCCAAAAGCGATTTTTTGGTCCCTTCGTTGCGTTCGAACCGCGCATTGATTCGCTGGAGTTCGGGTTCTTTCTCCAAGAGCGCCAGAATGTCGGCGGTCGAGAAGCGGGGATTCTTCGGATAGAGACGCTCGTATACCTGTCTCACGAATTCGAAATCTTCCGGCTCGTCCACGGTCCACCGCAGGCGGGAACGGTCGATAGGGCTTTCAAAATTTCCCAAACGGTAACGCTCCGGATGCGCGCGCAAAAACGGCGTGACGTGTTCGCGGTGCGACGGAAGCTCGGTTTCCCGATCGGCTTCCTGCAGGGCGGAAAACCGCATGACTTCGACGTCCAGCCCGTCAGGGAACGTGGCGGGTGTGCAATTGGAGGCGTAATCATAATTTCCGGCCCTGAAAAAACGGATGACGTCGTCGATAAGCTCCGGATCGGCCAAGGGGCAGTCGCCCGTCAGCCGCACGACGGTTTCGGGAGAGTAGGGCATCGCCGCTTCGACGAATCGGTGAAGCACGTCCTCCAGGCTTCCGCGATAAAAAGGGATGTCTTTCTGACGGCATAAATCCGCCAAGATATCGTCCGAGGCATCGGCGCTGGTCGCGACCACGAGAGCATCGATTTCCCGGCAGCGGCGGAGCCGCTCGAGGTGGCGCAGTAACATCGGTTCGCTCAAGATGGGCATCAGGACTTTCCCGGGAAGCCGGGAAGACGACACGCGGGCTTGCAATACGGCCAGGGTCTTCAATCAATCCTTAGGGGGCGTTATGCCGTTACGGGCCATCCACTCGTCACGGTTTAAAATCGCGATCACACTGTCGGAATATTGGCCTCTGTCCCAATACAATTGTGGAATGCGTCCGACCTGCTTGAAGCGGAACACGTCGTGTATTTTTTGCGAAGCTTCGTTGGTGGCCAGATAGACGCTTTTGACGATGCGCATATTGAGGCGCAAGAAAGCCGTGCTCAGCATCAACGACATGGCCTCGAGCATGTAAGGCCCGCTCCGGAAATCTTTTTCCCCCATCACGATCGCGATATCGGAGTAACGATGAAGCCAGTTGATGCCGCCCAAACTGACGACGCCGATGTGTTTGTCGGTGGCCTTGTCGACGATCGAGAGGACCAATTGGTCTTTTGATTTTTTGGAGTTTTCGTAGAACTCGCGCTGCTGCTCGACGGAATTCGGCCAGTAACGCATGCCTAACCACCGCGTGGTCTCTTCGTCGCTCAACCACTCGTGCCAGCTGCCTTCGACGTCTTGAGGCGTCGGATGCCTCAAGTAAACATGCTGCCCGACCGCGTAAGGATTATACATCATGCCCCCGTCTTTTGGCGGAGCAGGGAGAGAAGGCTCCGCACGTCTTTGATGCCCACGATTTCTTGATCGGCGAATTGTAAACCGAACGCCTCTTCGATGGCGAGGATAAGCTGGATGTGTTTGAGCGAATCCCACTGCGGCACCGTCTCCGGCGAAGACGTTTCGTTGATTTGATCGGCCGGCACTTTCATGATGCGCGCGATGATGCCAAAGGTTTTTTCGTTGTTCACGGACTCTCCTGAATTTTTAAGCGCGGATCACTTCCGCGAAATAATCGATCTTCTGAAGGGGTAAAGGCAAGGTCTCCAACGGGCAAACGAATAATTTCCGGTCTCCCGCTTCGGGAGTCACCGCGGTGAAACCGTTTTCGGCGTAGAAGGTTTCGGTCTGGGCGTTTTTCTGCGTTTTCAAATATTCGCCGACGGCTTTTTTCGCCCCGCGCTTGCGTGCGCGTTCCAGGACTTCGGCCAGGAATTTTTTCTCGATCCCGCGGCCGAGCGCCCGGCATGACAGCAGGAAGGTTTCTATTTCGGCGCGGTCCGCTTCGTATTTCACGATGCAGGTCCCCACGATGCCTAAATCGCCGAAACGGTCCGCCACGCGCAGCCAATAGACTTCATGATCCTTAGAAACGGCGAAACGCGCGATATCCGCGTCGTTGTAGCGACGGGTCGTGAGATTGAATTGATTCACCTTTTGGGTCTGCTGCGCGATGCGCGGGATCGTGAATTCGTTCACCAAGCCCAGTTCGAGACGCATTTCCAGGGAGCGATAATAGCTTGCGAGGTCTCCACTTTCCGCCTTCATTTGACGGCGTGCCGATTCCTCTCGGTACATCTTGCCGCGATTGCGGTCTTCTTCCGTCAAGGCAACTGTGTCGAAAAAACCACAGGACGCGAGCGTCTTTTTATATTCCACGGGACGGTCTTTCGGCAGCAGGAGGACTTCGACCTCGGGAACGTGCTCCCGGACCAATCCGGCTTCGAACTCGCTGTCTTCCGCAAAGACGATGCTGTCCAGTCCGATGTTGAGCTCGGCCGCGAGTTCCCGAATATTGGCGGCCTTGTCCTTCCAGTTGATGCGCCACGCCGCGATATGTTCGCGCCGCAACACGCGATCCGGATGGCGGTCGAAAACTTCCCAGACGTCTTCTTCGTTGTTTTTACTGCAGAGGGCCAAGATGACACCGCGGTGGTAGAGCGAAACGATTTCGCGCTGGAATTCGGAAAAAGCCGAACCGGGATAGCCTCCGCCGAGTTTGATACCGTTCAACCCGTCTTCTCCCACGACGCCGCCCCACAGCGTATTGTCACAGTCCAGCACCAGGCATTTTTTGTTGCGGCCTTTGAGGTTCCGAAAAAATTTGAATTCTTCGGAAGCGATTTCGGCCGCGGCCGCGCGCGTATACGGTGCCTGCGCCAAATGCCAGAAGCGCAGGTCGTAGAAATCTTTGGCGCCGATCCGGCGGACGCAGGCGTCTATGTCGACGAAAAAGGCGTTGGAGACTTGGGAGAGAGTTTCGCGCAAGGACGCATTCAACGCGGCGACGGCCGCCGATTGTCCGTCGTTCCCCTGAGCATCGCGAATGCCCAACGAGGGATAAATGGGGGTCTCCAATCCGTGCCAGAGAATCGTGGCGTCGGTTTGCCGACGGATGCCTTGAATCACGGTTTGGAAATAATCACGCAGGCGGTTTATTTCTTGTTCGCGCTGGACGAGATCGAGCGAGGAAAAATTGTAGGTCAAATCCGGTGACAGGGTTTCCAGATAAGAAAAGACCAGCACCGCATGAAGGTCCGGCCCTAATAAACCCGAAGGAGAACCGGTCGCTTCCTGAATGATCGTGTCGTAGCCGGCGAAGGTCACGGAAGCGTTCCATTGCTGCCGGTAGGCCAGGTACTTGAGATAAGGCTCGAGGGATTCCACCGTGACATTGCGCAAGACGGCGATGCGGAACGGTGGCAGGGACGCGATCGCGGGATCCGCAAGTTCGGTTTCGATGTCGGTTAAGGAAGGCAAGGCGTTCATACGTTCGACACTCGGGATGATTGAAGCAGATCTAATAAGATCGGCAGCGGGTCTTGATTGTCCACGGGGGCGAGGCTGGCGGTTTGATCCGTCGCGACGCGCGGAAGCCGGGGGGCTACGATCGTGAGCCCGGGATAAATCTTTTTGGCGAAGCCGCAGAAATTCTCGCCGGCGGCCTTGGCGGCCGCGTATTCGCCCATGTCGCTCGGGCTTTCGTCGATGGCGACCGTCGAGGGATAGAAGGCGTAGCGCAAAGTCTTGCTATGAAGTTTTTCCAAAGTCTCCGCAAAGCCGGAGACGTAATAACGGCAAAATTTTTCGAACAAAGCCGTCGAGAATTTTCCCTTCCTACCGGAAAAAATGTAAGGCGTGGCGAAATAATAAAGATGGGTGGGTTGCCAAGAAAGCGTCGGTGATGCCGCCTGCGCGACGTCCCAGGAAAGGAGCTCGGCTTTTCCGCCGTTCGAAATAATGTCTTCCACGATGCGCCGCGCGTCTTCGTATCCTTGATGATAGGTGATCGCGACTTGGGCTCCGCCCGCCGCGAGAATTTTTGCGACCAGTTCCCCTAATCCCCGGGACCCGCCCACGATAAACGCTTTTTGGCCGGCGAAAGCGTCCGCGGCGACGCGGGTAGTTACGCTTTTATAGGAAAGCTGTTTTTGGGGTTCGGGGCGCAAAAAAGCCTTTATGGAGCCCTCCAAGTTCGGCGCGCTTACTTCGAGAACGGTCAACGCGAAACGCTTGTCCCATTTTTTGACTTTGTAATTCAGAGTTTTCGCGGACGACGCCTGTGTGGAGACGAGGGACAATTCGGAATACAGCGAATTCAAACCGGGACATTCCATACCGACCAAGCGGCTCGTGTGCAGAAGAGTTGCGACGTCCATGAGCGGCAGGAAGGAGACAAGATTCGGAAAAAGCCGTCCCGCCGCTTCCGTTTCCAAAGAAAGAGTCAGGGCGCCGGCGCCGCTTTCGAGAGCGGTGACGTCCCATTCTTTCGGAGCGTGTCGAGGAAGGACGTTTTTTTCAGGACGCGCTTCCGAGGCGTCTTTTTTACCCTCGTGCCAGGCGATCTCTATGTCCACGACTGGGGTGCCTTGCGACGTGAGCGTGATGGAGCCTTGGTGGGTGCCCAACGGGACGAAGGAAAAAGTCACGAGTTCCTGCAGCGAGATCGGTTTGGAAAAAACGGCTTCGAGCGTTTGCAGGCAGACCGGTCTTTTGTAATCCCGAAGCCACGTATCCAGAGCCCATAAAAGCGCATGGATGCCGTGAACTGCGATTTGGCCGCCCAGGCATCGTCGCGCATAAAGCGAGTCCAAATGAAATGGATTCCAATCCCCGGATAATTCCGCGAAAACTTTTTGGTCTTGAAGGGAGAAAATGCGTTGGGTCATTTCGTTTACGGTTTGTTCCACTGGGAGGGATCGATCACGCGGCCGTCGTTTAAACGGTAAGAAGCCAATTTCTGAAAATCCGCCGGATTTTTCGTCGCCGCCTCCAGTATTTCCAAGAGCTGCCCGGGCGATTCACAGCCGACGATGACTTTATCGATTTCTTTCCGGCCCCAACAAAAACCCAAGCTGCCTTCCAGCGGGCTTAGGTCCCTATCGTCCCACTGCGCGTGCAGACGCGCGTGATGTTCTTGAAGGGAAGCGAACCGCGCCGGAAGCTCGGAGGGGCGCATCAAAAGCAATCCTTGCAGAAAAGCGCTGCGTGCATGGATTTCCACGTTTTGCGTTTTTAAACGTTCCAAGAGGCCGTCGTCCGCGAAACGTTGATCGTAGATATTGAAGGGAAGCTGCACCAAATCGATCGGATAATGTTTTAGAATCTCTTCCAAAGTCCGTGGGCGGTAGACGGAGACGCCGATCTTCCGGACTTTGCGTTCCGCTTTTAAAGTTTCCAACGCGGCCCAGAGAGAAGCGCCTTCCGGTTCCAGGAGTCCTTCGGCCCGTTGCAACAAAAGACCGTAAACGCGTTCACAATGCAGCCTCGTCAAAGATTCTTCGAAGAGAGCCGGGACTTCCGCGCCGTTCTTCGCGTTGATCTTCGTGACGATCTGAAATCCCATGCCGGCCGCTTGCAAACGACCCAGGAGGATTTCCGCTTCTCCGTAAGCGTGCGCCGTATCCAAAAGAAGGACGCCGCGTTCCTGCGCCGTCCGCAGCATTTTTGCGACGTGATCGGAAGAAGGGCGTCCGCTTTGGTTCGCGATGCCGTAGTCCATGCCCCATTGAACCGTGCCGAGGCCCAGCCGATCGATGTTACTCATTTTAAGATTCGGTTCAGAGCCGCGGCTACGGCGTCTTGTTCCTGCGAAGTCAACGCCGGATGCAGCGGAAGCGTCATGGCCTCTTCGGCGTATTTTTCCGCTTCGGGACACAAGCCGGGTTTGAAACCCAGTCGCCGATAGTAAGGCTGCAAATAGACGGGGCGGTAGTGCAGATTCACGCCGATACCGGCCGTGTGTAAGGATTCCAAAACTTCGCGGTGACGCGCCGGAGAGGCGCCGCTTAAGCGTACAACGTATAAATGATAAGCCGATTGATTGCCGGGGCGGAGGGTGGGCCGTTGGAGCGGAAGATGGGTCAGTAGGTCGTCGTATCGCCTTGCCAACGCGTTTCTTCGTTCGACGAATTCTCCGAGCCGCCTGCATTGACTTAAGCCCAAGGCCGCTTGGATGTCCGTCATGCGGTAATTATAACCGAGATCGATTTGTTCGTAATACCACGCGTCTTGCGTAGGTTGCACCATGCGCGCTCTCTCGCGCGTGATGCCGTGGCTGCGCAGGTTCGCCATCCTCCAGGCGAGTTCTGCGTCGTTGGTCAGCGCCATGCCGCCTTCGCTCGTCGTGATGATTTTGACGGGATGAAAACTAAAGATCGTGACGTGCGACCATCGCCCGCTGCCGACGGGCTCTCCGTTTCGGGATGCCCCGACGGCGTGAGAGGCGTCTTCCAGAATTTTAAAACCGAATTCCTGCGAGAGGTTCCAGATTTCTTCCTGGTCCGTCGGCTGTCCGGCAAAATGAACGGGCACGACGATCTTGGGGAGTTTATTTTCTTTTTTGGCTTGGATGAGTTTCGCGCGGAGAGCCGTTACGCTTAAATTCCATGTCTCCGGATCGATATCGACGAAGTCCACGTCGGCTCCGCAATAAAGACCGCAGTTGGCGGAGGCCACGAAGGTATTAGGAACGGTCCAAAGAACATCTCCGGTTTTTAAGTCGAGAGCGCGACACGCGATATGCAGGGCGGACGTGGCGCTGTTGACCGCGACGGCGTGAGAAGCTCCGCATCGCGCGGCCAGGGTCCGTTCGAATTCCGGCACGACGGGACCTTGCGTCAAAAAGTCCGAACGAAGGACGTCAATAACCGCGTCGACGTCAGCTTGGGAGATGTTTTGGCGGCCGTAAGGAATCATTAGATGCCCGAGAGATGATTGAATTCGCGGATTTCTTTTACGTTCAGAAAATGTGGATTTGTACCAGAATTGTATTCAAATCCCTGTTGAACTGCTTGTCCCGTTTCACCCAAGAGATTTTTCTCGTAACTTCCCAACGAGCTTGAAAATTTAATGGTCGGTTGGATCATATAGTGGTCGTCGAAAGCGAGTGTCAGGTGTGAGTCGTCTTGAGGACACATGACCTCGTGTAGTTTCTCACCCGGGCGGATTCCAACGATCTTTGTCGTCATTCCAGGAGCCATAGCCTCAGCCAGGTCTGTCACACGGATCGACGGAATCTTTGGTACAAAGACTTCGCCGCCGCGCATGCGTTCGAAATTTTTCAGCACGAAATCGACTCCTTGCTGCAGCGTGATCCAGAAGCGAGTCATGCGTTCGTCGGTGATGGGCAAATGATCTATTTTTTTCTCTATTAGGCTTTTAAAGAAAGGTACCACCGAGCCGCGCGAGCCGACGACGTTGCCGTAGCGCACGACACTGAAGCGGGTTGGGAGATTTCCGGCCATATTGTTGGCGGCCACGAAAAGTTTGTCCGAACAGAGCTTGGTGGCGCCGTAGAGATTGATGGGATTGGCTGCCTTG
>JBPOJN010000062.1:0-10519 GCA_052033505.1 Myxococcota bacterium | reverse complement strand
CGGGTCGCCGGAAGCGCAGTCAAGGTCGCCGAGACCACCAACGCCAACATCTCCAAGCTCGGAGACTCCAGCGCCGAGATCGGTAAAGTCATTAAAGTCATTACCTCCATCGCCGAACAAACGAATCTCTTAGCCTTGAATGCAACGATTGAAGCTGCCAGGGCTGGCGAAGCGGGCAAAGGTTTCGCCGTCGTCGCGAACGAAGTGAAGGAACTCGCCAAAGAAACCGCAAAGGCTACCGAAGAAATCAGCCGCAAGATCGGCGCCATTCAGACCGATTCAGCGGGTGCCGTCGAAGCGATCGGGCAGATCGGCTCGATCATCGCGCAGATCAATAACATCCAGGGCACCATCGCCAGCGCTGTCGAAGAGCAGACCGCCACCACCAACGAAATCGGACGCAACATCACCGAAGCCGCGCGCGGCAGCTCCGAGATCGCGCAGAGCATTTCTCAGGTCGCCCAATCCGCCCAGGAAACATCGATGGGTGCGAATGAAACTCATAAAGTCGCCGAAGAATTGCCCGTACTTTCACGGGAGCTGGAAAAACTGGTTCATGGAACCGGACCACAAGCCTTACACTGAGGACATGTTATGAAAGCCATCATCATCGACGATTCAAAAACCATGCGCGTCGTTTTAGGGAGGATCCTAAAAGAGCTTGGCTGCGAAATCGTCGAGGCCGGAAACGGCAAAGAAGGTTTTGATAAACTTCATGAAACGGGCCCACTCGATCTGGCCCTAGTTGATTGGAACATGCCCGTCATGAACGGACTGGAATTCATCAAAGCCATCCGTGCCGTCCCCGAGTTTCAAGATATGTGGATCATGATGGTCACCACCGAAACCGAAATGGACAACATGGCAAGGGCCATGGTGGCGGGCGCGAACGAATACGTCATGAAACCGTTCACGAAGGATGTCATCTTAGGAAAACTGGAGTTGATGGGACTTTTACCTCCGGCACCCGAGCCAACAGTTTGATATCACCCGATGGGGGGTTGGGGGAGAATCGGGATTCGCCCCCAACTTGAACCGAAGCATCCGGCTTTGCCGGCGCGAGGTGGAAGATATTTATGGCCGATGCTTCTAAAATTCGCGTTCTCGTCGTCGATGACTCGGCGGTCGTACGCCATATTCTCACCGATATTTTCGCGTCCGACCCCAGCATCGAAGTCGTCGGCACGGCACCCAATGGCAAAATAGGACTGGCCAAATTCGAAGAACTGAAACCGGACCTCGTCACCATGGATATTGAAATGCCCGAAATGACAGGGCTGGAGGCCTTAACCGAAATCCGCCGCAGTAACAAAACCGTGCCGGTCATCATGTTCAGCTCTCTGACCCAAAAAGGCGGCATCGAAACCCTCGAAGCCTTAGGCTTAGGTGCCACGGATTATGTAGCAAAGCCCACCAACGAAGCCTCCGGGCTGAATGCCGGCAAGGAAATAATCCGAGAGCAGATCTTGCAAAAAGTCCGCTATTTCGGTGGTCGCAGCAAGGGGCTGCTCTCCGGCCTGGGAGAAAAATCCATCATCTCCCCTCTAAAACCTGCTCCCGAACGGGCCTTCTCAAAAATCGATATCGTGGCGATCGGCGTCTCCACCGGCGGTCCGAACGCCCTGGCGGAAGTTTTTTCAAAATTTCCCGAAAATTTCCCCGTCCCCATCGTCGTCGTCCAACACATGCCCGCTTTTTTCACGAAAGTCCTGGCCGAACGTCTCTCCTCCCAGTCGGCCATTCCCGTCAAAGAAGGAGCCACAGGAGACATCCTAAAACCGGGACAGGCCTGGATCGCTCCCGGAGGATTTCACATGGTCCTGAAGGGAAACATCGTGAACGTCCAAATCGATCTCAATGAAGAAGCTCCCGAAAACTCCTGCCGGCCCTCCGTCGATCCGCTGTTCGTATCGGCCTCCAAAATTTTCGGTCCACATGTCTTAGCCGTCGTCCTGACCGGCATGGGAAAAGACGGCCTGCGCGGTTGCGAAGAGATTCACCGGACGGGAGGAAGAATCCTGGCTCAGGACGAAGCCAGCAGCGTCGTGTGGGGAATGCCGCGCTTTATCGTCGAAGCTGGACTGGCCGACCAAGTTCTACCCCTCTCGCGCATCGCCGATAAAATCACGGCGATGGTTTTTCAAGGAAGAGAAACAACCCGAAAGCTGGCGCTATGAACATCACTCCGGCGGATTTCGATTACTTGAAAAAAATGCTCAAAGAGCAATCCGCCATCGTCATCGAACCGGGCAAAGAATACTTGGTCGAATCGCGACTGCTCCCGCTCGCCCGCAGCGAAGGCTTCGAGTCTTTAGAGGCTCTAACCGCACGGCTGAAATCCACACCTCTGGGAATTCTCCATGACAAGGTCGTGGACGCAATGACCACGAACGAAACCTTCTTTTTTCGTGACATCCATCCGTTCGATTCCCTGAAAAAGCACGTCTTCCCCGAACTGATCCAAAAACGCGCCACCGAAAAAGCTCTCAATATCTGGTGCGCCGCCGCCTCCAGCGGTCAGGAAATGTATACGATCGCGATGATTCTCCGGGAACATTTCCCAGAGACAAACACTTGGAAAATACGTTTTCTGGGAAGCGACATCTCTCCCACCATGCTCAAACGCTGCGAAGAAGGCGTCTACACCCAGGCCGACGTCAACCGCGGCCTGCCCGCACCCTACTTGGTCAAATATTTCGAAAAACAAGGCGCCAACTGGCAAGTCAAATCCGAACTTCGAAAAATGCTCGAATTGAAAAACATCAACCTCATGAACACATGGCCTCTCCTCCCCTCGATGGATCTGATCTTCATGCGAAACGTCCTGATCTATTTCGATGTCGAGACCAAGAAATCTATTTTGGGAAAAGTCAGAGGAACTTTAAAAAAGGACGGCTACCTTTTTCTAGGTGGAGCGGAAACCACGCTCAACCTGGACGACAATTTCGAACGTGTCACGTTCGACAAGGCGGCCTGTTACCGCATTAAACCCTAAGGAGGGGATCATGAGAGCGCTCATTATCGACGACGAAGAGGGAATACGGGATCTGATCTCCGATATTCTCGAAAGCATTCAGGTGACGTGCGTGACCGCCGAGAATTGTAAAGAAGGCTTAGATATCCTTTTAGATCTAGGGGAAAAAGGCGAAAAATTCGACGTCGTTTTCGTCGACTGGAAAACGCCGGTCATGAACGGCATGGAATTCACGCACGCGGTCCGGGAGAAGCCGGACTTAAAAGACCTCCCCCTTCTGATGGTGACGGGAAAAACCGACATGGGAGACGTCGAAGAGGCCCTGGGCCAGGGCGTGAGCGAATACCTCATGAAGCCCTTCACTCCCGATATGGTAAAAAATAAAATGGAGCTGCTGGGATTTGAGATTCCTTCCTAAAAAATATTTTTATGGAAGAATCCGCCCAAAAATCTTTCCGGAAAGGCTTGCGCATCGTTCCTGCCGCCGTCTTTTTAGCGGGAATGGCCATCAGCCTCTGGGTCGCCGTAACCCTCCAGCGGGCTTATCAAAAATCGGATGATCTGCTTTTCAATTCCCTGGTGGCCAAGGCCACCGACTCCATCAAAGACCGCTTGGGCCTTTATGAAGACGGTCTCCGCAGCGGCATCAGTCTCTATGCGGCTTCCAAGTCCGTCGAGCGCCGCGAATGGCGGGAATTTTACCAATCCTTAAACCTCATCGAACGTTATCCCGGTATCATGGGCGTCGGTGTCGCCCTCATCGTTCCCAAGAAGGACACGGACGCCTTCCTCAAAACCGTCAGAGAGGACGAAGCGCCCGATTTTTCGATTAAGCCCATTGCGGGCGGTCAAACGCAAAAACCGGAAAACGATATTCAATTCGTTCTGACCTACATCGAGCCCATGGAACAAAACGCGCAAGCCTTGGGTCTCGATCTCGCCACCGAAAAAGAACGGCTCGAAGCCGCCCTGCGCGCGCGCGACACGGGCGAACCCGCCATGACCGGCACCATCCGATTGATACAGGATAAGAGTCAAAGAGCCGCTTTTTTACTCTTCGTCCCGCTTTATCAAAAAAATCGGCCCGTCGCCACGGTCGAAGCAAGAAGGGAAGCCATCATAGGGTGGGTCTACGGCGCTTTTATCGCCGAAGATTTTTTTCGCGGCATCCTGTCTTCCCTCCCGGCCGACGTCTCTCCGGATATTTTCGAGAACGATTCATTAACGAGAGAAAGCTTGCTCTTCGACGACGGGCGCGAACCTGCCCACGAAGAAAAATATAAAAAAATAACCACCGTCACCCTAGCCGGCCGCCCTATGACCATGGCCTGGGCACACAATGACGCCTACTTCGCTCAAAACCGCTGGACCTCTTTATGGGCGGGAGCTTCCCTGGTCTTATTGTCGCTTATTTTTTCAGGACTGATTGCGCGCCTTCAAGACAAACAGAGACGGGCCCAGGAATTCGCAGTCGAAAAAAATCGTGTCCTCGAAGAAACGCGTAACG
The DNA here is from genome assembly GCA_052033505.1 of Myxococcota bacterium. GTDB lineage: Bacteria > UBA10199 > UBA10199 > JACPAL01 > JBPOJN01. The sequence continues at coordinate 6,038 of JBPOJN010000062.1, read as the reverse complement.
AACTCAAGCAGACCAACGCGGAACTCATGCAGTCTCAAAAACTCGAATCCCTAGGCCGATTGGCTTCCGGTATCGCTCACGACTTCAACAACCTCCTCGGCGTCATCACCGGCTACGTGACCCTCTTAGGGGACGAGTTTAAAGAAAATCCCAAAGCTTTCAAAAAACTCGAAACCATCCGAAAAGCAGCCGAACGTGGTGCCCACCTCACCCGGGAACTCTTGGGCTTCGCCCGAAAGGGAAAATACGAAAAAAAGGTTTTCGATCTCAACCAAATCATCCTGGAAGCTCAGACGATTTTCACAGGATCCGTCGACAAAAAAATCACCTTGAAGCTGGATCTGGAAACACAGCTATGGCCCATCGAGGGCGATTCGGCCCAAGTTATGCAGATCTTGATGAACCTGGTTATCAATGCCCGCGACGCCATGCCCGATGGCGGCCATGTGCTCTTCAAATCGGAAAATAAGGTCTTTAAATCGCAAGGCGAATCACCAACGCCTCTCCCGCCCGGTCTCAAGCCCGGTTCTTACGTCCATCTCGCCGTCGCCGATACGGGTACCGGCATTCCGCAAGAATTGCTCTCGAAGATCTTCGACCCTTTTTTTACCACAAAAGATCCTGGCAAAGGGACCGGCATGGGGCTCTCCATGGTCTACGGCATCATGAAAAACCACGACGGCATCGTGACCGTCGACTCCAGTCTCGGACAAGGGACAACTTTTCATCTTTATTTCCCGAAATTCTCCTCCGAAATCATCTCGGAAACGCCTCTCTCCTCTGCGGAAAATGCTTCCAAGGCCCGAAACAACACCCTCTCTTTGGTCCTCGTCGCGGAAGATGAGCAATGGCTCCGGGATCTTTACCGGGATTATTTCACAAAATATTTTCCGACGACCGAAGTTCTGATCGCCTGCGACGGAGAAGAGGCCCTCGATATATTTCGAAAACGTCACGAAGAGCTGGACCTGTTGCTCCTGGACGTCATGATGCCCAAAATGGACGGCCTCCGTGCCTTTAAAGAAATGAAAAAAATAAAGCCCGAAACGAAGATCATCTTCGTCAGCGGCTATGCAGAGAGCGAATTGATCGCAAACTTAAGAAAAACCGGAGGCGTGGGATTCGTCCAAAAACCGATTGCACCGCAGCAACTCCTGAAGGAAATAGAGACCATCATCGGAGTAACTTTATGAAGCTCCGGTACAAAATCTTCCTCATCGTCATCATCACTAACTTGACCTTGACCGGGGCCCTTTACTTCATGATCCGCCGGATCGTCCTGTCAAATTTCTCAAAACTTGAGACCAGGGAGACAAAAAACAACCTAGGCCAGGCTCACAACGCCCTCCAAGCCATGGTGGACAATCTGCATTCCAAATCTAGCGACTGGGCTATCTGGGACGATGACTACCAATTCGTTCAGGACCATAACCAGACTTTCATTGATTCGAACTTGCAAAACCAATCTCTCCAGAATCTCAAAATCGATCTCATCGCCTTCTTCGATCTACAAGGTCATGTTATTCAAACAAAAGCCATCGACTCGGCTACAGGAAGTGACGTCGTTTTTCCCCAAGACGTAACCCGTAGGATCACTGAAAATAGACTTTACTTTCACGAACACGAAATCGATCGAGAATATTCCGGCATCCTGGTCGTCTCCGGGCAGCCTCTCTTGATCTCCCTGCATCCGATCGTTAGAAGCGATGCCACCGGCCCCGCGCGCGGGACCCTGATGTTCGGCCGATACCTGTCTCCGAAAATCGTCGAACGACTCTCTCAAACAACCCATCTGAACTTAGACATCCGGTGGGTCGACGATCCCGGTCTGCCGAATGCATTTCAAGAAGCCAAAGAGCATCTCCAAAAAGAAGACACATTCATCCGCTCTGTGGGTTTGGAAGCTATCCAAAGCTATCTGCTCATTCCGGACATATTGAAAAAATCAGCCCTGATCCTATCCGTGGACGCCTCCCGCGCTACCTACGCGCAAGGTCTCCACACCACGCGCTATCTTCTTTTTTCCCTCCTAGCCAATGGCATCGCCTGCGCCGTCGTACTCCTTTTCTCTTTTGAAAATAAAATCGTGAAACGTTTAGGCAATCTAAGCCAGGACGTCGGCGAAATTGGACGAAAACAGGATTTTTCCGGACGCGTGACAGCCGTAGGCAAGGACGAGATCGGAAATCTCGCGGAGTCCATCAATCACATGTTAAAAACTCTCGAATCCAAGGTCACCGAAACCGGGATTTTGAATGAAAACCTAAAAAACACCCAAAACCAACTCATTCAGGCACAAAAAATGGAGGCCATTGGAGAACTCGCAGCCGGCATAGCCCACGATTTCAATAACCTCTTGGGCGTCATTTCGGGTTATGCGTCTCTTCTTGGAGAAGAATTCAAGGACAATCCTAAAGCCTCCAAAAAACTAACGACCATTCAAAAATCCGCCACACGTGGCGCCAACCTAACGCGGGAACTGTTAGGTTTCGCGCGAAAAGGGAAATACGAAAAAAAGACCCTCGATTTAAATCAGGTTGTCAAAGAAGCCCAGAGTATCTTCAAAGAATCCCTGCACAAAAACGTTTCGTCGAAAACAACGTTGGAAGAAACACTTTGGCCTATCGAAGGGGATTCGTCGCAAATTATGCAAATCTTAATGAATCTCGTCATCAATGCCTGCGACGCCATGCCCGAAGGGGGCGAAATTTCCATTACATCCCAAAACACGACCTTCGAACCTCAAAAAACACCCCATCCTGATCTCAAGCCTGGGCCCTACGTGCATCTCAGCGTTACCGATACCGGCACTGGAATTCCCAAAACACTACTCTCAAAAATTTTCGACCCATTCTTCACCACCAAGGCCCAGGGGAAAGGGACTGGACTGGGACTTTCCATGACCTACGGCATCATGAAAAATCACGAGGGCGCGGTCACGGTCGAGTCCGAGACCGGACGAGGCACGACGTTTCATCTTTATTTTCCCAAATCCAACTCCGAGGCTGCCACCACGCATCCCGATCCGAGCTCCGAGAAAGTCAAAAAAAAGATTACGATCCCCGCCGTCCTCATTGCTGAGGACGAAGAATGCCTGCGCGACCTTTATCGAGATTACTTTTCAAAATATTTTCCAGAAACCAAAGTCCTCATAGCCTGCGATGGAGAAGAAGCGCTGGAGATATTTCGGGAGCACCATGCAGAACTAACTCTCGTTCTCCTAGACGTCATGATGCCAAAAATACAAGGCATCCAAGCCTACAAAGAAATGGGGAAACTAAAACGAGATCTTAAGGCGATTTTCATCAGCGGATACGCCGAGAGCGGTCCCATCGCACAATTGAGACAAACCGGTCGCGTGGGTTTTATCCAAAAACCGTTCGAAACCCAAAAACTCTTGGTGGAGATAGAAGCGATTCTCGGATAAAGTGGTGTCACTTTCAAAAGGGGGAGAATTTATGAAAATACTGATCGTTGACGACAGCAAGGCCATGCGGACCATCGTGCTGCGAAATCTGAAACAAGCCGGATTCGAGGCGCATACCTACTCGGAAGCCTCCAATGGTGCCGAAGCGCTCAAGGCCATCCAGGCATCCCCTCCCGACTTGGTTCTCAGCGACTGGAACATGCCGGAAATGACCGGGATCGAGCTCTTGACCGAACTTCGAAAAATTGGCTCTCAAGTCAAATTCGGATTCGTGACCTCCGAATCCACCGAAGAAATTCGCCAAAAAGCACACGAATCAGGAGCTTTATTTCTGATCGCCAAACCGTTCACGGTAGAAAATTTTCAAAAAATGTTAGAAGGAGTCATCAAATGACATCGTCTACAATCAACATCAAAGACTGGCTGGGCGCGATGAAGGAAGCCACGGCCGAATTGACTACGAGCACCTTGGGATTTGACGGCTGCACGCTCGAGGAAGTGACCGAAGAAATTCCCATCGGTCTGTCGGGATCCTACATCTCCCTGGTCGGCGACACCGGCTCCCTCCAATTAGGGTTAGTCACGGATAAGAAAAACTGCCAATCTTTGGCGAAAGCCATGCTAGGCATGGGCTCCGATGAAGCGGACCTTCCCGACGGAGACGTCGTCGACGCCATGGGTGAAATCGTCAATATAGTCGCGGGCGGCGTTAAACGACAAATGAGTGGGACCATGCCCTCGATCCAGCTGGGCTTGCCTTTGTTTTTTACTGGGCAAATCGAATCTGGAGATCACCAGGAAGCCGTGGTCGCCCAAGTGCAATTGGGTCCGGTCCCAGCCCGACTTTTAATCTTGAGAAAAAAAGAATCTTAAAGGGAGAAGATGATGGGAAATTATTTTTTACCCGAAACCAAAGCGGCGACGTCTCTGCTCTCGGAATTGACGGGGAAAAAAATTGAAATCAAAACAGCCGCGCCTTGGGCTCCCCCGGCGACCCAAGCCCTCAACGTCGCAGCCTACATTACCGACACGAGAGAATTCGCCGTCGCTTGCCTGTGCGACATGGCGTTAGGAGGTAGCATCGCCGCCGCCCTCACCCGCATCCCCATGGCGATCGTCAATGAATCCGTTAAAGCCGGAAAGCTGGCTGAAGGGCTTTTCGAGAACTTACGCGAAGTCTTAAACGTCTGCGCAAGCCTTCTGAACGCCAAAGGATTTCCACATTTAGCCCTTCGAGACCTTAAAGTTGCCCCGCCTATTCCTGAAGAGATCGCGAAACTCATCGCCACCCCCTCCTCACGCGTGGATCTAGAAATTAGCGTCGAAAGCTACGGCGGAGGACGGATGTCGTTTTTCGCTCTTTAAAACGCCTTTCATCCTTGTTTCCTTTTCCTACGCATAATCCCGCTTCCGTCGTCATGGCTCCCATGGAAGGCGTTATCGACGCCCCGATGCGCGTGTTTCTCTCCGAGCGCGGAAGCTGGACGTATTCGGTGGCCGAGTTCGTGCGCGTGGGTCCGCAGATCCCGCCGGAAAAAGTCTTCTACCGCTATGTACCCGAATTGCTCACAGATGGAAAAACACCCTCGGGATTGCCCGTCCAGGTACAGATCCTGGGCGGTGATCCCGAAAAAATGGCGGAAGCCGCCGCGATCGCGTGCCTTATCGGCGCGCCCGGTATCGATTTGAATTTCGGCTGCCCCGCTCAAACCGTGAACCGCCACGACGGAGGCGCTACCCTCCTCAAATATCCGAAGCGGATTACCGATATCGTTTCCGCCGTTCGAGCCGCAGTCCCTGCACCTATCCCCGTCTCTGCGAAACTCAGGCTCGGCTGGGACGACATGAATTCCATCCATGAAAACGCGGACGCCGCGGCCAAAGGCGGCGCGAGCTGGATCACGATCCACGGAAGGACGCGCATGCAGGCCTACACCCCACCCGCCTATTGGAGACCGATCGGCGACGTACGACGGCGCCTGGACATTCCCGTGATCGCGAACGGCGAAATCTGGACGTTGGAAGACTTCCGGCGTTGCCAAGATGAGACCGGCTGCACGCATTTCATGTTGGGCCGTGGTGCTCTGGCAGACCTTTCGCTTCCCGCACGGATCGCACGCGACTTAAACCTCACGTTACAAACGAACGCAGAGACGGCCGAGACGCCGCACCTCGCCGATTGGGTACCGCTGCTGAAACGTTTCGCAGAGGTATGCCGGGGGCTTTATCAGGAAAATTATTCAGGATACACGCTCTGCCGCCTGAAGCAGTGGCTTAAAATCGTTTCGATGAAAAATCAGGACTGTGATTGGTTTGCCCGCATCAAGCGTGCAAGGCGATTGGAAGAGGCGTTTGAGGCTCTGACTTTGGAAACCGCAGTCAGTTTAAAAGAAACATCGGAGAGAGTACTTCAGCACGGATGAAGGCGCCGGCTTTTTTAACCGGCACCTTCATCCGGCCATAAATCTTTGCGAATGAAAACGCGTGTCCCTACTTCTTGCTTTTTTTCGCTTTGGACTTTTTCGCGGGCGCTTTTTTCTTCGCTTTGGCCTTTTTAGGTTTAGCCATTTTTTTGGGCGTTTTATTTGTTTTCAACTTTTTTGCGATCAAA
>JBPOJN010000066.1:0-9307 GCA_052033505.1 Myxococcota bacterium | reverse complement strand
CCGCGTGGGCAGCCGGCTTGAGTTGAATCTCGACAAGACCATCGACAACACCTGCCGCAACGCCGGCGACATCGACTTGGTCTTCGAAGCCCCGCATAAAAACCAAACCGAGCTTCTGCTGCTTATGGATGTCGGCGGCAGTATGGACGCGTTCGCGCACTTGGTCGAAACGCTTTTTTCCGCGGCGAACGCATCCAGTCACTTCAAGGCGTTCCATCATTATTATTTCCACAACTGCGTCTATGAGCGACTCTATTCGGACATCGAGCAGCGCCATTGGGTGTCGACGGAAGAGCTTTTTAGGAAATTCCGCGAGTCGTATTACGTGGTCTACGTCGGTGATGCCTGTATGAGCCCGTACGAGCTCTTCGCGAAGGGCGGCAACATTAGCTATTGGGAACACAACGAAACCACGGGCATCGCGTGGTTGCAGCGGTTGAAAAATCACTTCGAAAAATCGGTCTGGCTCAATCCCGAACCCGAACGTGTCTGGTCCTACCACCCGACGATCCAGACGATCGCGAAACTCTTCCCCATGTTTCCGCTGACGATCGAAGGGCTGACGCGCGCGGTGGATGCGTTGCGGAAATCCCCGGAATCCTTTAGAGGGGTTTGATGTCTTACCTGGTGACGGCGTTCACGAAGGCTCGTTATTACTATCAATCCTACCGCCGTCTGGATTTCACGAATAAATCCGCGAGCCTTAGTTTTTACACCATTACTTCGATCGTTCCTCTGATGCTGTTTGTCTTGGCATTCATGGAATATTTCGTGCCGCGTGAGGCCATCCAGCGCGAGACCATGCGCATGATTGCCCAATTTTTCCCTCTACAGAGCAAAATGATCGTGTCCAACCTGAATTCCATTTTTGAGAAGAAAAAAACTTTTGGGTGGCTGGGCGGCATCGGGCTTTTGTTCGGCGCGCGCCTTATTTATTTGAATCTCGAACGCATCGTAAATGAACTCCTACACACCGACCGACGCCGGCATTTTTTGATGACGCGCCTTTTTTTCTTGGTCTGGCTCGTCGGCACCATGGCCGTGTTGTTTACGCCTTTAGTGATGGGATCTTTACGAAAGGCTTTGTTGTATTTCGGCTGGAACTTCCCCGCGATCGTCGGTTCCCGCAGCGTTTTTATTCTTTCGGCTTTTTTGATGTTTCTTTTGGTAGTGACGCTTTTGCCTGCGGCGAGGATACACCCGAAGAGGATCGTGCTGGGAGGGCTTCTTTTTTCAACCGCCTTGGGGCTGGGTCAATTTGGATTCCGGACCTTTGCGGCAAGGAACTTGGTTCAATACAACGTGATCTATGGCTCTCTGTCTTCGCTCGTGCTGGGCGCGCTTTGGATCTTTTATTTCTACCAGATGTTCTTGCTCTGCATTTTCTGGACGGGGTTGGACGTCCGGCGCGAAGGCAAGCTCACGCAGGCGTCTTTAAACACGGCGGAATCATCAGGCTCTTCAGCGCCCGCCGATAAAAGATCCACGTGATCACGAAGATCGGACCGTCGCAGAAGACCGAACCCAGCAGATAATTGAAATAACGGTGATCCCAGAAAAACGCCGAGAGCATGACAGAGGTCGACGTCAGTTTCGAAACCAACAGAAAACTCGTGAGCACGATATTTTGCCGCACATTTTTGGCGATGTAACGCGAGATCATCGTGATCGTGGCCATCATGGAAACGGTCAACGACAACCAGAAACGTTCGGTCGGCTGGGGCATGACGGGCCAATCGAGTTTCAGTATCTCGCGCGATATGAAATTCCCGCCGTAAAGAATCCAATCCCCGAACAATAAAAACGCCACCGCGCCTAGTCCGAAGAGAACTGTCCAAAATTGCATCAGGTTACGAAGTTGTTTTTCTTCGCGCGTTAGGTCTGCGGGCGCCTGGAGCGTAGGATTTGCGGCGTTGGGAGTAGGATTGTTCATAATTTTTACTTGCCTCTTTTGGTTTAAGACCTTTACAACTTATTTAAGAAGGCGAAGGGTTTGATGCACGAAAGTTGTCACAGGCAGGTGAGTCATCTCTCTCCCCGGGGTATAGTACCTCGCAACAATCGTCACCACAATTCGCGCATGAAAAAAGGAGGACAGTATGTCCAAACAAAAGGGAACCGTCAAATGGTTCAACGATGCCAAGGGGTACGGCTTCATCACGCCTGAGCAGGGTGGAAAAGATCTTTTCGTCCACCACAGCAACATCCAGGGTGAGGGCTATCGTTCCTTAGCCGAAGGTCAGCAGGTGGAGTTCTCCATCGGCCAGGGCCCGAAAGGCGAATTCGCCACGGAAGTCTCCAAAACTTAATTTTAAATAAAGTCCAACACGAGAAACCCTGTACCTCACGGTACAGGGTTTTTTCATTATGATCTCGATTCAAAACCTATCCAAGCACTTCGGTTCCCAAGTCCTCTTCGACGGCATTTCCCTGCAGATGACGCCGGGAGAAAGGTTGGGACTGGTCGGCCGCAACGGCCACGGCAAGTCGACGTTGTTCCGCATGATCCTGGGCGAAGAGTCGCCCGACGAAGGCGCGATCACGTTGCCGCGGGGCTACCGCATCGGCCACTTGGCGCAGCATCTTCATTTCACGCAGCCCACCGTTGTCGAAGAAGGATGTCTGGGGTTGCCTCCCGGTGAAGAACACGATCAGTACAAGGTCGAAGCGATCCTGTTCGGCCTGGGATTCAGTTACGAAGACCTCTACAAAACGCCGCAGTCGTTCTCAGGCGGATTCCAGGTGCGCTTGAATTTGGCGAAGGTCTTGGTCTCGCATCCGAACCTGCTCTTGCTCGACGAACCGACGAACTATCTCGACATCGTATCCATCCGCTGGATCACGAAATTTTTGAGGCAATGGCCCGGAGAAATCATCCTTATCTCGCACGACCGTGAATTCATGGACAGCGTGAGCACGCACACGGCCGCCATCCACCGTGGCAAGTTGCGCAAAGTGCCGGGTCCCACGGCTAAACTTTACGAACAGATCGCGCAGGAAGAAGAGATCCACGAAAAGACGCGCGTGAACGAAGAAAAACGCCGCAAGGAAATCCAGGCCTTCGTCGACCGTTTCCGCGCGCAGGCGACGAAAGCCGCCGCGGTCCAGTCGCGCATCAAGATGTTGGATAAGATGCCGTCGAAGGCACGGCTCGCCCATATAGAGGAGTTGGATTTTAAATTTCACTACGCGCCGTTCGAGGCGAAGACGGTCATGGAGATCAAGGATCTGACCTTCGGCTACGATCCCGCCTCCCCATTGTTCCAGAACGTGCATTTGAACGTCCAGGCCGGCGATTGCGTCGCGATCATCGGGAAGAACGGCCGCGGCAAATCGACTTTTCTAAACGTGCTCTCCGGCGACCTGAAGGCGCAGAAGGGCGACATCAGGACGCACCCGAACGTGCGCTTGGGCTATTTCGGACAGACGAACATCGACCGCTTGGATCCTAAAAACACCGTCGAAGACGAAATCGACCGCGCGAATCCCACGCTCGGGCGCACGGCCGTGCGCAGTCTTTGCGGACTCATGATGTTTTCGGGGGACTTGGCGGAAAAGAAAGTCAAAGTTCTCTCCGGCGGCGAGAAGAGCCGCGTGATGTTGGGCAAGATCCTCGCGCAGCCGGCCAATCTTTTATTTTTGGACGAACCCACGAACCACTTGGACATGCCCTCGATCGAGGCCTTGCTCGACGCGATCGAGACGTTCGAAGGCGCGGTCATCATCGTGACCCATAGCGAAATGATCTTGCGGGAGATCGCGACGAAGTTGATCATTTTCCAGGGCGGCACGGCGACCGTCTTCGACGGGAACTACGAGGACTTTTTGGAGAGAGTCGGCTGGGAAGACGAAGGCGGGCCTAAGAAAGATAAAAAGAAGAAAGAAGAGAAAATCGAAAAACCCTCGGCTTCCGTTTCTAAAGAAGGCGCGAATAAAAAAGACCTGCGCAAACAAAGGGCCGACGTGATCGCGGAAAAATCCAAGACCCTGACGCCTTTGAAAAAACAGATCGACCACTTGGAGTCCGAGATCGGACGTCTGGAAAAAGAAGTGGCGGAGGCGAACCAAAAACTCGAAGCCGCCTCGCGCGAGGGTAAGGTCGACGATATTTTCAAGGTCTCCTATCACGTGAAGGAGTGTCAGGAAGAGATCGAGACGCTGTTCGGCCGTTTGGAGCCGCTGCAACGCGATTACGATCAACATAACCGCAAATACGAAGAACTCTTGAGTCAGATGGCGGACTAGGGGAGTATCCTTCCTATGCTGCGCCTCTTACTCTTAAGCCTGGTTTTCTTCGTCGTGTTTCGTTTGATGAACCGCGTCTTCGGCGGACTGTTCGGTCCCAACAAGCCCGGCCCCGACCGCATGGTGAAAAATCCCGAAGCCCATGAAATGGTCGCCTGCGGTCTCTGCGGCACTTTCATTTCCCCTCAGGAAGGCGAGATGAGGAAGGGCCGCTGGATTTGCAAGCCGCGCTGTCCCGACACCGGACCCGTCGGCGTGGGTTAAGTTTTTTTACGGATCAGTTTTTTCTTTTCGTCGCGCGACAGTTTCTTCACCGCGCATTCTCGTTTCAAGGCCTTCGACCGATTTCCGCATTCTTCACGATAAACGATCCGCGAAGGCCCGCGTCCGCGCGTGTAGCGCGCTCCTTTGCCGCTGTTATGTTGCTTCAATCTCTCTTTCGGATCGATCGCGATGCCTGTGTAAAAAGACCCGTCCCGACAGCGGAGGATGTAGAGCCACCATTTCATTTCGTTTTTGGAAGTATCGTCCTTCGTTAATTTGGGCAACAAAAGGCTCGAGAGATCGATAACGTAAGGATCAAGATGAGGGACTTCTTTAGGGAGGTTTTGTGGCTTTAAAGGGTATCGGAAATTTTTTTAGAAATATTTTTTTTAGAAATCAACCCCAAGCTCCGGAACTTTCTTCCCCTCCCTCTTCGTCCGAAGGATCGACGGTTTTCAAGGCAGGCCCGGGACCTCATCAAGAGTTGTCTCGCCTCATAGAGCCTCAAAATCCAGCTCTGCCAAGAGGCGGTCCTTATCGCGAAGAGGCCGTTTCCTCTTCCACAGGTATCTCCGCGACGGCGATGACAGCCCATGAGATTTTTGAGAAAGATATTCGAGAATTCGGAAGGGGATCTTATTTAAGGCAGATAGGCTTCTTAAGCTGGGACATTGGGAAATGGTTGAAAGGCAACGATGTTCTCGTCGGATCTGGTTATACCATCGTCAGAGGCGTGGAAGGACCTTCGATTCACTTCCATGACCGGCAGGTCAAGGTGGAACAAGATCTCTTCGACGCTTATGAGCGATGGCGGAAAGAATCGAGGATTTCCCTTCCGGGACAGCCTCATTCCCTGGAGAGTCTTAGGCACTACGGTGAAGATCGCGGGATCAAGATCTCTATCGCGCCAGGTACGACGGTGAAGCCGGAACTCGCGGAATATTTACGGGCCGTTCTAGATATTTTTCCCGATATTATTTTCCAAAAATACACGCGCGATGTTTGGTTGACCTCTGGACCCTATCCACAGCAGTCCCGGACGATTCACTTAGACACGGTTTTGCTCGAAGATCTCTCGGATATCCGTTCGCGCTTGAACGTGATCCGCCATTGTCTCTATCGCGTTTTACGTGACGTCTCGAGCGATTATCGCGCCCAAAACCACTCTCTCATGAGCGCCGGTAAAATTCTCGAAGGCCACGCGTACGAGGGAAATTATGAAATGATCAGCGGCCATAATAAATCCCGTGCGGAAGAGAAGAGGGAGCATCGCGATAAATACGAACACGATCTGCCGAGGGATTTTCTGGATATGACCGTTTTTAATTACATCGTTGACGGTCAAAGCCTGCGCACCCACATTCAGAAGCTTCAAGCCAATGCTGAAACCCGAAACCTGGGAAGGGTCTATCGGGAAGTCTATGACACGTTAAAAAAAGAGGTCTTTGGAGGACGGACATATCCTTCGTAGGCGTGAAGTATCAATCCCGCTTGAGTTTCTTGTAGTGGATCCTCGAAACTTTGTCCGCCTCCGGGCCTAAGCGCCGGCGCTTGTCCTCTTCGTATTCCGAGAAATTTCCGTCGTACCACACCACGCGGCTGTCGCCTTCGAAGGCGAGCATGTGCGTCGCGATGCGGTCCAGGAACCAACGATCGTGGGAGATGACGACCGCGCAGCCGCCGAAATTTTCGAGCGCGATTTCCAGGGCACGTAATGTATTGACGTCCAAGTCATTGGTCGGCTCGTCTAAGAGCAGGACGTTACCGGCGTCTTTCAACGTCAGCGCCAGGTGTACGCGATTGCGTTCGCCGCCGGAGAGGATGTTGATGGGTTTCTGTTGGTCCGTGCCGGAGAAATTAAAGCGGGCGACGTAGGCGCGGGAATTTACTTCTTTCGTGCCGAGCTTGATTAAGTCCAGGCCGCCGGAGAGGACTTCCCAAACGTTACGCGTGTCTTCCGGAGAAAATCTATTTTGGTCGACGTATCCGAGTTTTACGGTCTCGCCGACCTTGAACGTGCCCGAGTCGGGTTTTTCCAGGCCCATAATCATCTTAAACAACGTCGATTTACCGGCGCCGTTGGGGCCGATCACGCCGACGATGCCGCCGCGCGGGAGCGCGAAGCTTAAATTTTCGAAGAGCAGGTTTTCCCCGAAGGCCTTCGAGATGTTTTTGGCTTCCACGACCACTTCACCCAAACGCGGCCCGGGCGGGATGTAGATTTCGAGGTCGTTTTCGCGCTGTTCGTTAGCCTGGTTCATCAACGTCTCGTAATTCGAGACGCGGGCCTTGCTCTTCGCGCGGCGCGCGGAGGGGGACTGGCGCACCCATTCGAGTTCGCGCTCTAAAGTTTTGACCCGTTTCTGGTCGGCTTTTTCCTCGAGGCGCATGCGTTCGTCTTTTTGAGCCAACCAAGACGAATAATTTCCCTTCCACGGGATGCCGTGGCCGCGGTCGAGTTCGAGGATCCATCCGGCGACGTTGTCCAAGAAATAACGATCGTGGGTGACCGCGATGACCGTGCCTTTGTATTGCTGCAAATGGCGCTCGAGCCAGAAGACGGATTCGGCGTCGAGATGGTTGGTCGGTTCGTCCAAGAGCAAGATGTCGGGTTCTTTGAGAAGCAGGCGGCATAAAGCTACACGGCGCTTTTCACCGCCGGAGAGTTTTTCGACTTTCTGATCGCTCGGAGGGCAGCGGAGGGCTTCCATCGCGAGTTCGAGGCGGTTGTCGAGTTCCCAGGCGTTGTTCTGGTCGAGTTTTTCTTGGACGGAGGCCTGTCGCTCCAGGAGCTTCGCCATCTCGTCGTCGGACATGGGATTTGCGAAACTGTTATTGATCTCGTCGAATTCTTTCAAGAGATCGACGACGGGCTGGACGCCTTCGGAGACGCATTCTTTGACGGTTTTGTTCGGATCGAGGCGGGGCTCCTGTTCGAGTAAGCCGATGGAGTAATCCTTCGAAAAATGCACTTCGCCGGTGTGATCGCGGTCCTCGCCCGCGATGATGCGCAGCAGGCTGCTCTTTCCGGAGCCGTTTAGTCCCAACACGCCGATCTTCGCGCCGTAGAAAAAGGACAAGGAAATGTTTTTCAACACTTCCTTCTTCGGCGGATGGACGCGGCCGACGCGGGACATCGAAAAAATGATTTTATGGGGTTCGTTCGTGGTTGGATTTGCCATGGCGGTGGAGCACTACCTCTGCTAAGAAAGCTGAACAATGAATTTTTTGAGAAGCTGGACGTCCGAAAAACAATCCGCATTCCTTTATAAAATCCTCGCTAAGAAGGAAGGCGGCAACCAGCGCGGAGACCTTTTTCAGAAATTGAGCTTCGAGGCTGAGAAGCAAGCGGAGATTTGGGCCGAGAAAATGCGGGCCGCCGGCGAAAAGGTTCCAAGTCAATATTTTCCCGGTCCGCGTGTCGTTATCGTCGGTGCCTTGGTCACCTTACTGGGACCGGGGCGCATCAAGAACATCCTGGCCACGCTGAAAGTGCGCGGCATGTCGGTGTATTCAACGTCGCTCCTGCAAGGCCATGCGACGCCCAAGAACGTCGACGAAATCGGCCGCCGTCATCGAACCGTATCTACCGGGGGAAATTTGCGTGCCGCCGTCTTCGGGATCAACGACGGTTTGGTCTCCAATGCGAGCTTGATCTTAGGTATCGCGGGCGGCGTATCCGGTTCGGGCGGCGACCCGAAGATCATCCTGCTCTCCGGCATCGCGGGATTGCTCGCTGGTGCGTTTTCGATGGGTGCGGGGGAGTTCATTTCGGTCAAATCCCAGAGAGAGATGTTCGAATATCAAATCGGTCTCGAGCGCGAGGAATTGAAGCTCTATCCGGAAGAAGAAGCGGAAGAGCTTGCCCTGATCTACGAGGCGAAAGGTCTTCCCCGTGAAACCGCGCACGCGCTGGCGACGAAATTAATCAGTGATCCCGAAAAGGCCTTGGATGCCTTGGCGCGCGAGGAGCTGGGCTTGAACCCTGAAGACTTGGGTTCGCCTTGGGGAGCGGCGATTGCTTCGTTCCTTTCTTTTTCCTTCGGTGCGTTGCTGCCGCTCTTGCCTTTTTTATTTTCGACGGGCTCGCGGGCCCTTTTCGTGGCGATTGGTGTGACGGCATGTTCGCTTTTCGCGGTGGGTGCGACTTTAAGTCTTTTTACGGGCAAGAACGCTTTTTGGGGCGGTTTTCGGATGCTCTTTGTGGGTGGCTGTGCGGGGGCGGCGACGTACTTCGTCGGGACTTTACTCGGCGTGCAATTGTCCTAGGTGGGTTTAACCCTTCCGGAATAAATCGGCGGCAGTTTTTTCAGGGCTTGTTCCAGACGTCCCAGTGGGCTGTTGGGTCCCCAGGTGGGGTGTTGGTTGCTCAGTTTTTCGAAAATATCGCGGCTTGCTCTCACCAGCTCCGGAAACGTCGCAAAGGCCTCCGCGAATTCGTCTTTGACCGTCGCGACGATCTCACCCGTTGTTTTTTCCTGGATGGCCGAGAGATTCTGAAAATCACGTACCGGCACGACGTTCCAAAAAGAATCTATTTTTGAATCTATGCGTTTTTCTTCCGGCATAAGCCCTCCGATGCGTCTCTATTTTTCCCGTGAATAGTCCTTTCTGAGACGAGGTCAATCGAAAAATGGAGACTTTGATCTCATGTGAGATTTTTTTCTCCATGGTGACGCTATGCGCCATTTATGAGGGGGATTTAGTGGTCGGGGACGTCACGTAACTTAAATAAATCTTCAGTTCTGCGATTGATTCCTGGATGTCGTCTAAGGCGCGGTGTTTGTTTTCCTTCTCG
>JBPOJN010000071.1:0-3344 GCA_052033505.1 Myxococcota bacterium | reverse complement strand
GAAGACCCGGCCGAAACGAGCGACTCTGCCGCGGCCCCACGCGAGAAAAAATATTCCCTGCGTCCCTTGTGGCAGAAAATCATCGTCGTCTTCGCCGGCCCCGCGATGAATCTCGTGCTCGCGTTGGCGCTCTTGCCCTTGGTCTTCATGTTGGGTCGTATGGAGCCGGTCTTTTTGGATCAAAAACCGGTCGTGATCGGATTGAAGAAAAATTCCGTCGCGGCGCGTGCCGATTTGAGAAAAGGCGACGAAATTCTCGAGATCGGGAATCAAAAAATGGAGCACTGGAGGGATTTCTTGAACTTCGTGCTGATCCACGGGGAGGAAGAGGTTCCTCTCAAGTTCCGCCGCGGCGACGAAATTCTCACCAAGACCGTAAAAATCGACAAATCCCCCGACACGCACGCGGGGACTTTAGGCGTCGAGCCATCTTATTTCATCGGCAACGACCCGGTCATTGACGAAGTGCAGCCGGACGGGCCGGCGGGGCGGGGCGGTTTGCATCCTGGAGACCGCGTTTTGAAAGTCGGCGAGACTCCGATCGAGAGCTGGGTCGAACTTACGGAAGAAGTCGGGAAAAGCGACGGCAAACCCGTTTCGATGCTGGTGCAACGCGGCGATGCCGAAGTGCCGCTGTCAATCACGCCCCGCTACGATGACGGACTTAAAAAATGGCTGATCGGCGTCAAGAAAAGCGAGATGGGTCAGGACGAGGCGTTTGCCCGCAAAAAATACGGTTTCACCGAAGCCGTCGCCAAGGGATGGGAAGAAAACTTAAAGCTCTCAAAATTGACCCTGTCGGTTTTGGGCCGGCTGGTGACGTTCCAGTTATCCTACAAAACCTTGGGGGGGCCGATCCGCATCGCGCAGGCATCCGCCATGGCCGCAGAATCGGGGCTTTCGGACTTCCTCTACTTCCTGTCTTTTTTAAGCCTGCAATTAGGCCTGTTGAATCTCTTGCCGCTTCCGGCCTTGGACGGAGGGCATCTTTTGTTTTTCGCGATTGAAGGCGTCATTCGCAGGCCTCTTTCGGTGCGGGTGCGCGGCATGATCGAGCAGGCGGGTTTTTTCCTTCTGATTTCGCTGATGATTTTGGTGACCATGAACGATGTCGATAGCGTCTGGGGATTTCATTCCCTCCTCGAAAAAGCCAAGCACTTGTTTCGTTAATCCTCGAACCTCCTCATGAAGATCTTAGCCTTGGAAACGTCGACGCTCACCGGAAGCGTCGCCTTGGTCGAGGACGGTGTCTTAGTCGGTGAGACCTTGCTCGGCGTGTCCGTCCGTCATTCCGAAAGTCTCCTGCCGGCGATCGACCGCCTCCTGAAAGACGCACGCCTTCTTTCGAAGGATATCGATCTGTATGCTGTGTCGACGGGACCGGGATCGTTTACCGGTTTGAGGATAGGGCTCGCCACCGCGCAGGGTTTTGGTGCGGCTCACGGAAAACCGGTCATAGGAATTTCTTCGTTAGAAGGCTTGGCTCAAAACGCTTTTTATTTTTCCGGGGTCGTCGTGCCGGTGGTGAACGCGTTCCGGTCGGAAGTGTATCGGGGATTTTTCGAACGTAACGGCAACGAACTCGTATTGCTTCAGCCCGAAGCCGCAGTCTCCGTGCAAGTTCTTGCGCAAGAATTGAAAGACCTGAAAAAGCCGGCGATCTTGCTCGGGAACGGTGTGGCCATTTGTCCTTCCGAAGTTTTCAGCGCCACGGGCGTTACGGCGGCTTCTCCCGTCTTTCATACGCCGCGCGCCTCGCACATCGCTACTCTTGCCGCCCGAGCCTTTACCTCTCACGCGTCAGAATCTCTGGCACCGCCGCTGCCGCGCTATTTAAGGGTTCCGGGCTGAAATCTTATTTTTCGTTTAGGTGCCTTCGTTCTCCAGGGAACCTTTAGGTTCCCTCGTTCCAAGACGCCATATATCTCTCTTGTTCCGGCGTGAGGACGTCGATGGCCATGTTCATGTGGCGGAGTTTCATGGCCGCGATTTCGCGGTCTATGGCTTCGGGGACGCCGTAGACTTTTTTCTCGAGGCTCTTGGCATTTTTCACGACGTATTCCGCGGCGAGCGCTTGGTTCGCGAAGCTCAAATCCATGACGCTCGAAGGGTGGCCTTCGGCGGAGGCCAGGTTGATCAAGCGGCCTTCGCCGAGAAGGTTAATGCGGCGGCCGTCGGCCATGACGTATTCTTCGACGAAATCACGGATTTTGCGGTGCGACTTCGAGGATTTGTTCAAGGCGTCGATGTCGATTTCGACGTTAAAATGTCCGGAGTTCGAGAGGATGACGCCGTCTTTCATTTTTTCGAAATGCTTTTGGACCAAGATGTCTTTGTTGCCGGTGACGGTGCAGAACACGTCACCGATCGCCGCCGCGTCGTCCATGGGCAGGACTTGGAATCCGTCCATCGCGGCTTCAAGCGCTTTCAAGGGATCGATTTCAGTCACCACGACACGGCTACCCAATCCGCGGGCGCGCATCGCGAGGCCTTTGCCGCACCAGCCGTAGCCGGCGACGACGAAAACGAGACCCGACATGAGGCGGTTGGTCGCGCGGATGATGCCATCCATCGTGCTTTGACCGGTGCCGTAGCGGTTATCGAACAGATGCTTCGTCATCGCTTCATTGACCGCGACGATGGGGTAGGCGAGCACTTTGTCTTTTTCCATGCTCCGCAAGCGGACGACGCCTGTCGTCGTTTCTTCGGTGCCGCCTAAGACGTCTTTCAATTGGTTCTGTCTTTTTTGATGAAGCATCGTGACGAGATCGGCACCGTCGTCCATTGTGAAAATGGGCTTCGCATCCAACGTCGCTTCGATGTGCTGGTAGTAAGTCTTATTGTCTTCGCCTTTGATCGCGAAGACCGGGATGTCATGATGGACGACGAGGGTTGCGGCCAAGTCGTCTTGGGTCGAAAGCGGATTAGACGCGCAAATCGTGAGATCGGCCCCTCCGGCTTTCAACGCCAACATCAAATAACCCGTCTCCGTCGTGACGTGCAGGCACGCGGCGATTTTCAAACCTTTCAGGGGCTTTTCCTTTTCGAAACGTTTCGTGATTTCCCGTACGACGGGCATGGTCTGAGCCGCCCATTCGAGGCGCAACCGGCCTTGTTCGGCTAGGTTTTTATCTTTGATGTCGTAAGAGGAAATCGCCATGGAAGCTCCCTTTTAAAATTTTTGAAAAATTAGAGTTTAGCCGTGACCGACGCGGCTTCTTTGGATTTGTGGGAAAGAGTCGTCTCGAGGCCTGAGACGGTTTTCCCTTTATCGCCCGCAAGCCGCAAGAGATCGCCGACGCGGTCGGTGTTTTCCCACGCGAAGTCCGGGTCAGAGCGTCCGA
>JBPOJN010000036.1:0-57607 GCA_052033505.1 Myxococcota bacterium | reverse complement strand
AATGATCCTCATCCAAAATGCGGCCGGCTTCTTTGATGTCGATCTTGTCTTCAGTCATCTCGGACCACGGCAAGGACAGAATCCAGTCGATGTAATTGCGCACGACGGTCGCTTCCGCGGACATCGGACTCATCATCTTCAGTTTCTTGAATTCTTTCTTCGCCTTCTTCGTGGCCTCGGCGGACATCTTTTTATTTTTGATCTTGTCTTCTAATTCTTGGAGCTCGCCCTTGAACTCGTCGCGTTCGCCCAGCTCGCGCTGGATCGCCTGCATCTGTTCGTTCAGGTAATATTCCTTCTGCGTCTTCTCCATCTGCTTCTTGACGCGCGTGCGGATTTTCTTTTCGACCTGAAGGATTTCGATCTCGGTCTGGATTTGGCTGTAGAGCCTTTCCAGTCTTTCGGCCGGGCTTTCGATTTCCAGGATTTTCTGTTTCTCGGGTAACTTCAGCGACAGATGCGCCACGATGGTGTCAGCCAAGCGCGACGGATCATCGATCGTCGCGACGGAAGCGAGCATTTCGGGCGGAATGCGCTTGTTGAGTTTGACGTAATTTTCGAACGCCGCTTTGATCTCGCGCATCAGGGCTTCGACTTCGACCGTGATCTCGCGGTTTTCGAGAATCTCTTCGACCTCGACCAAGAAATGCGAGTTGTTCGGCACGAAACGCTTGATGCGCGCGCGGCGTTTGCCTTCGATCAGGACTTTGACCGTACCGTCAGGCAGGCGCAGCAACTGGATGATCGTACCGAGCGTGCCGACCTTATAGATGTCCTCGTCGCGCGGGTCGTTGGTCTTGGGGTTCACCTGCGCCGCGAGCAGGACGTCTTTTTCCTTCGTCATCGCTTCTTCGAGAGCCGTAATCGACTTCTCGCGTCCCACGAACAGGGGCACAACCATGTGCGGAAACACGATGATGTCCCGAAGAGGCAACAGCGGAACTAAATATCCTTGAGGCTTATCCGATGAGCTAGAACGATCTCCAAACATAATGTCCCACTCCTTGGTTTAGAACTTCATCCCTTTGCAGGGCGGAAAACTCACCAAAACGGGCAACAACGCACTCAAATTAAGTCGCCTTTACGAAAGCGCAAGGCCCTGTGGCCTATTTTAAAACAGGAACGGCCTTTTAAGCCGATTCCGCTTTCTTTTCGTAGACGTAGACGGGTTCCGCTTTTTTGAGGATCACGTCGTCGGAAATGACGATCTCCTTCACGCCGGTACGGGACGGGACGTCATACATGATGTCGAGCATGACGTTTTCTAAGATGGCCCGGAGACCCCGAGCCCCTGATTTGCGTTTAATGGATTCCTTCGCGACCGTCTGCAGCGCCTGAGGCGTGAACTTGACCTTGACGCGCTCGAACTCGAAGAGGCGCTGATATTGTTTGATCAAGGCGTTGCGCGGACGGGTCAGGATGTCGATCAAGGCCTCTTCGTCCAACTCGCCCAAGGTCGCGATAACGGGCAAACGGCCGATGAACTCGGGGATGAGACCGAACTTCAATAAATCCTCGGTCTGCACGTCTTCGAGAAGCTTCGTGAGGTTCTTGTCTTGCTTGCTCTTGATCTCGGCGCCGAATCCCATGTTCTTCGTGCCGCCGCGGCGCGCGATGAGTTCATCCAATCCGACAAAAGCCCCGCCGCAGATGAAGAGAATGTTCGTCGTGTCGATCGGGATGAATTCCTGCTGCGGATGTTTGCGTCCGCCTTTCGGAGGCACGTTTGCGACGGTGCCTTCGATGATTTTCAACAAGGCCTGCTGCACACCTTCGCCGGAGACGTCGCGCGTGATCGACGGGCTGTCGGATTTGCGCGAGATTTTATCGATCTCATCGATGTAGACGATGCCGCGCTCGGCGCGCGCCTTGTCGTAGTCGGCGGCCTGCAGGAGATTCAGGATGATGTTTTCGACGTCTTCACCGACATAACCCGCTTCGGTGAGCGTCGTGGCGTCCGCGATGGTGAACGGTACGTTCAAGATCTTCGCCAGCGTCTGCGCGAGCAAAGTCTTACCTGATCCTGTGGGGCCGATCAGTAGGATGTTGCTCTTCTGCAGTTCGACGTCGGTCGACGTACCCTTATTTTCGATGCGTTTGTAATGATTGTGCACGGCCACCGAAAGCGTGCGCTTGGCGCGCTCCTGGCCGATGACGTATTCATCGAGGATTTTCTTGATATCGGAGGGTTTCGGGACGCTGGAACGCGAGACGACCTGCGTCGCGCGCGCGTTCTCCTCCGCGATGATGTCGTTGCAGAGATCGATGCACTCGTCGCAGATGTAGACCGTGGGGCCCGCGATGAGCTTGCGCACCTCTTTCTGCGATTTACCGCAGAACGAACAACTTAAATTCGCCGGATCTTCGACAAAGCCGCGCGTCATGATTTACCCTTTCCGACAAGTTCCATTTTTTTGCCCTTGTCGCGGAACGTAACGACTTCGTCGACGATTCCGTACTCCTTCGCTTCTTCACCACTCAAAAAATAATCGCGTTCGGTATCGACCTGAATTTTTTTGATCGGCTGCTTCGTGTGCTTGGCCAAGATCACGTTCAATTCTTCGCGCATGCGTAGGATCTCGCGCGCATGAATGTCGACGTCGGTCGCTTGGCCTTGGAACCCGCCCATCGGCTGATGGATCATGATGCGCGCGTGCGGCAACGCCGAGCGTTTGCCCGCGGTGCCGGAAGCGAGCAAAAAGGCGCCCATGGAGGCGGCTTGACCTAAACAGATCGTAGCGACGTCGGGTCTCACGTATTGGATGGTATCATAAATCGCGAGGCCTGCCGTCACGACGCCACCGGGAGAATTAATATAAAGGTAGATGTCTTTGTCGGGGTCTTCGGACTCCAAGAACAGCATCTGGGCGATGACGAGATTCGCCACGTCGTCATTAATAGGGGTGCCGATGAAGATGATGCGGTCTTTCAGGAGGCGGGAGTAGACGTCATAGGCACGCTCCCCGCGGTGGGTCTGTTCGATAACCATGGGAACTAACTGCATGACCGAACCGTTCGCACCCATCTCGTACCCACCTTTCACGACCAAAGTCCCAGGTTTTTAGGAAATTATGTCAATTTATGACGATTTTGTCTTAATTTTAGACTCAGACAGCACAAAATCAAGGGTTTTCTCCTCCAAAAGAGAGCCCGCAACACGTCCTAAGAGGTCGTTTTCACGAAAATATTTCTTCCAAGCGGCCGGTTGCTCGCCGGCATTCACGGCCATCCCCTCGATATGTCGATCGATTTCCTCCGAGGTGACGGTCTGACCCTCTTTTTTTGCGATCGCGTCAAAAATGAGGGCTCCCTTCACGCGAAAAATCGCTTCGTCGCGGTTTTTTTCGCGAAAACTCTCCGGGGTGACCCCGGCCTGCTCTACAGTCACGCCTTGGGACTTCAAATGTTCGCCAAACCTGCGGAACATGTCTTCGCTCTCCATCCCGACCAAGGACTCCGGCGCCAGGAAGTCGTTTTTCGCGACCAGCTTCTCTAAAATGTTCCGGCGCAGCTTGGCTCGGGCCTGGCTTTCTTTATTGACCGAGAGGTCTTCGCGGATCTTGGCTTTGACCTCGTCCAAGGTCGTAAACGCGCCCATGTCCTTGGCGAAATCATCGTTAAGCTCTGGGACTTTCTTTTCTTTAACCTCGACCAACTCAAGCTCGTAGTCGATTTTTTGGCCCGCAAGCGCCGGGTCGTTCCAAGTCTCGGGCAAGGTCACACCGGCGGTTCTTTTCTCGCCCAGCGTAATGCCCAACAGCGCCTGCTCTAATTCCGGGAAAAGATATTTTTTGCCCAATTCGACTAAGAAGTTTTCACCTTTAAATCCCGAGATGGCCTTGCCGTCTTTGAATCCCTGGTAGTTAATCGACAGGACGTCATCGGCACGCGCCGGGCGGCTTTCCGCAAGCGGCACGAGCTGTGCCATGCGTTCTTGCAGAGATTTCAGGCTGTCTTCGATTTCTTTTTCTTCCGGAACAGTCGCATCTTTTTCGAGTTCCAATCCTTTATACCCTTGGACGTCGAATTGCGGCGCGATCTCGACGCTGGCTTTGTACGCCATGCCTTGTTCCGCGTTGAACAACGTGATCGTAACCTGCGGCGATACGAGCGGCGCCAGACCGGATTGTTGGATCGCAAGCGGATACGAGAGGCGGATCAACGCATTCACCGCGTCGGATTCGACGTCGGAGCGGTAGTATTGTTCGATCACCGAGCGCGGCGCCTTGCCCGGGCGGAAACCTTTGATCTTCGCCTGGCTCGCGACCTTTTTATAAGCGGCCTCAATCGCACCAGCCACGTCGGCGGCGGTCAGTGTGACTTCGATGTCTTTTTGGATGGGGGAAACGTCTTTGACAGTTACGTTGGGATTCACGGCGACCTCTATCGTCTAAATATGTTCATGGAATGAGATGAGAAGGACTTGTTTCGAGTCTCAAATCTCGGATTTCTTTCGAGAGTAGCGACTTTGGTCGGAATTGGCAAAAAAATTATCGCGGGGAAAAAGCTAATCTTTAATCTCAAAAACGATCCAAACTTCGAGGGGTTTTTCGTAAACCGGAAAAGGCGCCGCACGACGGATCGTAGCCAACGCCTCTTCGTCCAAGGCGGTGTGCTGGGAAGAAACTTTAAGCGTCGGATCCAAAGCCTCGCCTGAAGGTCCAATGCGGAACGCCACGCGCGCACGGCCTTCCTGACCCATGCGCCGCGCGACCGCAGGATAACGCTTCGACCGCTCGATGCGCGACAAGATCTGCGCCAAGGTCGCATTGTTCCCCTCCGCGCCCGTCCCCGGACCGCTGCCGGGACCGACGCCGGCCCCTTGTCCGTTTCCGACGCCCGCGCCCGCAGGTCCCGGGAGAGGCTCGACGGTCGGACCGTGTTTTTTCTGCGAAGGTTTTTGGGCCGTCTGCGGCGGAGTTTGGGGCAAGCTGTAGGTCGGTTGATTCGGTTTTATAGAAACCGGGGGCGTTGGTGAGACTGAGGAAGCTTCCGGAGTCTTGACGATCTCGATATGGACGCCCCCCCCGCCTTCATGTCCCGGCCGTCCACCGCCCGATCCGCCGCCCGCCAGAGGCGCGTCGTTATCAGGCAAAAACAGCCCGAACAAAACCACGCAGGCCAAAAAAAGCCCGTGCATCAAGATGGAAATGCCGACGGCCCCCCAGAGCGGCGAATTTCTCACGAACTCCCCTTTGTCCCGGAATGTCGAAGACTAAAAAAAGCGCCTGGAGGGAGTCGAACCCCCGACCACTTGGTTCGAAGCCAAGTACTCTATCCGCTGAGCTACAGGCGCGAAGTGCCGCGGGAGGGACTCGAACCCCCACGATTTTCACCGCCAGATTCTAAGTCTGGTGCGTCTACCAATTCCGCCACCGCGGCGGCGAAGAGCTTGGAAAAGTGCAATTGACATTTATTTAGAATTTCATCATGAAACGCTACCATTTTTTAAAATGGTACGTTTCAAATGGGCCGCTAGCTCAGTCGGTAGAGCAGCTGACTCTTAATCAGCGGGTCACAGGTTCGATCCCTGTGCGGCCCACACGTTTCGGTAAATTCGAGACAAAAGAGAAAGTCTTCGTAAGAAATTCTCTACAACTTTGTCTGTCACCGCGAGAATCCGGCTAAGCCGGTTCGAGCGGTCTTAAGTGTGGGGTTTGGGGAGGCGGCAAAGCCCCTCCCCAATACAAATGGTGGGCTTAGCTCAGTTGGTAGAGCGCCAGGTTGTGGTCCTGGATGTCACCGGTTCGAGCCCGGTAGCCCACCCCAATGAGAAGACGAAAAAGCCATTTCGGAGACGATCCGGAATGGCTTTTTCATGACTAAAGCACGCGCAAGATCTCATACTCTTTGACTCCGCCCTGGGTCATGACTTCCAGAACATCACCTTGAGCCTGCCCCACCAAAGCTTTCCCAAGAGGAGCCTGTATCCCTAAGATGAAAACATCACGGTTGTCCTGACGAACCTTCATCCCGCCGCCCTGAGGCAACAGGAAATTCCAGGTTTTCTTGCCATCCGACTTAAGTTCCAAGAGGGCCGTCATGCCTATGGGCGTCTTAGGGCTGAAGGACTTCGGTTCCAACCGCTCCAGAAAAGCGATCGTCGCCTGAAGCTGAGCCGCCCTCTCTGACTGGGCTCCGGCCAGGTAAGCGGCTTCGAGTGCGCGCGTGTCGTACTTATTCTCCGCTTTCGCATCTTCATGCGTGGCTTCTTGATGAGCCGCATGAGCGGATTGAATCAACACCGAGAGCTTCGCTCGCATCTCGTCCAGGAGGGTTTCCAAAAGTAGTTTTTTATCCATGGGAGTTGGGGGAACGAGGGTGCTCTAAAATTTCCTCCACGGGCATCCGTAAAATCGATATACTTCGAAACTCAATGACGAACAAAAAAATCCGAACGACGGCACTTATTTTTACGGAGCTTCTTATGTTTGATCCTAGGCGTCTCAGTTTCCTTTTTCTATTCCTGGTCTTTTCAGGATGCGGCACGGCCACGAATCCTTCAGGGGCAGCCTTGACGTCCATCGCCGTCACACCGGCGGCGGTTTCCTTAAATAAAGGATCCACGCAACCATTCACCGCTCTCGGAACATACGCAGACGCCTCGACTGGCGACGTGACCGCTTCCGTAACTTGGACGTCTTCGAATGCAGCGGTTGCAACGGTTTCCGCTGGAGGAACGTCAAGCGGCCTAACCCAAATCACCGCTTCGCTCGGCACCGTGACCAGTAACACGGCCACGCTCTCCGTAATCAATCCCTTGGCGTCGATCGTGATCACATCGGCGAACGCCAAGATCAAAGCTGGAGCCACGCAAGCCTATAGCGCCCTCGGCACGTACACCGACGGAACCACCGCCGACATCACGTCTTCGGTCGCCTGGGACTCATCGGATACGAGTGCCGCCACCATCGCTGCCGACGGAATCGTAACCGGCCTTGCGGAAGGAACGACGCTCATCACCGCGTCGTTAGAAACAGCCTCGAGCAATACCCTGCCTCTGACCATCATGCCTCTTTTTGCCTATGCTTCGAATGCAGGAACCAATTCGATCTCTTTATGTCAGGCCAATCCAACGACGGGTGATTTGAGCTCATGCCAGGACTCAGGCTTAGGCGCTTCTTTTCCCCTCCCCGCGGGAATGGCGTTCAACGCCGACGGGACGCGGTTGTACGTGGTGGCTCAAGGCGGGTCGATTTTGTCATGCACGGTCGATGCGGATTCCGGAATCGTAAACGGCTGCGGGAACGCCGACGGATCCGGCAGCTTCATTTTCAACACACCCACGAACATCGTTTTAAACGCGGCCGGCACGAAGGCCTACGTCAGTAATTATAACGACACCCTCACCGTGTGTTCCGTCGATCCCGACACCGGCAACTTGATCCCCTGCGCCAATACGGCGAGCACTTTCAACAATCCCATCACGATCCTTTTCAACGCCGCGGAAATCCGGGCCTACGTCACCAACAGCAATAGCAATACGGTGTCTTTATGCTCCGTAAATTCCGGCACCGGCGACCTGAGCGCTTGCGTGAACTCGGGTGCGGCCGGACTCAACTTACCCGCTTTCCTGGCGCGAAATGCCGCAGGGACGAAACTCTACGTAAGCAACTTAGGCAACAACACCGTCTCCCTGTGCGCGATCGACGCCGGCACGGGCGCCGTGAGCGCGTGCCAAGACTCGGGCGCCGGCGGCGTCTTCAACAATCCGGAAGCGATCGCCCTCAATACCTTCGGCACACGGATCTACGTCGCCAACAACGCGAACAACACGGTTTCCGTCTGTTCTGTCCATGCGTCGACGGGAAGTTTAAGCGCCTGCCAGACATCGGGCTCGGGATTCGACCAACCTTTCGGGTTCGTTTTGAAATAAAATCCTCCACGCCTCTCCTCACCCCCTTGGCACGCGGATTTGCATTACTATTCCCATAGAAAACTTATAGATCTTCCGGATCTTGAATTTTTCGCGAATCGCTTTGGAAATTAAACGCTTAAAGCGTTTCAAGGCCTACGATCGTCTTTCGTGGTTTTGGCGAATTATGAGGCGATGATTATTTTTTAAGCAGGGAGAATGCTGGGGAAATTCAACGGATGCCGTCACTTTTTAAGAACTATGCTTTGAACGGGGCCTTCGATGAGATGTTTTCGAAAACGGATGCTCCGCGCGCTCACTATACAGGACTGTTCCAGTTTTTAAAAAGCGTCTCCGGCGACCGCTTCCAAAAAATGGTCCACCACGCCGAACTTTCGCTTCTCACACAGGGCGTGACGTACACCGTCTACAGCGACTCTCAAGGCATCGAAAAAATACTCCCCTTCGACGTGATCCCCCGCATCATCAGCGCCGAAGAATGGAATCAAGTCAGCCGGGGCTTGAGACAGCGCGTGCTCGCGCTGAATGCGTTCCTGCACGACGTCTATCATGACGGGAACATCCTGCGCGCCGGCGTGATCCCCGAAGAGGCGGTATTGAAAAGTCCTCTTTACCGCCCGGAAATGAAAGGCGTCTCCGTGCCCGGCGACGTTTACGTCCATGTCGCAGGCATTGATCTGATCCGCGACGAAGAGGGTGTGTTCCGTGTGTTGGAAGATAATCTGCGCTGTCCGTCGGGAGTTTCTTACGTACTGGAAAACCGTGAAATGATGCGCAGGATCATGCCGGATCTTTTTTCCCAGCACGCGGTGCGTTCGGTGTCGGACTATCCGCACCACTTGCTCGCAACGCTGCAATCCTTCGTACCCCGGGAAAACCATCCCAACGCCGTGCTGCTGAGTCCCGGCATCTACAACAGCGCTTACTACGAACACGTCTATCTCGCCTCCCGCATGGGCATTCCCTTAGTCGAAGGCCAGGACTTGATCGCGAAGTCGAAAAAAATATTCATGAAGACGACCTCCGGACTCGAACGCGTGGACGTGATTTACCGGCGCATCGACGACGAGTTTTTGGATCCAAAAGTTTTTCGCAAAGACTCGGTCTTGGGAGTCACGGGTTTGTTTGAAGCGTATGCGCAAGGCAACGTCGTGCTCGCGAATGCGATCGGCAACGGCATCGCGGACGACAAGGCGATCTGTCCCTACGTCCCGCACATGATCGAATTTTACCTGAAAGAAACGCCGCTGCTGCCGGGCGTGCAGACCTACCGCTTAGGCGACGCAAAAGATCGCGACTATGTGATGGCAAACCTGCACCGCATGGTCGTCAAAACCGTCTACGGCTCGGGCGGTTACGGCATGCTCGTCGGATCGCACGCGACAGAGAACGAACGCCGGGAATTCGCCGCGAAAATTTCGAAGAATCCGCGGGATTACATCGCGCAGCCCGTCGTTTCTTTTTCCTGCCATCCGACGTTCATCAAGGAAGAACAATCCCTGCAGCCGCGGCGCGTGGATTTAAGGCCTTACATCCTGATGGACGCATCGAAAAACGTGCGCATCGTACCCGGCGGACTCTCGCGCGTGGCACTGGTGAAGGATTCTTTGGTCGTGAATTCTTCCCAGGGCGGCGGCGGAAAAGACACTTGGGTGTTGGCGGACGTCGAGACGCCCACCGAGCGGATGGAAGCATGCTGAGCCGCATCGCCGAAAATCTCTATTGGATCGGGCGCCACATCGAACGCATCGGGAACACGGTTAATCTCCTGGAAGTCACGAATCGCGCGGTCATCGAAAACACGAAACGGGAAAACGACACGTCGCGGCTTTGGAGCTCACTGCTGACCGCGAACCAAGAAGAAGACTCCTTCGAAAAAACCGGACAGCCGGTCAATGAAACGACCGTCCATGACTTTCTCCTGCTCTCGCTGGAAAATCCGAGCTCCATCCACAGCAGTCTCTGGAACGTACGCGAAAATATCCGGAGCGCGCGGAACCGCCTCTCTCCCACCGTTTGGCTGATCGTAAATGAATTCTACCTGGAAATAAAATCCATGACCGTCGAGAGGGTCTTAAACCTGGATCGCGATGTTTTTTTCCGGAAAATTCGGCAATTCTGTTTGGCTTTTTCGGGGGCTTGCGATCACACCCTCTTACACGACGAAGCCTGGCATTTTTTGAGGTTGGGCCGCGCCCTCGAACGCGCCATACAGACCGCTCAGCTCTTGGATTTCCACGAAAGCACGCTCCGCGAGAGCCTCGATCATCCCGAAAACTCGGCGGACATCCGTCAGTGGCAGATTTTACTGCGTTCCGTCGATGGACTCGAAGCCTACATCCAGGCCTATCAAAGCCGCATCGTCCCGAAAAACGTCGTCGAGCTCTTGCTCAAGGACACGCGTTTTCCGCGTTCGATCCTTTTCAACGTCGGAGAGATCGAGGATATCTTCCGGAAAATCCCGCACCTCTCGGGCTCAGTCGGGTATTGGCTCTTGAACCAAAACGTCTCGAGTCTTCAGGCCGAAATCCGTTCACATCGGATTGAAGATGTTTTTCAAACGGGGCAAACCGGACCGCACGGATTCGACGACTATCTTCAAAACATTCTTTCCTGTCTGCTGCGGCTCAACGGTCTTTTTTACCAGTCCTGTTTCGGGGATTTTGAAGGCGAGTCCGAGGACGCGGAACCGGCGGCTCCAACAAGTTCAACGCAAGGCCAAATCCAATGACCCTTCAAGTGAAGCTCCACCACAAGACGCTCTATCGTTATGACCGTCAAGTCCGGCTCTCTCCGCAAGAGATCCGCCTGCGTCCCTCACCTCAGGATAAAACCAAGGTCTTAAGTTACAGCCTGCGCGTCGCGCCCGAAAATCATTTCCTGAATTGGATCCAAGACCCGTACGGAAACTTGGTCGGCCGTGCAGTTTTTCCGGAGCCTACGCGTGAGTTTTCACTCGAAGTCGACATGGTCGTGGACATGACGGCGCTCAATCCCTTCGATTTTTTCCTGGAAGAGGAGGCGGCCGTATTCCCGCCTGCATATTCGCAGGACCTCAAAAAACAATTGGCTCTCTATTTCGAAAAAAATGCAGGAGGAAAATGTTTTTCGCGGTGGATGCAAGGCATCGGGGCAGAAAATCTTTCGGGAAATCCCATCGACGCCGCGATTCATTTAAACCGGAAAATCAAAGACGCGATCGACTATAAAATCCGCCTCGAGCCCGGCGTTCAGACCTGCGACGAGACTTTGGAGAAAAAATCCGGATCCTGCCGCGACATGGCGTGGCTCTTGGTGGAAACTCTGCGGCATTTGGGTCTCGCCGCGCGTTTCGTGTCCGGCTATCTGCTTCAATTGCGGGCGGACATCCGCCCGATGCACGGGCTTAAAGGTCCACCCGAAGACATCGGCGATCTACACGCTTGGGCCGAAGTCTATTTGCCCGGAGCCGGATGGGTGGGCCTCGATGCGACCTCGGGACTCCTCACGGGCGAAGGCCATATCGCGCTTGCACGCGCCGCGACCCCGGCGGAAGCGTCTCCGATCATCGGCTCTCTCGACGCCTGCGAAGTGAATTTTTCGTTCGAGATTACGTTGCAAAGAATTTTGGAAAGCCCGCGTCCGTCTCGGCCTTACACGGACCACCAGTGGCGGGAAATCTTGGAGACCGGCCGCGCGATCGATACGGAATTAAAAGAAGGCGACGTGCGTCTCACGATGGGAGGGGAACCGACCTTCGTCCATTCCGAAGACCGTCAGGGCGCCGAGTGGCACACGGCGGCATTGGGCCCCACGAAAAAACCGCTGTCATCAAAACTCCTGCGGCGTCTGCGCGCCTGTTACGCGCCGGGCGCTCTCGTGCATACGGGCCAGGGCAAATGGTATGGCGGCGAGCCGCTGCCGCGTTGGGCCTTGGGATGTTATTGGAGGAAAGACGGCGAGGCGGTTTGGGAAAACGATTCCTTGCTCGACGACGAAACGACCGAGAGAAAATTCGGCGTAACGGAGGCGCAGGTTTTCTTGCGCAAAGTGGCGGAGGGTTTGGGCGTAGACGTTCGTACGCTCATGCCCGCGCATGAGGACCGCTTGCACGCCCTGATCAATGAACGGAACCTCCCGAAAAATATCGATCTTGCGAAGAATGCGCCGAAAGATTCCGAAGAAAGAAAGCAGCTGCGCGAGACATTGTCTCAAGGTTTGGGCACCGTCGTGGGTTACGTGCTGCCGCTGCGGTCTTTTTGGGACGGAACCAGTGTCCGTTGGACGACGGGACCGTGGTATTTCCGCGATCATCGTCTCTTTTTATCTTCCGGCCAATCACCGATGGGTTACCGCCTGCCGCTGGATTCTCTGCCTTGGGAAAATCCCGAAGAACGCTTCCAAGAGACGGAAATCGATCCGTTCGCCCCCAAAAATCCCCTACCGTTTTTCCGGAAGAAAGCCCGCGCCGCTTTAAAAGGGCCAGCTTCGCCCGCGGAAACCGAAGACCTCGAAGCAAAAAACGCTTCTATCGTGAGAACGGCTCTCTGCGTGGAACCGCGTGACGGCCATCTCTACGTTTTTTTCCCGCCCACGACGACGCTCGAGGCTTATTTGGATCTCGTGGCGGCCGTCGAGGAGACCGCGCGCGTTCTGAACATGCCTGTCTTACTGGAAGGCTATGCGCCGCCTCCGGATCATCGACTGCAGTCCTTGAAAGTCACGCCGGATCCCGGAGTCATCGAAGTAAACGTCCATCCTTCGGAATCTTGGGACGATTTGGTTCAGAAAACCGAGATTCTCTATGAAGAAGCGCGGCAATTGGACTTGACCGCCGAAAAATTCCTGGTCAACGGGCGCCCGACGGGCACCGGCGGCGGCAATCACGTGACCATTGGCGGTCCGACCGCTGAAGACAGTCCTCTGTTGCGCCGTCCGGATTTGCTCGGCAGTCTGCTGCGCTACTGGCAGAACCATCCGAGTCTTTCGTATCTTTTTTCTTCGCTCTTCATGGGCCCGACGAGCCAAGCACCGCGCTTGGACGAAGCTCGCGACGATGCGCTCTATGAAGCGACGATCGCTCTCGATCAGCTCGATCGGATGGGCCAGCTCGATCCTTCCCCGCAGATATCGCCTTGGACCGTGGACCGTCTTTTCCGGAACGTCCTGATCGACGTGACCGGCAATACGCACCGCACGGAATTTTGCATCGACAAACTCTATTCTCCCGATGGACCCGCAGGGCGGCTGGGACTGCTCGAATTGCGCGCCTTCGAAATGCCTCCGCACGCGCGCATGAACCTCGCCCAGGCCCTCCTCGTGCGCGGCCTCATCGCGCGGTTTTGGAAAGAGCCCTACCGCCGGCCCTTGATCTCTTGGGGCAATGCCCTGCACGATCGGTTCTTGTTGCCATATTTTCTCGAGCGGGATTTTCAGGACGTGCTGGAGGACATGCGGTCTGCGGGCTATCCCTTTTCGATGGAATGGTACGCGCCTTTCTTCGAATTTCGGTTTCCCTTCATCGGATCGGTCACGGTGCGTGACGTGGAATTAGAACTCCGCCACGCCCTCGAACCTTGGCACGTGCTCGGCGAAGAAGTGGGACGCACGGGCACGGCGCGCTTCGTGGATTCCTGCGTGGAAAGACTGGAAGTCCGCGTCAAAGGTGCCGCGGCCGCCAAGAGCGGTCGCTACGTCATCACTTGCAACGGCCGGCCCCTGCCTTTGAAAAATACCGACGTCTCCGGCGAAAAAGGTGAACAGATAGCGGGCGTGCGTTTCCGCGCATGGAGCCCGCCGTCGGCCTTGCATCCCATGCTGCCGGTCGATGCCCCTCTCGTTTTCGACGTCGTCGATACGTGGACGGGCCTTTCTTTGGGGGGATGCACGTACCATGTCTCTCACCCCGGCGGGCGCAATTACGATCTTTATCCCGTCAATGACCGCGAAGCGGCCTCGCGCTGCAAAGAACGCTTCGAAATCGGAAACCAAACTCCGGGACCGGTGGCGCTTGGATTCGAAAGCGCCAATCCGCTCTTCCCGCACACGCTTGATTTAAGACGTCGGGCGGTGGCGGCCGATGGATTCGCGACACAATACGACCCCCAAGAGCCCATGACCCTTGCGCACTCCGCGGGAATGACCCAGTATGCCGTGAAGCAAAGGATCTAATGCCGCCTCAAAATTTTCTTCCGTATACGCCCACAGGCCAAGCTTTTGACGAACTCATGGACGGCGCTGGAGCTGTGCGTCCGGGGTGGGACCTGGTTTTTCCCTCTCTCGCCTCTCTGCTGCCGGGACAAACTTCCTTGTGGAAGGAACAAACGCTCCGCCTGCTTCATCAGAACGGCATTCTTTTCAAATCCGACGGCAAATCCCAGTCGCACGTGCGGCCTTGGGAACTGGACACGATCCCCCACATCCTGGCCGAAGACGATTGGAAAGATCTCGAAGCCGGACTGATCCAACGCGCAAGACTCCTGAACCTCATCTTACAGGACATCTACGGTCCGATGACGCTTTTGGAGAAAAAACTCCTGCCGGCCGAGCTCATGGACGCGAGTTCGCATTTCTTGAGGGCGTGCCACGGGACGCTGTCGCCCGAAGAATCCTATCTCCATATGTACTCCGCGGACGTGGGCCGCGCGCAGGACGGGTCTTTCCGCATTTTAGGCGACCGTTCGCAGTCGCTGGCAGGCGCGGGATACGCCTTGGAAAACCGCATCGTGATCTCGCGCGTGCTGTCGCAGACGTTTCAAACCTGGCCCATTCACCGGCTGGCACTGACGTTTCAGAGATTCCGCGAGCATTTGGCCGCGATCGCTCTCACGCACCGTGACCGTCCGAACATCGTGCTGTTAAGCCCCGGCTCGAAATCCCCCGATTATTTCGAGCACACCTATCTGGCGCGGTACCTTGGGTTTCCCATCGTCTTCGGCGAAGACCTGACGTTCCGTGAAGATCATATTTACTTAAAAACCCTCTCGGGGCTGAATCCGGTCGACGTGGTCCTGCGTTTCGTCGACGACGTTTTTTCCGATCCTCTAGAACTCGACGGGGCGACGTTTCAGGGCGTGACGGGTTTACTGCAGGCCTGGCGCGCGAAAAACGTCGTCATCGCAAACGTCCCCGGGGCGGGGCTGATCGAAAACCCGGGCTTCCTGCCGTTTTTACCGGGGCTCTGCCAGGAGTTGTTGGGTGAGCCTTTGAAAATACCGTCGGTCTCCACGTGGTGGCTGGGCGACGAGGCTCAAAGACGACACGTGCTCGATGGGTTGCCGAATTTCATCATCAAACCGCTCACGCCGACGGCCGACGGCATCACGTCTTACTATCCCGGCGCCGGCTCACCCGAAGATTTGCAGAAACTACGCGAGGAAATCCTGGCGCGGCCGCGCGGCTACATCGCCCAAGAGAGGTTACCTCTTTCGCAAGTGCCCGTGGTAAACGCCGGATCCTTCGAACCGAGAAGCTTATCCCTGCGGACTTTCGCGTTCGCTCAGGGCGATTCGTACCAAGTTTTACCCGGGGGCCTGACCCTATTTTCCTCGTCGCCCGAAGAATTCGTCGTGTCCGACCATCGCAGTGTCGGCTGTAAAGACACGTGGGTGATTTCCAAGACGCCCGTGCCGGTTTTTTCGCTGCTACCCCCGGCGTCTTCCTCGGAGATCTTGCGCACCGGCGGCGACGTCGTCAGCCGCGTGGCGGACAATCTTTTTTGGCTAGGCCGCTACGCTGAACGCGTTCATTTCCAGGCGCGGCTGCTACGCGCCTTCCTGTCACTGCAATTCGAGGACGCCTTTTCGCGCACGCCGCTGCAATCCATCTTGAAAGAAGCCGTTTCGAAGATCATCCATCCTTTGAGCGAGTCGACCGGAGCGGCGAACGACGACTTTTCCGAAATCCTGCAGGACGAGTCGGACAAGACGACGTTCTCCGGGATGTTATCGGCTCTTTACGAGGCCGCGCAAGGCGTGCGCGAGCGCTTGTCGAACGACGCCTGGCGCGTGTTCATCCAGATCCATGAAATTTCAAACCAGATGAAAAGCTTCCAGAAACCGAACGCGAACACCGTGCTCGATTTCCTGGATCGCATCATCTTGAGCCTCGCCGCCTTCGAAGGACTGGCTTCCGAAAGCATGTCGCGCGGCCAAGGATGGCGTTTCCTGGAAATGGGCAAACGTCTCGAACGCGCCTCCGCGATCGTCGCGCTCATCCGCCACGTGATCCTGCCCGCCCCCCAGTCGAATGTCGAAGAGGCGACCGTGCTGCAGACGTTCTTGGAGATTCTGGACGGCATCATTACGTATCGCCGGCGTTATCACGCGCAGATCCAGTTCTCGTCCGTCTTCGACTTGGCCGTGTGCGACGAGAGCAATCCCCAGTCGATGACCTACCAGCTGCGCATCCTCTCCGATCACGTCGCGACGCTGCCGAAGGGCGGACGTAAAGGCGATATGAACGCGGAGGACCGCCTGATCTTGGAAGCCGTAACCAAAGTAAAACTCGTGCGCATCCCCGACATGGACCAGAAAAACGAACAAGGACGGCGGGCCGGGCTTGAATTCTTCCTGCAGGAACTGGAAGCCCTCTTCGCTCAGTTCCACGACGCCTTGAACGCGCGCTATCTCCTGCATTCCCAAACTGCTCAAATCCTCCAGCGCTCAAAGGCCCAATGGATTTTATGACCCCTTCCCCTTATCGCTCTTATCGCATCGATCATCGCACGACGTATCATTACGATGCCCCCGTGCTTTTCAGCGTGAACGAAGCCCATATCAAACCGCGCACGACCGCGGGCCAGAGCGTCAAGACTTGCGACATCGTGGTCACTCCGGCGTCGTGCCGGTTTTCCGAACGCGTGGATTTCTTCGGGAACTTTTGCAATTTCCTCTCGGTTGAAGAAGCGCACGATCATCTGGAGGTGACGGCGTCCAGTACCGTGGAGGTCACGCCTTATATCTTACCGGATCTCTCGTTGCCGCTTTCCTGGGAAGAGGCAGCGCGCCGCCTCGACGCCGAATCTTTTCGTGAAGTGCGTCAGTACGCTTCGAATTCACCGTTGATCCGCCGAGGACACCGCTTAGCCGAGTACGCGCGGGAATCCTTCACCCCCGGCCGACCAATCTTGGACGCGGCCTTTGACCTGAACGAAAAAATCTACCGGGAATTCCTCTATAAACCGCTCAGCACTACGATCAGCACGCCGCCGGAAGAGACGCTAAACTCCCGCACCGGCGTCTGCCAGGATTTCGCGCACCTGATGATCGCGTGTCTTCGCTCTTTAGGGCTCGCGGCGCGCTACGTCAGCGGTTACATCGAAACGAATAAAAATCCCGACCTCCCGAAGTTAGTCGGTACCGACGCTTCTCACGCCTGGCTCTCGCTCTACGTCCCAGCGGTCGGCTGGGTCGATTTCGATCCGACGAACCACCAGATCCCGACGGACCGTCACATCACGGTCGCCTGGGGGCGGGATTATTCGGACATCGCTCCTTTGAAGGGCGTTTATTTGGGCAACGCCGCCCAAACCGTCGAAATCGGCGTCACTGTCAGTAGACTCTAAAAAAAATCCGTGCTGAAAACTTAAGTCCAGGAGATCATCATGTCCGTGCCTTACTTGCCTTCCGAAAAATCCGAGCACGTGCGGAGCGTCGTGCGCGACTTGGTCTTCACGATTCTGACTTTCGGCTTCTTCAATCTTTACGTGCAGTACCGCCAGATGGCGGCCTTGAACGCTCTTCTCATGGAAACGCGGTACCGCTTCTGGCCCTGGCTTTTTTGGACGATCTTAACCTTCGGACTTTATCACGTTTATCACGAGTACCGCAGGGGCGAAGACTTGAAGGGTCTCCTGAAACGCCCGACGCGCTACGAACCCGTCGCAGCGTTGGTGCTCACGTTGGTAGGATTTGGCATTGTGACGGACTGCATCCACCAGTATTTGATTAATTCCTGTTACGGCGTGCGATCGATTTGACGCGGTCTTTTATGCGGACGAGGCGGCGCTTGGAGTGCGTCTTGATCCGCGTGCCTTGGCCCGCTCGGAACCGGCAGTCTTCCAAAACTTCGTGGGGAATCAACGACAGGGCCAAACGGATGATCAGTGGCACCAACACGACTTCGTCCAAGCGGCCGATGACCGGGATGAAATCGGGAATCAGGTCGAACGGACAAATGATATAGCCGATCGCGAACAACAAAAGCGCCTTGGCGGCCTTCGGCGTGCGCGGGTCTTTGAGCGCCATCTGGTAAACGCGCAGGTCTTTTTTCAGAAGCGTCTTCGCGAATTTGATCTTGCTCAATAACCCCATGATCACCCCTTCGCCTGTTTTTCCAGGCGTTCGAACCAATCGGCGACTTTTTTATTCCGGGAAATGAAACTCCACACCTTCAGGCCGCGCACGCTCTGCAAGATGCCGAAACACACGAGATCGGAGACGTCCGGGGAGGCACCGCCCAAAAACTTTTGGTCGCCTAGTCCGTCGGCCAAAGTTTTCAGGACTTTCTCCAGCTCGCCCCGGGGATCCGAAATACCGCGCTTCTTCATGCCTTTTTTGGCCACGATCGTCATCGCGACGGCCCCGCCGAGCATCAAATAGTAGCGTTTCCAGGCCGGGAACTTACCGACCTTCGTGATGTATTTGAAAGAATCCAGCGCCTCGGGAAAAGTCCGGTAAATATTCGCCGGCAGGATCTGCACGAGCTCGTCGTCGGCAAAACGCATCCATTCGACTTGCTTCGTAGCCTTCGCCTTCGAGAATACCCGTTTCTCGGGGTAGGTTTCGTCCAAGTACCGGATGATGTCGTTGGATTCGAGGACGGTTTTCTTGCCGTCCACCAAGACCGGGACCTTGTCGTGATCCAAGGCTTCTTTGTTCCAAACCAACTCCTCGTGGGTCATCGGATTCACTTCGATTTTTTCGTAAGGGATTTTTTTATAATCCAAGACCGCCTTCACTTTGCAGCAGTAGGGGCAGACTTCGTATTGATAGAGTTGGATCATGCAGGCACCACTTGAAGATCCGGGCTCACGCGGCTCTGGATCATGTTGGAAATGTAGCTCAACGTCGCCCCCGCGGCGCTGGGGCAGCTGCCGCAGGCGCCTTGGTATTGGACTTTCAGCGTTTTGTCTTCGAGTCCTAAGACGCGCAGGTTACCGCCGTCGCGCGCAAGGCCCGGACGCACGGTTTCGTCCAGGATGCGGTCGATGTAGGAAATTTTTTCCTCGGGATTCAATTTTTCGAATTCATCCGACGAGAGAGCGGCCGTTTTTGTGGCCTCACCGATTTTAAGAGCCGGGAACTCTTTCGCTTCCATCAAAATTTCATTGGCCTGAAAGAAAATGAAATCCCAGATCCCACCTTGCGTTTTGTTGACCGTGATGAAGTCGTCCATGAGAAAGACCGACGCGACCCCGTGCACGTCGAAAAACCGCATCGCAACCGGGCTGTCCCAGCATTCTTCGCGTTTATTGTACTGCTTGCCGCCGCCGACCGTGACGGTTTGGTCGAGCTTGAGCTTGAAGGCCAAAGGGTTCGGCGTGGGTTCGATCGTAATAATGCGTGCCATAGGATCGGAGTTTTATCTCTGCCGGTGAAAAAATGGCAAGGCTTCACGGTTCCGTCACACAAAATTCATCAATACGTTCCTCAACCTTTCTTCCGGGCGTGCGATCACTTCTCTGGGCAAAAAGGAGATTTATGCCGGACTTAAAATCCATTTCAGCGGCCAATGATGCCGCACGTTCCTCTGGAGACGTTTCTCAAAATAACACCGCGGAAACCGGTGACGGCTTGAGTTTAGGCCTGGCCGTCGCTGCGGCCCGGATTGGCGTGGGTGGCACCGCCTACTCTGGACAATCCCTGCTCCTCCAGCTGGAATATGATTCCCCTCTCTCGTCGTCTCTTTTTTGGGGCGGCATCGTGAGGGCCGGATTCCGTAAAGGCGAGCAAACCGTGAAAACGCCCGAAGGCGTTCCGGCAAACTTGGAAGACAAAGGCCTTCAGGCTTCGGCCGGTCTCATTGCCGGAGTTCGCCTCCATCCTGCGGTTTCTCTAAAATTCGGCGCTGAGTACTTAATCGACGCGGGCGAACCTCAGTCCCGCGGCTGGCGCGGATCCGCGGGCTTAAGCTTTAATTTCGGCCCCGCAAGTCTCGGTGCCGGCGTAGGCTATGTTTCAGGAGGCAACCCAGGCGAAGGCATCGAGCTTCTTTTTTCGCTGAGCCGGTCTTTTGGAAAGGGCGGCGGAGCAAAAGCGAAATCAAAACCCGCAGACACATCCGTCTCTGCACCCGTCGCGCCTTCTCCCGTTCTTCCAGCTCCGCCCGTCACCCTCGCCAAAACGCCCCCCGACTTTTCGGAAGCCCCTTCCGTGATTCTTCCGAAAGGTAAGGTCTCGTTCCGTGCCGGGAGCGCTCAAGAAGTCGCCGTGCAATTCACCCCCACGGCCGACGCCGTCGCTGCGGTCTTCCTGGATGCAAGCGCCGATGCGTCTTGGAAAGGACTCGTCTCCAAAGACCGCCCTCAAAAAATCGTCGTCTTAAGCGCCTTGCCGAAAAAAATCGCTCCGGGGCCGCATTCGGTCCGAGTCGTTTTATTTACGAATGTCGGCGATACGACGCCTGCGGCGGAAAAAACGGCTTCTTTCGAAATCAAAAAAACAAAACAGGCATCGCAAACGCGCCCCGTGAAAGATCCGGAGCCCTGACATGCCGGATCTGATTCCTTACACCCATCCGCAACTTGCGGGCGGATTTCCCCTCTATCGGGATTTCACAAGACCGCTCACGGCCGCACTTGAAGTCCATCCTACGGCGGAAGGAAACGCCTGGGCCTACCCTAAGTCCGCGGACACGGCCTATGCAGGTTACCGTGGAGCGGCCGTGGAAGCGGAAGCCGGCCTCGTGACTTTTTATACCGCCGTCGATCGTCTCGATGCACGCGGCCACTTGAATGCGGCCGACGGATTTTTCGCCGTCACAGACAGTTTCCAAATCGATTGCGCGCAAAAACACATCCAGGTTTCGACGTCGGCCACTTCCGTCAACTCTCGAACCCCTGCTGAGGCACCGACGTGGCTCCAGATCGCGGCGAAACGTCGCCTCGCCTCCGCGGATCCTTCTTCACCGACGCCCGAATTGTCTTCTTTCGCGCGCAAAGTCGTCCTTCCCCTGGCTCAACATGAGGGCTGGAAGTGTGAGAACGTCAAAGCCGCAAGAAACATCGGCCGATAACGTCACGGCACTCACCGAAGAAGTGAGGCGGCTCCGGGAACACGACCGGCATCGCGATTACTTTCTGGGAACCGTCGTCTTGTTGGGACTTTTGATAGCACTCAAAAAACGCGGACCTGCGCAGACGGCATCGCTTTCCACGCCTTCGGAAACGGCTTCGGAGATCGCTAAGGCCCTCGCTCTCGCCTATGGCGTCGGCATCACGGGTTATAAGGTCGCCGGGATCGTCGGGGTCAACGCCCTTCTCTCACGCGTCTTGCTGCCGTTGTTCGTACGGCGCAAAAAAGCCCTCCCCTCCTCCACATAGTTGTCACAAAGAGTTCGTCGAGACGTGCCACATCTTTTTGGGTTTCTGTGCGAAGACGAGACAGTCTGTAAACGTTTCACTCACGGAGACACTATGACTTTCACTCCCGGACTTCCTGCTTTGAGATTTTCCGACCTCACTCCGCCTGCATTGGACGGATATAAAATTTTCATGAGACCGCTGACGGTAGAGCTTCAGGCGAATGCGGGCTTGGGTTTGGGTTATGTGAGTTCGAAAGACCGTTCGGAATACCAGAACGACCGTAATATCACCGCAGGCAAGGTCGATACGGGAGATAACGCCCTGCAGATCAGCACGGCCTTGGATAATGATCGCGACCCCGCGTGTTACCTCGTGATCCGGGATCATTTCAGCCGCGAGAATACAGCACTTCAAATGGCCACGGACGTCGAAGTCGTAGGCTCCGGGCCTTCTTGTCGTTCTCTGACCTTAGCCGCCCCGAAAGTCGCCTCTTGGGCCAAGCTTAGGTTCGAAGACACACATCCCCAAGCGGCCGAAGGTTTTCTTTTGTCATTGCCTCCCGATTTTCAACTCGCCGCCGGCATCGACGGAGCCGTGGCGCAAACCAAGGAAACCACTCCGCCTCCCGCGGTCGAGGCTCCGGTAAAAACCGTCGTTTCCGGCCCGTCGGTCACGGGCATCGCAGGAGCCCTTCTCGCGGCCGCCCTGGGCGGCGCCGTCGCCGGTTTTTTTACGACGCGATGGCGCGCGAAACATCACTCGGAACACGATGCGACTCCGCAAGCGGCCGCCAATTCCGCCGAAGGTATGTGGAAACGCCAACAGGCGATGCTGAAAAAATGGCAGGGAAAGCCGATCTCTGAAATCTTGGAACTCGCCTTTTTCAAAGCGCCCTCGTCGCCGAAACGGCTCTCTCCCGAACTGGCGCACCAAGCGGAGAACGTCGCGGCGTACCTCGACGAAGAAAGCACGTTGGTCTTGGTGGGACCGCCTTCCAGCGGCAAGACGGCGTTGATCAATAATTTGGCGTCGCAGCAAAAAACCGGCGAAAGACGGCTGATCCGCCTGGATTTGGATCTGCTTTTCGCAGGGTTCAACGAGGAACAATTCGAATTCGTCTTGGCTCCCGTCCGGCGCGTCCTCGAGGATACCGGCATCCGCCTCGTCGTGGAGATTCCTACGATCGAAGGGGAAGAACAAAAAGCGCATTACCAAAAGATCATTCGCAGACTTCCCGGGGTCATTTTAGAAATGACGCCGGAAACCTATGCGCTGCTGAAGATGGACGCGATCAAACAGTCGATCCGCGTCGACATCGCCGCCGCGTCACCGCCCCCGAAAAACCCCGGGCCTGCGTCTCTCCGAGCCATCCCGTAGCGATCCCCGCTTAAATTTAAAATTAGATGAACAAATTATCCGGCACCGGCTGGGCCGCAGGCGCAGCGCTTTTGCGCGGGGAGGCTGCGATGACTTCGGGTTCTTTTTCGATGCATGACGCGAGGACGGATTTCGCGAGCTCGAGCCATTCTTTCGCAGTCGCTTCGTCCGCGGGTTTCGCGCGGAGGGCTTCGACGGTTTTTCGGAATCCTTTCCACTGCGGTAAGATCCCTGTCTTCGCGAAGTGGTTTTCGAATTCGTGGATCGTCTCTTCGTCGATGAACGGCTGCACGAGGCGGTGGAAGAGCAAACCATTCGCCGCGCGCGCGATCGCTTCATAAGCCTTGTGGCCGGCCGAATCATATTGTTCGTGCAGGAGATGGGCTTTCGCGAGTTCGATCAAGGCTTCCGCATCGCGGATCTGCGGCACGACGTCGGCCGTCATCGCACCGGCGCATTCGCCGATGACGCCTTTTTGGAGTGCGAAATTCTGTTTGTCTTCCCAATCCACGTAAAGATCGGGTTTCTCTTCGTAAGACGGGATCGCGAGCAGGTCCGGAGTCTGGCGCAGGAGCTTCACGACGCCTTCTTTGCCCAAACGTTCGTAGAAAGGATTGAATCCTTCGCCCGACTGACGTTGGTCGGCATAGTTTTCCACCAAACGCACGACGGCGTCAGGCACGTTCTTCGACGGGATCTGCGTGGTCAAACGCCCCACGGCCATGTCGCGCTCCGGGCTGCCGCCGACGAAGAGCATGAAAGCGGGAACGGTCCGGCCATTCACGGGGAAAGCGCCGCCATGCAGGCCGATGTTCGCGATGTGATGCTGGCCGCAGGAATTCGGGCAACCGCTGATCTTGATGCTGACGTCTTTCGCGACCGTGGAAATTTTTCCATTCTCCGAATACAGACGTCTTTCCAACTCGCGCGCGAGCCCCATCGACGACGCAATGCCTAAGCGGCACGTGTCGGTGCCCGGGCAAGCCAGAACGTCATAGATCGTTTGCGCGTCTTTTTTGACGAATTCGATTTTCTGCAATTCACTGTAGACCGCGGGTAAGTCCTGATCGCGCACCCAACGCAGCAGGATGTTCTGATGGACGAAGAGCCGGCATTTTCCACCCGCGTAGTCGCGCATGATCTTCGCAAAACCACGCATCTGCGCCGGGTTCATGTCGCCGGTCGTCAGGCGGATCTCGATCAACGAATACCCCTTCTGTTTCTGAGGAGTGACGTTCGTCTTTTTCCAGACCTCGAATTCTTTCTGTGATTCCGACGGCAGCGGCGCGGCCTTCGGAACATTCACGACGGGCGGTTTTTCTTCCCAGTCGTCGAGATGATTCAAAAAATCCGTCCACGTCGGATCGACTTCGATCGAGGCGTGTTCTTTGACGATTTCTTCCCGAAATTTTTCAAAACCTAATTTATCGATCAAGAACTTCATGCGGGCCTTCGAGCGGACCTTGCGCTCGCCGTATCGGTCGAAGACTTGGAGCAGAGCGATCGTCCACGCCGTCAATTCTTCGGCAGGTAAAAAATCATGCAACACTTTCGCGATGCGAGGACTCGAACCCAATCCGCCGCCGACGAACACACGAAAGCCGCGTTTACCATTTTCAATTCGCGCCACGACGCCCAAATCATGTAACATCGGCAGCGCCGTCATCACGCCGCCGCCGTCGAAGGCGATCTTGAATTTGCGCGGCAGATTCTGATTCACGGGATTCCGGATCAAATGATAAGCGACCGCATGAGCATAAGGCGTCACGTCGAACGCTTCCTGCGGATCGACGCCGGCGCTGGGAGAAGCGGTCACGTTTCGAACCGTATTTCCGCAAGCTTCGCGCGTCGTTAAACCCACAGCGGAGAGCTTCCGCATCATGTCCGGCGTATTGGCCAAAGCCACGTAGTGGATCTGAATATCCTGCCGCGTTGTGATGTGTCCGTTATTGTGAGCGATCGTTTCGGCAAGCTCGGCGATACATTCCAATTGCTCGGAATTCAGCATCCCGAGAGGAATCTTGATCCGAACCATCTGCACGCCGTCTTGGCGTTGTCCGTAGATGCCGTGTTGGAGGCGAAATCGTTGAAAAGTTTCCTGGCCAACCTCTCCTGAGAGGAATTTTTTGACCATGTCTTCATAACGGTCAATTTCTTGGACGATTTCTTCTTGGCTTTCGTGTGTGTTTTCCACTTAAATTCTCCACTTTCTGCGTCTAGACATCTTGCTAAAATCGCGGTGTGTCAAGGCCTGCATTGACATTCGTTTCAAGAATGTCTTTATTGGAAAGACTATGGCGCCCTTTCAAGACTTGCTCAAAAAGATCAAATCCGAAATCACCGAGATCAAGGCCGATCAGGTCCAGAAAAAGATCAAATCCTCCCCCGCCCCTCTCGTTGTCGACGTCCGCGAGGCTGATGAGTGGGAAGGCGGTATCATTCCGGGCGCGGTGACGGTTCCGCGCGGTTTATTGGAACTTGAGATCGAGGATCTCGCCCCGGAACGTGACCGCGAAATCATCGCTTACTGCGCCGGCGGTACCCGTTCGGCGCTCGCGGCGAAGTCCTTGAAAGAATTGGGTTATAAAAATGTTTCCTCCATGGCGGGTGGCTTCAAAGCCTGGAAGGACGCGGCCTACCCTCTTCAAATGAAGAAAACGCTGACCCCGGATCAGGCGGCCCGTTACGCGCGGCATACGCTGCTTCCGGAAGTGCGCGAAGAAGGTCAATTAAAGCTGCTCGATGCGAAAGTGCTTCTCATCGGCGCCGGTGGCCTGGGTTGCCCCGCGGCTCTTTATCTCGCGGCGGCGGGTGTCGGCACGTTGGGTATCATCGATTACGACGTCGTCGATAAATCCAATCTCCAGCGCCAAATTTTGCACAGTGAGCAAGAGGTCGGAAACCTGAAAGTCGACTCCGCGATGCGCCGGCTCAAGGGCATCAATTCCGACATCAAGGTCATTCCGATTACCGAAAGACTGTCGCGCGACAACGTCATGAAGATTTTGGCCGACTACGACTTAGTCATCAACGGCTGCGATAATTTCCCGACGCGTTACCTGATCAACGACGCCTGCGTCTTCGCAAAGAAGCCGCTGGTCGACGGCAGCATTTTTCGTTTCGAAGGCCAGGTAACGGTGTTTTCGCCCGGTAACGGTCCTTGCTACCGCTGCTTATATCCCGAGCCTCCTCCGCCGGAAATGGCGCCATCGTGCTCCGAAGCAGGCGTATTCG
Source organism: Myxococcota bacterium (assembly GCA_052033505.1). Lineage (GTDB taxonomy): Bacteria > UBA10199 > UBA10199 > JACPAL01 > JBPOJN01. Next base: position 31,616 of record JBPOJN010000036.1, on the reverse strand, counting down.
GAGTGCTGCCTGGCATCATTGGATCGTTGCAAGCCGTCGAGGCCATCAAAGTCATCCTCGGCACCGGCGAGCCGCTCATCGGTCGTTTATTGATGTACGATGCCTTAGGCGAAAGATTCCGCGAAATGAAGGTCCGCCGCGATCCGCAGTGCCCAGTCTGCGGCGATCACCCGACGGTCACGGAATTAATCGATTACGAATGGTTTTGCTCGAAACCCTCAACTTAATTAAAGGAGATTTGTATGATCCAAGTTGGACAAAAAGCCCCGGATTTCAAAGCCGAAGCCTCGCTCGGCAACGATGAATTCAAAAACATTTCGCTCGCCGATTACAAAGGTAAGTGGGTGGTCTTGTTTTTCTATCCCCTCGACTTCACCTTCGTCTGCCCCACGGAAATCAACGCGTTCTCCGACGAGATCGAGAAATTTAAAAAACTGGGCGTGGAAGTCATCGGCGCCTCCGTCGATAGCAAGTTCTCCCACAACGCCTGGGCCAAGACCTCACGCAAAGAAGGCGGCATCCAAGGCCTGAAATATCCGATCTTGGCCGACATCAACAAAACCATCGCGAAAGACTACGGCGTCTTGATGGACGCCGGCATCGCGCTCCGCGGCCTTTTCGTCATCGATCCCGAGGGCATTCTCCAGTATCAATCGGTGAATTTCCTGAACTTCGGCCGTTCGACCGACGAAGTCTTGCGCGTGATCCAAGCCATGCAACTCGCCAAGACCTCCGGCGAAGTCTGCCCGGCCAACTGGAAACCGGGCGACAAGACGATGAATCCCGATCCCGTGAAGTCGAAAGAGTTTTTCGCAACCACGAAGTAGTTTTTACTCGAGTGTAAATGACAAAAAGGGCGGGAGCGATCCCGCCCTTTTTATTTTTTTAAGGAATCCGATCAAACTCTTCATAAGTCCGGGCCCGCAGCGTGGGATTGTTCTCTTTTTCGTAACGGATCGTCGTGATGGGTTTCGTGCCGTAATCATGGCCCGGATAGATTTTGGTCGTCGGGTCGAGATTTTTTAACCTTGAAAGACTTTGGAATAAAACCTTGGGATCCCCTCCCGGCAAATCGGAGCGCCCGCAGTTTCCTTGGAACAAAGTATCTCCGGTAAAGAGATGCTGCGCCGGATCTTCGGGCGCTTGGAAAAGATAGCACGTCGATCCCGGCGTGTGGCCCGGTGTATTCAACGCGGTCACAATGACATTTCCGATCTTAAATTCCTGTCCATCCGTCAGCGAAATCAAATGCCCCCCGCCCTTTCGCATGGGACGATCGTCGTCTTTATGGATCAAGACTTCCGCTCCGGTCGCCGCGACGACCGCCTCGACGCCTTCCACGTGATCGAAATGATTGTGCGTGAGTAAAATTTTCGTGACGCGATACCCGTCGTCTTTGGCGATTTTCAAAAGCCGGTCCGCTTCCCATGCAGGATCGATGTAGACACACTCATGCGTCGCCGGATCGCCGACCAAGTAATTGAAATTTTGCATGAGACCGGTTTCGACTTGGCGGATGTAGAGAGGATCACTCATGAACTCCCCCTAGGAACTTCCATAAATCATCGGGATCAACTTCAACCCGAAATAAAGCGTCACGGCGATCAATACGATATTATAGAGGGCCATTTTGCGGATAATCCCGGCGAGCTTCTCGCGCCGTTCCAGGGTGCCTTCAATCACTCCGTTCGCCATACGCTGGACTTTTAAGCCCATGCCGAAACATTGGCCGCCTGCAATCAGGAAAATCAGCGTCGTGAGGAGGAATTTGATCATGAGGATCGAACCGAACGTGCCGTAATACAGCCCGCCAAAACCGATCTTTAAGTCCGTCAGCCGAATCGCACCCGTCATGAACGTCAGGCAAATACCGAAGAGGAACAAGGGATGGTAGTATTGCAGCTGATCGGCGATGATTTTCACGCGTAGGACTGGATCTTCGATCTTCTTCGAAGCGGGCCAGAGCACGAAGACGAAATAAACATTGGCCCCAAGCGCGAGCGCCACACCCAGGAGATGCAACCATACGGTCACTTGCGTCACTTAGAGTTCTCCTCGGGATGCTTCGCGTCCAGCTGACGGATCAAGTCATGCATGATGCCGTGCATTTTAAAAATAAACATGAGGCAAAGGCAGAGTGTCAGCGCGAAAAGCCCCACGGTTCCGAAGGCCCAGTAGAGGTGCGACACGTAAAATTCCTGCCCATGCCCCGCCATGAGGCCCGCGCGCATGGTGAGGCCCAAGGCGGTGAAAGACAGGACCGAGAGCACGAGGGCGATGATTCTCATAAAGAAGCTTTATTCCGCGAGATTCTAAAGATTGATTCCAAAAACGTGGCCGTGTCATAAGCTCGGCCCATGATCTTCGTCAACGCGATCTTTCTTCTCTCGTTAGTCGTCTGGGTGGGCGGCATCGTTTTCTTCTCGTTCGTGACGGCACCGTCACTTTTCCATGCCCTTCCGACGGAGATCGCGGGTAAGGCGGTTTCGGCGATTTTCCCGAAATACTACCTATTGGGCTACATCGCGGGCTTCCTGGGGTTGGGCTGCCTTCTCGTCTCCGGCTTAAGATCGGGACACTGGGAAACGCCGCGAATGTTTCTGATCACCGCGATGCTGGCGCTTTCGCTCGTCAATGGCTTCGTCATTCATCCGAAAGCGCGCGCGTTGAAGGAAGTCATTCAAACCAAGACGTCGGAAGCTGAAATTGCCCCCTTGAAAGAGGCCTTCGGCCGTGTGCATCGCTGGTCGGTCGTGGGCAATGGCATCACGCTGCTCCTGGGGCTCGGCGTCGTGGTGATAACGGCACGGAAACTGTCCCTCTAATCATTTAATCCCTCGCCATGTTTTCATCGATCCAGCGAAGATACGCCGCCGATCCTGCGAGGATCGGCAGGACGACGAATTCGGGGCATTCGTAAGGATGGAGCACAAGTAACCGCTTCTGCAGGGCCGTAACGCGTGATTTCTTAGTCTTCATCATCAAGACGAATTCCGGGTCCCGCCGCAGTTTTTTCTTCCAGGAATAAATCGAAACCGCCCGAGGCAGGATCGTCACGCAGGCCGCCAGCTTCGCCGCAATCAAATCACGAGCGAGACGCTCAGCGTCTTTTTCCTTCGCGACCGTCGAAAAACAAACGACGTAAGAGGAACGCATCGCTACCCGCTCACGTCCACGAGCACGTCGTCGCCCGACACCTGGCACGGATAGGTTTTTACGCTGACCGCGGGATTTACAGGGCTCGCTCCCGTCTTCACGTCGAACTCCCAATTATGCCAGGGGCACGTGACCAGAGTGCCGTTCAGGTCGCCTTCGGCGAGCGGACCGCCTCGGTGCGGGCAGAGGTTGTTGATCGCACAATACTCGTCGCCCAAGCGAAACACCGCGATTTGATGGTCGCCGATCTCGCAAGCCTTCGCGGTGTTCTTGGCGATTTCCTTCGTAGTGGCTACTTTCACGAACTCGGACATGACCTCTCCTTATGGAAGCTTCGTTTTTCGGAAAACCATCCCCTTGGCCAGATAGGCATAATCCACCGGCCCGGTCCGGCGCAAGCCGGCCGCGCCAAAAAGCGCATCGAGATCTTCGGCCGCATAGCTCGCAATGAAAGGCTCGTAAAACGTCCCGCGGCGTCCCCGCGTCTCGTCACCGACGCCGAACACGCGCAGGAGCGAATCGATTCCGTCACCCGTCTGCACCGAATCATAAAACACGAACTCTCCTCCCGCCTTCAGCACGCGCCCGATCTCGGCGGCCGTGCGGCGTCTCGCCACGGGAGGCAACTCATGGAAGAGATTGATCGCAATGACGGCATCGACCGAAGCGTCACCGTACGGCAGGCGCTCGGCACGCGCGCCCGTTCCTTCATAATCCCAGAAACGCACGGACGACGCGTAAGCCGCAAGCCGCTTGCGCGCTAACACGGTGTTTGCTGGACTCATTTCGACGAAACCATATTCCAATTCCTTCGGTCCGCCCAGCCAGCGCCGCGTCTCCATCACGTAACGCGCGAACGTTCCCGTGCCCGCCCCCAATTCCACGAGCGTTACGGAATCCCGTCCGTTCTTCAACACCTCTGACACGGCTGGCAGGGCGGCTCGTTGCATCGCACCGTAAACCCCCGCGAAAAGGATTTCCGTCATCATGTCCCAGCTCAAGGCTGAATCTTCTTCGAACCAATTCCGCCAGTGGAATCTTTGCCTGAAATAAGCGGGGTATCGGCTGCGATCGAACTTGCCTGCTTCTTTTGCACTGACTTCCCGCTGCGCAATGGCCTTCATCATATCGCGCCGGGTCTCAAAGGTAGCCTTCAGTGCTTTGTCCCCTTCTAAATCGGCAAAAGCCGTCTGCAGGAGGCGGCGCGGATAAACACAGCCCGCGCGGGCGGCATCCCGCTGCAGGAGATCGAAATAGCGGCTCGTCATCGTCAGGATGTCTTCCGGCTCGAAGCGGATACCGGCGGGATTGGCGCTGTAGAGAAAACCTCCGAGCCAAGGCGCGAGCATCGATGAAAGCGCCATGTGACGTAAAAGATATTCACCCCGTTCCGCGAAGCTCAGCGGCCGGTCATCGAGACGCGGCCCGGTGGTGTAAACCTCATGGAAAAGGCTTCGTACGCGCGCGGGAACCGCCGATAAAAATGTCGAAGGATGCGTCCCGCGCGCCAGAGCGTGAAAAACACCGCCCACGCGGGGCTCGATCGCAGGCTGCGCGAGAATTTTATCGATGTGAATGAATCCGCCGGAGACGGCATGATGGACGGCGTCCGCTATCCTATGGGAGAAGGAGCGAGTTTCCATAAAATATGTCGGGGAGACAGGATTCGAACCTGCGACCCCCTGCTCCCAAAGCAGGTGCTCTACCAAGCTGAGCTACTCCCCGTGATTCATTGATCAGACCGTACGGCTTTCACGCGCTTTAAGGCACTGGAACGGTCAGATCAATTTATAAAATGCCCGCCTGCGCAAAACTGAAGAATTCGCCCGGCCGCCCGGAACCGATGATCAGGTGATCCAAAATCTCGATGTCGATATTGAAGCAGGCTTTTTGGAGACGGCTGGTGACTTTTTTGTCTTCAGAGCTGGGCTTCGGATCGCCGGAGGGATGATTGTGCACGAAGATCACCCGGGACGCACCTTCCAAGACCAATAATCTCAAGACGTGCGGCACCGTGAAAAAAAGGTGGTCCGAGCCACCGCGTGCAATTTCGATGGTCCGGACGATTTCGTTCTTCGCGTTCAGGACCGCAGCCAGAAAAATCTCCTGCTTGGCATGCAGCAACGCAGATTCAAAATAGGCGTAAAGATCCTGAACGGAGTCGACCAAGGGACGTCCGGAGGATTTTTCTTTCAGTACTCTTTTACTGATCTCGAAAGACGCCACGAGCGAAGCGACTTTTGCGGGCCCCAGACCGGGAACCCCGAGCAAGTCTTTCGGGGCGCTGGTGACGATGGCGTGCAGGCTTCCGAAATCTTTCAGGAGATCGAGGGCTAATTGGTGGGCGGTTTTCCCTTGTTGGCCGGAACGCAAGAACAACGTCAGGAGTTCCGCATCGGACAATGCGCCGATGCCTAGCGAAAAAAGCCTCTCGCGCGGCCTCTGGTCGGCGGGCCATTCGCGCAGGGTCAGGACTTTTCTTTTTGGAACCGGGTTTGACACTGGCGCTTCAAGAACCTCAGGTATTCTTCCAAGCTTTTCCGCCCTTCGGCGTCGAGGGCGTCGATGGATTTCAGGAGCTTATGCGTGCTTTTCTGCTCCGTCGCATAGGCTTTCGTCTTTTCGGCAAGCTTCTGGCCACGGGTTGTCTGGGAATAAGCGCTGTAATGCTTCCGGATCTTTTTTTCGAGGTGTGCTTCGGAGGTCAAGTCCAACAAAACCGACGGCGCGATCTGCAGGGCCTGGGCGATGTCGCGGACTTTTTTCTGTTTCGGGAACTTTTCGCCGGAAAAAATCTGTCTTAAATATTCATAACTGAAATTGAACTTATGATCCAAATAGAACGCGCGCAGCGACCGGTAACCCGATTTTGCGAGCGAGGACTTGAGTTTCTGTACGAAGGGCGTTTCCAAAATTAACTTTAAATATCATCGCGATATCAAGATTTTTAAAAATCTTGCCCCCTTTTAAAAACAAACAATTATGGTTGCTTTATGATAAACATATATTATAATATATATAATTCATTCAAATCGTCATAAAAAAGAACAATTGGATTGCAACAAATAGGATTGTTCACTAGTTTTGTTTACGTGAAGAAAGCTTTTCTCATTCCCATCCCCAGCGGTGCTTTTCAGCGTCACGTCAATGAGACCTATGAGGTTTTTTTGGAGTTGGCTCGGCGCCTCTCGAAGACATCGACGCGGTCGCTGACCGATACCGACGACATCGCGCAGTTGCAGGACTTGCATTATCTCGTGAAAGAAGGCGCCCTGAAGATATCCGAGGAACACGTCTCCGACGGGCGGCATTATTTCTTACTGGAACTCAACCAACCTTCCCATTCCCTCACGGCACCGGAATCTTCCAGCCTTCCCGCAGCCTCTCTAACGCCTTCCCACGATGACTGACGAACTTCTTCAGGTCCAAATCCATCTCAGCGAACGTCGTTCCGGGAAATTCTCTCGGAATGAAAATAGGATCGTAACCAAAACCCAAGTCACCGCGCGGACGCTCTGCGATGGAGCCTTCACAACGGCCTTCAAAAAACACCTCCGCGCCTTCAAGCGTCACCACCGCCAACACACAGAGAAAATAGGCGCTTCGCGCTTCTCCCTGCAATCCGCGCATTTCGTCTAAAAGTTTGGCGACGTTTTCTTCATCCGTGGCTTCGGGACCGGCGAAACGCGCGGAATAAACGCCCGGACGACCGTCCAAAGCAGGCACGATCAAGCCGCTGTCGTCGGCCAGCGTCGTTTTCCTGGAAAACCGGGCAAATGTAAGGGCTTTTTTGAGCGCATTACCGGCGAAATCAGGACTGTCTTCTACGACGGCGGGCGCTCCGGGAAAGTCGGCGAGAGATAAGAGTTCCACGGGAACGTCTTTCAAAGCGTTTCGGATTTCCTTGAGCTTGCCCTGATTGGTCGTGGCGATCAGGAGCTGCATAGCGAGGATTAATAAGACGGCGGCACGGAAGAGTATTCAGGGGCTAGATTCTCGAACTTCGTGTAGGGCCCTAAGAACGCTAACCGTATTTCGCCGACGGGACCGTTACGCTGTTTACCGATGATGATTTCAGCGATGCCTTTGTTGACCGTATCACGATCGTAAACTTCCTCCCGGAACAAAAACATAATGACGTCGGAGTCCTGCTCGATGGCGCCCGACTCGCGCAAGTCGGCCAAAATCGGCTTCGGGGGTTTGCGGTTTTCGACCATGCGGTTTAACTGCGAGAGCGCAATGATGGGAATTTTCAATTCCTTCGCGAGGGCCTTTAGAGACCGTGAAATTTCCGAGATCTCCCGCTCGCGGCTGTCCGTCGCCGTCACGCCGCGCATGAGCTGGAGATAATCGACGATGATCATGCCCAAACCGTGCTCGCGCTGAAGCCGTCTCGCCTTGGCCCGCATCTCCAAAATATTGATCGCGGGCGTGTCATCCACGTAAAGAGGCGCTTGCGATAATTCACCGCAGGCTTCCGTAAGCCTGGGCCAATCCGAATCGGACAGAAACCCTCCGCGCAGTTTCGACGAATCAATGCGGGCTTCCATGCACAAAAGCCGTTGAGCCAATTGCTCTTTGGACATTTCGAGCGAAAAAATCGCGCAAGGGACTTTATGGCGGACGGCGGCGTTCGCCGCGATGCAGAGCGCGAACGCGGTCTTACCCATGCTGGGACGCCCTGCCACGATGATGAGATCAGATGGCTGAAGCCCCGCTGTCATGCGGTCCAACTCCAAAAATCCGGACGGCACCCCGGTCACCATCTGCTTGCGCTCGCACAGCATTTCGATGGTTTTGAAACTTTCTTTGACGATGTCCTTCATTGGGAAAAAGCCCTGCTTGATCCTCTTCTGCGCGACGTCGAAAATGATTTTTTCGGAGTAATCCAGGAAGTAATCGACGTTTTCGCCGCCTTCGTAACCTCGCGCGACGATTTCGGTGGCCCCTTGGATTAAGCGGCGCAGGATCGCTTTTTCACGGATGATTTTCGCATAGGTGGAGCAATTCGCGGCCGTAGGAATCGTATCGACCAAGAGAGAAAGATAAGCCGCGCCGCCGACGTCTTCGAAATCGCCTTTGGCCATCAGCTGGTCGGACAATGTAATGAGATCGATGGGTTCGCTTTTTTCGCTCAACTCCAGCATCGCGGAGAAGATCTTGCGGTGGGGTTCGCGATAGAAATCTTCGGCCTCCACGTGCTCGACGACGACGTTGATCGCCTCGTTCTCGATCATGATCGCGCCTAGGACGGAGCGCTCCGCCTCCAGGCTCTGCGGAGGCAGACGGTTTTCTGTTTTTTGAGGTTCTTGCATGAGCCGAGGGGGCGCTTAAGTTTTCACTACTTTTTGACGACCAAGACTTTCAACGCCGCGACGACGTCGGACTGCAAGTGGATCTCGGCGGTATATTCGCCGATCGCGCGCACGGGGGTCTTCAAACGGATCAGGCGGTGCTCGACCGTGATCCCCTGGGCCGCCAGCGCCTTTTCGATTTCGCGCGTGGAAACGGAACCGAAGATCTTGTCTTCTTCGCCGGCTTGTTTCTCGATCGAGACCGACATCTCGGCGATCTTCGCGGCGACGGCTTCGGCGGCTTCTTTGGCCTTGGCGCGTTTCGCTTCGATGACCTGCTTGTCCTGTTCCAAACGTTTCAGGCTGCCTTTGTCGGCGACGGTGGCTTTTTTGCGGGGCAATAAGAAATTGCGGCCGTATCCTTCCGAGACCTTGACGACCTCACCGGCCTTACCCAACGACGGAACGTCTTCTCTTAAAATAACCTGCATAACGCCTCCTGATTTCTTCTGTTTACGAAGCTACCTGCTTTATTTTTCTAAAATCAAACCAAAAATCGAAAACACCGATGACGACTACGACGAAGCCCAAAAACTGAAACATCAGCACAAACGTCGTATAGACCAAAATGCGTCCCAGGGGCGAAAATCGTCGCGAGAAATGAATGGCGATCGCGAGGCCCTGAAAAAAATAAACGAAAGCCAGTACGACGATGGCATTCGCAGAAACAATCCCGACGCCTTCCAACCGCATCAGGTAGACGTTCAAAAGATAAACTGCCGCGCTCCCGATGACACCCCAAATCCAACGATCGTCCAGCCGCCAAACCGCGAAACTTCCCCAGTTCGGGAAAGGCTTCCGGTCCGCACACCACCGGCGCAGGAAGAACAGATTCAGGCCGGTGACCACCAGGCTCGTACCGATCCAAAACGCCGGAAGCAGCCGCAGAGCCTGATCCAAAGCCGCATGAGCGTAACTTTGGAAAAACTGGAGATCGTCCTCCGAGATACCAGACTTCTTTTGGAGGTCGATCATCGCGTTTAAGAGGTAATGAAACGCCTCACGCGCTCCCGAGATCAAAGCGAAATCCGCGCCCCGCGCCAATACGACCAAGAGCAACGCGGGCACTCCGAGTCCGATCACGGTAATCAGACCGACACTGTATTCCAGCGACGAGGACACCCGGGGGGCCGTCAACTTCGAAAACCACCCCAGAACGCAACCCAACCAGAGGAAATAAAAAAAGTACAACAACCCCGCACCCGCGACCAAAACCGGTTTCAGGTGAGGGGTAAAAACCATCATCGGCAAAAAACCCGGGGGATGTTCCGGCACAGCATAAAGCAGAGCCAGCACTCCCAAGGCTGCCAAAGCCGCCATAACGGCGGTCCAAGCACCGCGACGGCAGTACGTCATCACGATGGGCAACGGCGTCAGGAACACCAAAAAACCGGTGATATAGAGAACCAGGGCCAAGCCCGCCGTAGCCAATAATGGCAACATAAAAACGTCCCGATCTTTAGATGGGCATCGACGCGACGAACGGCAAGAGGGCCAAGATACGCGCTCTCTTCACGGCTTCCTGCACGCGGCGTTGGTGATAAGCACAAGCGCCCGTAACGCGACGCGGGATGATGCGGCCGCGCTCGGTCACAAAGGACGACAGGAGCCTGGGCTCCTTGAAATCCAGCACGATCTGATGATCGGCGCAAAAGCGGCAAATCTTCTTCTTACCTTTTTTAGCGGGTGCGGTGCTCATTCGAAAGCCTCCTGTGACTTGTGATGCGGCACGAACGGAACGGGATTCGCGGGAGGGATGTCACGCGTTTTGACTTTTTTGACGGTCAAAAAGCGGATGACGTCTTCCGAGAGTCTCAGATGGCGTTCCAATTCTTCGATCACCTGGCCGTTACCCTGGTAATTCAGGGAAAAATAATGCGCCTTGGTGTGCTTCAAGATCCGGTAAGCCAATTGCTTCTTGCCCAGATCCTGGACGTTTTCCACGTTACCGGAATAACGACCGACCACTTCCAGGATTTTGTCCTGGATCTTTTTGGTCGTATCGTCGGTCAAGTCCGCGCGGAGCAGGTAGACCGTTTCGTACTTTCTGTTTTCCTCTGACATAAATCTCCTTCACTTTATTTTTAAGACTGCCTTTTAAACTCGAATCCACTCCGAAATTTTTTTCACCGCTTCGCCCATCATCGTTTCGACCGCCGCCCGTTCGTCCTTCGAGAACCGCGACAACACGAAGTCTTGGACCTGCGCTTTCCGCTCCGGCCGGCCGATGCCCAACTTCAACCGGTGATAGGCCTTCGTGCCCAGCCTTTCCGTGATCGAGGTCACACCGCGATGCCCTGCGGCTCCTGAATCGAACCCGGATTTGATGCGGCCTAAATCCAGATCGAGATCGTCATGCACCACCAGGACGTCCGCGGGAGCGATACGGAAAAAACCGCAAAGCTCGGCGACCGCATCGCCTGAAAGATTCATGAAGGTTTGGGGGAGCTGAAAAGCGACGTCCCGACCTTCGATCTTTTCCTTGGTCCACAGGGAAGAAAAACTCTTCTTCCCAAACATCATTCCGACTTCTCCCGCCAACCGTTCCAACGCCTCAAAACCGACGTTATGACGGGTCCCTACGTACTCTTCACCGGGATTTCCCAAACCTACGACCAATTTCATGTCGAGTTTGCGCGGGGATTCGATCCCCGTTCCCCTTTATTTCTTTTCAGGCTTCGCGTCGGCCTTCTTGTCCTTATCCGCCGCCGGAGCCGCTCCCGGTGCCGCAGGCGCCGCACCCGCCGCCGGTGCCGCTTCCGCCGCCGCGACCGGGGCCGCTTCTTCCGCCGCCGGCGCAACGACCGCGACGATCGTCATGTCGAGCGAAACCGCTTCGACGCCTTCCGGCAATTTCACGTCGCGCACGTGCAAGCTGTGACCGACGTCGACCGCCGTGATATCCACTTCGATTTTCTCGGGGATACTCGTGGGCAAGCAACGGACTTCGATTTCGCGGTTGATGTATTCCAAGAGACCGCCGTTTTCGATGCCGATAGATTTGCCGATGACGTGCACGGGGACGCGCACGGCCAGTTTTTGCGTCAGATCGATCTTCAAAAGATCGATGTGCGTCACGACCCGGCGGATGAAATCGGTCTGGTAGTCTTTCACCATTGCGACCAGTTTGTCGGAATCTTTCGATCCTGCAACCGTCAAATCGATCAGGGCGTTCATGCCAGACTGCTTCAAGAGCAGGGTGAATTCCTTAGAGTTCACCGTCAGCGGCAGGGCTTGCCCACCTCGGCCGTAAAGCACGGCGGGGACGCGGCCGCCTTTGCGCAGACGGCGATTGAGGCCTTTTTTACCGGGTTCGCGGAGTTCCGCGTTTGCTTGCACACGTTCCATAATACGATCTCCTTATACAAATAATGAGGACACCGACTCGCCCGTATGAATGCGACGAATCGCTTCCGTAAGCAAATGGCTCACGGACAATATTTCGATCTTGGGACAATTTTTGAAGCGATCCCCACCGGGAATCGTATCAGACACCAACACGCGTTCGAGCGGCGATTCGGTAATCCGCTCGAGGGCCGGACCCGAAAGCACGCCGTGGGTCGAAATCGCCGAAACCGAAGCGGCGCCGTTCTTCATGATGGCCTTGGCGGCCTGAACGAGGGTTCCCGCTGTGTCCACGATATCGTCGACAATGACGGCGCGCTTGCCCTTCACGTCGCCGATCAAGTTCATGACTTCGGACTGGTTCGGTCCGGTGCGACGTTTGTCGATGACGGCCAAGTCGACGTTCAGGCGTTTGGCGTAAGCGCGTGCGCGTTCCGTACCACCGGCATCCGGCGTGACCATGATGAGCTCACTGCCTGCGGCCTTCGCTTTTTCATTTTCACCGATCAGCCAATCCAAGAAAATCGGCGTCGCAAACAGATGATCGAAGGGGATATTGAAAAACCCTTGGATCTGACCCGCATGTAAGTCCATGGCGAGCACCCGGTGCGTGCCGGCCGCGGTCAAAAGATCCGCGACCAATTTCGAGGTGATCGGCGTGCGCGGCTGGACCTTCCGGTCTTGGCGCGCATAGCCGTAATACGGGATCACGGCCGTGATGCGGTCGGCCGACGCGCGTTTCAGCGTGTCGATAATGATCAGCAATTCCATCAAGTTTTCGTTCACGGGAGCGCATGTGGGCTGCACGACGAAGACGTCCATGCCGCGCACGTTTTCCTGCACTTCGACGAAAATCTCACCGTCGGCGAAACGGCGAATCATCGACTTACCCAGCGGAACGCCCAATTCCTCGGCGATTTTTTGGCCGAGCTCGGGGTTCGCGGTGCCTGAAAAAAGTTTCATTTGTTGGTAACCTGACATGGCCATTCTTTTTATCGTTCCTAACTTTCCTACTTTATAAACCCGACACTTCTATCTCGGGGGCGAGGAATCGAACCTCGATTCAGGGCTTCAAAGACCCTTGTCCTGCCGTTAGACGACCCCCGAATTTTATCTCGGAGGGGGAAGCCCCCTTCCGATCGTCCGCCGGAGCGGACTGCCTCCCCCCGGAAGAGGAAATCTTTGGATTTGGTGATCCGCCTAGACGGATCACGACCGGGCACCTTATGAAAGCACGGGAAAAGCAGACATCATCCACCACTCGGGATGAGCTGTTTTCAAATCAGTGAGGGCTTTATCCCTCGTTTTGGGGTCGCAAAAGAGACCGAAGACGGTCGATCCGCTCCCGGACATAAGGGCCGCGTCCGCCCCCAGGGTCGTCAGGCGCTCTTTGATGAGGCCCACAACAGGATAGTGAGGCAGCACGACCGATTCCAGATCGTTGGTCACGTACGGTAGTATTTCAATGACCTTCGAAAAACAGGTGGGCTTCCTATCAATGGTCTTAAGGCTTGTCAATCTCTGCAAATTCAAATTTTCCAAGTCCAAATTCTCATAGACCCAACGCGTCGCGATATGGACCCCTGGATTGATCAAAATCAGGTAAAACTCCGGCATTTTCATGATCGGGACCGTCCTATCCCCGATGCCCGAGATCCACTGGGCCCCGTCCTTCAAAAAAAACGGCACGTCAGCGCCGATCTCGCGCGCGATCGCAGGATAATCGGCCTCGGAAATTTTGCGGCCGGTGAGTTCTTCCACGATCCTCATAACAGAAGCCGCGTCACTTGAACCGCCGCCCAAGCCTGCGCCCATCGGCGTTTTCTTGTGCAAAGCGATTTTCAACCCACCGGTATAACCCAAGAGAGAAGACGCCTTGCGGAACGCCTTGCCCACGAGAGACGCTTCGTCGACCGGCACGTCCAGATGGTCGCAGGTGGCCGACCATCCGGCCTCCGTGCGTTCCCACTGGAGTTCATCGCCGAACGACAGCGGCACCATGAGACTTTCGAGGTCGTGATAACCGTCCGCGCGCCGGCCCGTGACCTTCAGGGCCAAATTAATCTTCGCGGGCGCCAACGTATGCTTGATTTTCCGCGTGGTCTCGCTCATACCGGCCTCCATGTCCGAGGCCCGGAAAAATGTCAAAACTTCCGAACGTCGGCGGGGCACGTTGTCCTCGCTGCCCGAAGTGGAAGGTCAAAAGATCGCGAGTTTCGACGGCACGCTGTTGCACACGAAATCCGTCGGTCACGCGCAGCCGGAAGTCGTTTGCTGTAACGGATTGGGCGTCGGGACTTTTTTCTGGAGCTACCTCGAAAGAGCGCTTCGTCCCCAGTACCGTTTCACGACCTGGGATTACCGCGGACACGGCGCCTCGGAACTTAAGAAAAATCCCCGCAATTACAGCATCGATGCGTTGGTCTGCGACCTGAAAGCCGTCCTCGATCACTCGCAGGAAAACCACCGCCGCGGGAAAAACACGAAATCGCAACGCTCTGCCTTACCGGTGCTGGTCGGCCATAGCTTGGGCGTTCAGGTGATACTGGAATTTTACCGTCGTTGGCCGGAGCGCGTGGGCGGCATGGTGCTGTGTTTCGGGACCTACGGCCACCCGATGGACCATTTCTTCAACACAAAACTCTCGCGCTACCTTTTCAAGGCCTGCTACGAAGTCGCGCTCGCGTTCCCGCGCGAATCGAGCCTGATCAGCCGGCTTCTGCTCAAAAATCCCTTGTCCTTCTTCATGGGGGGAGTGCTCAAGATCATGCACACGGGCATGGTGAATCGCCAAGATACCGATGCCTACATCGACCACCTGCTCGGCGTCGATCCTATCTTTTTCCAAATGCTCCTGAAAAGCGCCCAAGAACATTCGGCCGAGCCCATACTCCGCTCGATCCAAGTGCCGACCTTGATCATCGCCGGCGAACACGATCAATTCACGCCCGTCTGGATCTCGAAGAAAATGCACCGCTTGATCCCGAAATCCGAAATCTTAGTCATGCACAAAGCGACGCATGCCGGCTTGATCGAACAGCCCGATCTCTTCAACTTGCGCATCGAAAAATTCATCAAAGAGCGCGTGAAGCCTTTCTTGCAGCGTTCTTCCTCGGCCCGTAAAACGACGGCGAAACCGCGCAAGAACACGAAATTGCGCCTGGTCGCCTCGGCTTAAATCCTAGATTTTCTTGAAATAGAATTCGTTCGAATATTGGAAGGCCTGCGCCTTGTCCGCGATTTTCGCCTTGAGGCGGAATTTTCCGAAAGGGAGTTTTTCGAAGACGTCCCGATAGTTTTGCAGAGAGGTTTTCGCGTTCTGGGCCGTCGCCACGTTTTTCAAAAGACCTACCGCGGTCCAACGGCCGCGATCGAAAAATTCGATCTCGAGATCCGGCTCGATGCGGCCACCTTCGACGAAGATTTCCCCAAGACTCTTTTCTTTCACGGATCGAGCGGGTGTCACGGTGATTTTGACCGGAACGTCCGGATTGCTTTCGCCGACCCACACCTTCCGCGGCGCGTCCTCCGCCCAGTGGCGTACCGGCCCCACGTCCACGTGCACGAAATGCAGCGAGGGATAATATCCAACTCCACCCAAATTCAGCGACTGCGCATAGTCGCGCAAAGCTTCTTCCGTGACTTCGTCCAAATGCACGTCCGCCGCCATGCCTTGGATGTGCAGGCTCTCTTTCGCGACCTTGCGGCCCGATTCCTTCAATCCCTGATTGAACTCGCGGCTGCGGTATCCAGAGATGATCTCGACTTGCCGAACTCCGAAGTGATCTTCGATGTGATCGAGAACTTCCAAGAGTTTCGGGCTCAACGCGATTTCCCGATCGGAGTCGCGGGAACGGAATATTTTTTGGATCTGAGTGACGCCTTCGGGGAGGATTTTTTCGCCGTCGCGGTAATGAACGACGGAGGTTTCTTTGAGATGATACGCGTAGAGATGAAGGATGCCGTCGCCGCGAGCGAAGGCCGGAAGGGGAAATAAAAAAACGGCGAAGAGAGTGAGAAGCCTCGATGCTCTTCGCCGTTTTTTAACCATCAATCTGAGGGGCATGGATTCGAACCATGATTCCGCGGGTCAGAGCCGCGTGTCCTGCCGTTGGACGACCCCTCAATTCGCTCAAACCGGCGAAGCCGGCTTTCGCTTAAATCGGAGCGAGATACCGCTCTCGCCCCGATGGCCCCACATCTGTGTTCGCGCGATGGGAGCGTTTGCTCGCAAAGCTCGCTCACTGCTGGGCTTTGGCGAAATACAAAGATTTTTTCTGGGTGGCAAGGACTAAGGGGTTTTCGGAGGCTGAAAGCGACGGCTAGTGGACGACTTTGTCTAAACCGTTCATCAACTGCGAGATCACTCCGGACATGCCTTCTTTGCGGAAATGGTCGCTTAGGAGTTTCTCCAAGCCTTCGGTGTCGCCGGCTAGGGCTCGGAGTTGGGCTTGTCTTAAAAATTCGGAGCATGGGGGGCGCAAGGTCAGCATGTCGTCGGTGATACGGGGTTGGACGAAGTGAGAAAAAATCCTCTTGGCCGCGATTTCGGGGACGTGCTCGACGGACGCAGCCGACAGGAGCTGGACCAAGCCTTCATAAGACACTTTTTGATCGTTGAGATGCTCGGTCAGTAAAGATGTTTTGAGGGCCGTGGGGGCGTCGTTCGTGCCTTCCAAATCAAAGTCACCAACCTCGTCGGAGGGCAGACTCACCCATTCGGCGGATTCAATGAGGCTTTTTTTTTCCAGGACTTTGTCGATGTAGCGGCGAATCCGGTCCATTTTCCACGGCTTCTCGAAGCGGCCGGTGACTTTGACGACCTTGTGCTTCAATTCTTCCAAGACGCCGTCATCCAAATAAGCCGATAGGATGGCCTTCTCGACCATGGGATCCAGCTCAGACGCCTTCGCCAAAAAATCGATACCACTCATGCCAGGCATGTTGTGGTCCGCGATCACGAGCAAGATTTTGTTTTTGCGTATAATCTCGAGGCCTTCTTCGCCGGAGCTCGCGGTCACGATGCGGTACCGCGACTGAAAAGCCTTCTGGAAAAGGCTGCGATGACTGGGCTGATCGTCGACGTAGAGGATGGTCTGTTCACCGGTCATGTTCCTATGATCGGCGGAGCGACCGAAAAGTTGCCGGTTTTCGCGATGATTTTTTAAGATTAAGCGGCTGGGAGCGGCGGCGCGGTCACGAAGCGGATCGTCTTCAGGAAGTTCTGGAAGGGCCGGAAATACAGGTCAAATTGATCCGCAGGGAAGCTTCCGGTCAGGTTCAAGGCCGTCATGTCCTTGATCAGCGTGACCTGGACCTGCTGGACCATCTGGCCCGGCTTGATGTCCGGCAAGGCCTGGCCCGGCTGCTGAGCGGCCAGCATCTGTTTCATGGCGGAAACGTCCCAGGCACAGACCATCTGCATGCCTTTGACGCCGCTGACGATGATTTCCCGCTCGTCGGTAATCTTGAAATCGCGGATGCCACGGCTCATAATCGACTGCTTGATGCGTTCGAAGTAGTCTTTCAAGGGCACGGCCTGCGGCAGGCGCTCTTTCGTGAGGATGATGTTCGGCTTGACGTTCTTGTCGGCGGACGGCAGCGTGAAGGTGAGCATGCCTTGGTCCTGCCAATTCGCTGGCGTTTCGAACTCAAGGTCATTAAACGACATTTTTCCCATAAATGATAGTCTCCGTAATTTAAGGTGAACAGTCTTAACAATTAAATCCTAAAATGAAAACAAAGAAACCTTTTCGAAAGCCCGCACAAAATCCTGCGAACAAAAAAGCCGACGGCGCCAAAACCTACCTGATCAATCAAGGACTGGCGGGTCAGCGGATCGACCGCGTGCTGCCGATATTTCTGGGATTATCGCGCAAGAAGACGAAGCTGTTGCTCGATCAGGGCCGGGTTTTCGTAAATAAGCACCGGGTCGTGATCGCGTCTTGGGAAATGAAAGCGGGAGACGAGATCGAGGTCAAGGGCGATTCGGTCGAAGAAAACCAAATCCCGGCGGAGAAATATTTTCTAAAAGTCGTTTTCGAGGACGATCACTTGCTCGTGGTCGAAAAAGACGCGGGACTGCCCTGCGAAACTTCCCCGATCGCGACGAAACCGACCCTGATCGCGGTCATCAACGCTTATTTGAAACGCTCGCAGCTTCATTTGAAGCATCACTACCTGGGTCTCGTACACCGTCTCGACCAGGACACGTCGGGCCTCATGGTCTACAGCAAGACCAAGGAAGCCAATAAAATCGCCGATCAATTCAAGCGCCACACCATCCGGCGGCATTACCTCGCGGTCGTCCGGGGACGCATCGAAAAGGACCAGGGCAAGATCGAATCCTTCCTGAAAAAAAGCGATCTCCTGACCGGCGGCAAAAAAGTCGCAACGGCTACCGCGGACTCAGGCACCCATTCGCTGACGAATTTTCGCGTGAAGGAACGCTACGGAGACGCTTCGCTGGTCGAGTTGACGCTGAACACGGGCCGCACCCACCAGATCCGCGTCCACATGGCCGAAATGGGCCATCCCGTCATCGGCGACCGGATCTACGGCGAAAAGAAGCCCGACGCGCGCGGCATCACCTTCCCGCGCCAGGCCCTGCACGCAGCGTATTTAAGCTTCATTCATCCGGTCGTCGGAGGGCGTTTGGAATTTACGTCGGAACTTCCGAAGGACATGCGGCGATTGGTAGAGAGATTGAGGCTCAGGTCTTAACTCACCCTATTTTTCTCACGACGGTTTCGCGCGTCACGCGCGGGGTCTGCGAGAGTTCGACGATGTCGCCGCGCTCGACGCTGTCGAAGGCGCGGTTTTTTTCGGAGTAATCCTTATCGAGGCGCACGATCCTCAAAAGCCGCGTATCTCCTTCGCCGCACAGCAGGCGTTCGGATTTACCTTTCGAATTCAACGGCCCCGACACTACGCGCCACGGGTGGCTTTCTGTCTCGCGCTTGGCCTCGTGGCCCGCGTGCTGGCCCAAAATCATGTAGGAACATTTCAGGTAGTCTTTGCGGATGTGGACCAAGTGGTCGATTTTTTCGATCCAGTAAGGACGCTCCCAATACAGATACGTATGGCACCAGTCGCGCGGGTTTTCGCGCAGCATCGGACACTCGGCTTCGTGTAAACACGGCGCGAAGACGTGGGCCATCTCTTCGCTTAAGATGCGATCGCGCAATTCCATGAGATCGCGCGTCGTGCTGCGCAAAGCTGGCTCCATCAACAAAATTTTTCCGGTGTCCGACAGAAGATTTCCGGTCAAATCCCCGACCAGCATCGCACGGCTTTCGGGCCGTAACTCGCCTAGTACATTCAGTCCGAGGATCAAGTCGGCCGATCCGCGCGCGTAGCCCTTCAAGACCTTAGAGACGCGGCCGGCGAAAAAATTCTGCGAGACCGTGTTCAGCGACGACGTGATCGTCCAACCCGGCAGGGATTCTTTCAGCTGGCGCAGCGCTTCGTCGTACAAAGCGCCCGCATCCTGCAAGGCCAGGCGATTTTGGTCCAAGAGCATCCAGTCCAGGCGTATCGTGCCACTCTTCCCCAATTTCGGGAGATTATTCTCGAGGTACAGCATCGTGCCTAGCATCCCCGTGCCCGGCCCGCTGCCCACGTCCAGGATCTTAAGCGAGAGGTTGGAGGTGGAAGTGGGCGTCAAACCACGAACGAGCGAGCCCAAGGGGATCTTTTCCAATAAGGAAGCCACTTTGAGCGCGTTAACCGGCAGGAAATACAGGATGTAACCGGACCTCAGCGTTTTTTGGTTCAGGTAATTCTGGGCGAGTGAACTGCGTTCCTGCGTGAACGCCGTACTCAGGTCGCGCACGCCTTTGGCGAAAAACCGGTAGTCCCCTTCCGTGAATTCGACTTTTCCCACGAAGCTTTTACGGCGCGTGTCGGCGTAAAACGTCTTTTTGACGTAGCCTTTCAGCATGTTTTCCCAAAAATCGGGCATTTCCAACGTATCGGTTTTACCGAAGCGGCTTCTGTTCATCAGAACGTTCTAGTCGACCTGTTTCGGGAAATCCACACCTTGAACTTTGCGGCGAAAGATTGTTAGGAAAGGGTCATGAACGCCAAAGAACTGACGAACGTCAACGTCCGGGGCAACGTCCTCCTCTCCACGCCCGATCAGATCCGATCGGAACTCCCTATGTCGCAGGAGAGCCTGCAGACGGTGCTGAACGGCCGCGAAGTCATCCAAAACATTCTGGACGATAAAGACCCTCGGCTTTTCGTCGTCATCGGCCCCTGCTCGATCCACGACGTCAAGGCCGCGATGGAGTACGCCACGCGCCTCAAGAAACTCGCGGACGAAGTCAAAGACACGATGCTTCTCGTCATGCGCGTCTACTTCGAAAAACCGCGCACGACGGTCGGATGGAAGGGTTTGATCAACGACCCTTACCTCGATGATTCGTTCAAAATCGAAGACGGTTTGAAAATCTCCCGCAAGCTCTTGCTGGACGTGACCAAAATGGGACTGCCCACCGCAACCGAAGCGCTGGACCCGATCACGCCGCAGTATCTTTCGGAATTGATCTCCTGGTCCGCCATCGGCGCGCGCACGACGGAGTCGCAAACGCATCGCGAGATGGCCTCGGGCCTCTCGACGCCGGTCGGTTTCAAAAACGGCACGGACGGAAATATCCAAGTCGCGATCAACGCCATGCAGTCCGCGCTCAAACCCCATCATTTTTTGGGTATTGATTCCACGGGCCGCATTTCGGTCTTCATGACGAAGGGCAACGCCTACAGCCACATCGTCCTTCGGGGCGCGGACAAGGGATCAAACTACGATGCGCAGAGCTTGCGCGCCTGCGAAGAGAGCCTTACGAAGTCGGGGTTGCGCCGGAAGATCATGGTGGATTGCAGCCACGGAAACTCAAATAAAGACCACAAAAACCAACCGGCCGTCTTCGACTCCTGCGTCGAGCAGCGCGCGGCGGGCAACAAATCCATCTGCGGCATGATGGTCGAGAGCCATCTTCACGAAGGCAGCCAGCCAATCCCTCCCAACTTGAAAGACTTGAAATACGGGGTGTCGGTCACCGACAAGTGCATCAATTGGGAGACGACGGAGGATCTGATTCGTCGGGGGCACCGCACGCTTTCTCAAAATCTTTGATCCGTTCGCGCGTGATCCGTCGGCCCAGCTCTATCAATTCAAAAGCGCGATGAAAATCATAAGTCCCCGCCGCGTCCCGCGGGATGTCGATCACGATGTCCGGCGACTGCCCCGCCATCTTATAGCGCGTCAGTGACGATCGCATCGTCTCCACGGTCAGGCCCCAAAGCTCCAGCAAGCCTAAGTCCCGAACGTTTTCGGGCATCGTTCCTTCCATGTCCTGAGGCTCGATCATGGGTTTTTTCAAGACGCGCGTAAGCGCCTTCTTCCAAAAATTGGGGGTTTTCTTGACCGGCAAGGCCTCGCGCAACAGCGGCAAGCCCCGGCGCCCGGCGCTCAAATTCACGGCAACCGTCAGATCCGTCGCATCGGCCAGCGTCGGCGAAATCGGAATCGGATTTAAAATCCCCCCGTCGAGGAGGTACGTATCCCCGTATTTGAACGGCGTGAACACGGTCGGAATCGCGATGGAGGCGCGCACCGCGTCCCTCAAACTTCCCTTCTGAAACCAAACTTCCCGCTGACGTAAAATATCGGTCGCGACCGCCGTGTAGCGGATCGGCAGGTCTTCGATCTTCCGCTCGGGCAAGACCTCCGAGATGCGTTGCAAGAGGCGTTCGCCCTTCAAAAATCCCGCTTGTCCGAGGGTTAAGTCCAGGAAACCGAACGCATCGGAGGCCTCCAACGCCTGCACGGAATTTTTAAAGGGTGTCAGCGCATCGCACGCAAAGGCCGCGCCGACCAAGGCCCCCATCGAAGCGCCGGAAATGGATTCGATTTTGTAGCCTTTTTCAAGTAGGGCCTCGATCACGCCGATATGGGCGTAGCCCCGCGCTCCGCCGCTGCCTAAGACCAACGAAACTGTTTTTTGAGGGGGCATTTTGACCTTTGACCTGGATAAATTTCCGTGGTTGAAGCAGCGGCGTTCTTACTGAGAAACGACGAACCCAAGCAAATAAAAAGGAAACATCCATGAGCTCCCAACCCAAAAGCACGAACATCCACTGGCACCACGGCAAACTGACGAACGAAGACCGCATTCAATCTTTAGGCCAAAAAGGCGCGGTTCTTTGGTTCACCGGCCTCTCCGCCTCCGGCAAATCC
The DNA here is from genome assembly GCA_052033505.1 of Myxococcota bacterium. GTDB lineage: Bacteria > UBA10199 > UBA10199 > JACPAL01 > JBPOJN01. The sequence continues at coordinate 9,521 of JBPOJN010000036.1, read as the reverse complement.
ACCGTCGCGCGCGAAGTGGAGCTCGCGTTGGTCTCGAACAAAAAATCCTCGTATGTCTTGGACGGCGACAACATCCGCCACGGCTTGAACTCGAACCTGGGTTTTTCTCCCGACGACCGCAAAGAAAACATCCGCCGCATCGGCGAAGTCTCGAAACTTTTCTGCGAAGCGAACGTGATCGTCTTGACCGCCTTCATCTCGCCCTACCGTGCAGACCGTGATCTGGCGCGCAAACTCGTCCCTGAAGGCCAATTCTTCGAAATCTTCTGCGACCTCCCCATCGACATCGCCGAGCAACGCGACCCGAAAGGTCTCTACAAAAAGGCCAAGGCTGGAGAGATCAAGGAATTCACCGGTATTTCCGCGCCGTACGAAGCGCCGGAGGAGGCCGAGTTGGTTTTGAAGACCGGTGAAGAGACGTTGGAGCAATCCACACGTCGAGTCCTCGATCTCTTGGCTGCAAAAGGTATTTTGTAAATAGTTCAACTCCGCTGTAAAGAATCCGAAAATGAGATGTTGGCGTCTAGATTTTGGATGCCCGCAATCCTACGTCCTCATTAAATATCAGGCACAAGAATTGCTCGAGCCTTGCCTCAGTGATCGCTTGCCAACCCATATTATCGGTATATACTTAAAATGGCCTTCTCGTGGGATGATAAAAAGGCTTCTCTCAACGCCTTAAAACACGGGTTGACCTTCGAAGAGGCGATCACGGCCTTTGACGATCCATGGTCTTTGATCGCACCCGACAGAAAACATTCCACGGATGTGGAGATCCGTCAGTGGTTGATTGGTGAGACCGATAGCGGACAGGTTGTCGTTATTGTCTTCACGGAACGCAAGCAGGGAGCGATCTACCGCATTATCAGCGCGCGGCCCGCGAGCCGTCGGGAAAGGAGGATTTATGCGGCAATTCAAAGAATTCCCTTTTGAAAAGGCCCGGAGAGCAACAGCCTCTGAAGTCGAAAAACACAGGCTGGCCTTGGAAAAGAAGCTCGGGCAAAAACGCCACCCCCGGGGCCGTCCTCCTAAAAAGGCCGGCGATAAATATCTTCCCGTTTCGATCCGGCTGCATCCTCTTGTTCTTCGATGGGCCAAGAACGAAGCGAAACGCCGCGGTTTAAAATATCAGTCGATTATCAATGAAGCTCTTCTGAAATTCGCCGCGTAATAGTTATCGACAGATGATTTTGAAAAATTGTGAAGAATTAATTACTTTTCAATGAGTTCGACACGTACCGGGTACACTCTTTTTTATTTCTGAGATGAGAGAAGACTCGTGATCGTTCTCTGAGTTACTTTAAGATCGAAATATGAAAATCGAATTCAATAAAGAAGATCTTTTTTTTGAGCCGGTCTTTGCCTTCTTTGCAAGCTGGATTGGTTACCATCTTCTTTTTGCAAAAGAAAAACACGATATCGTTAGCGGAAGGCTACGAGGGTTTATTGTTCCGCAGATTGAGTTTGTTAACGATCCCTTGCCCGGCAAATTAAGATCCAAACAAGATATCACTCATCTTGAATTCCAATTGTCTAACGTGGAGCCTCCTTTACCTGAAGGTGAACAAATTTCTTCAAGCCGTCTTATGGACTTCTGGTGCCAACAGATGACAGGCCATGCTTATGAGGTTGCCTACCCAAAAGTCGCAGATAAATTTGGATCGAAACAAGTTCGAAAAGATAAATGGCCATCAGAATTTCAATTTTTCTATCATGTTCGAAATGGCTGTTTTCATGGCAATCGCTTCGATATTTGGCCCCAGAATATCTCTGCAACAATTGAAACAGTGTGGCGTAACAAGAATATTTCTTATGACAATAATGGCAAAAAAGTAGTGGGTGAGTTTATGGGACCTGGTGACTTCATCACGCTTCTTTATGATATACAAAAGGAACTGGATTGAGAGCTTCGAAATTAGTGTTGCCCGGCCCCGGCACACTTAGAACCACTTGAAAATAAAACATTATCCTCCACAAACTTTACAAGCAACCCCACCCCTCCGGTAAGCCTCACTCCGAGGCATCACCACGCAATTTTTCGTACATCTCCGTGCCGCAGGACACGTCAGCTGATGGACCTTGTGGGTCTGGAGGTTAAAATAAATGTGCGCATCCGCCGCCAGTTGAAGAGGCAGCAGAATGAAAAAAAGAAAGGCGAAGACTCGAAGCCTGGCAACGTGTTGCATAGGATTCTCACCGAACCAGACTACATCCACCACCCGCCGGAGTCGCGGAGGCTGCGCCGACGATGAGGGTTTGATTGTACGTCGTGGCCTCGTCGCCCGGGCAGGTCTGGGCCAGGGAGAGATTGGCTTGGCCGGCGCCTGTGAGGTTTAGGACTGCGGAACAGGCCGTGGCATTCGAGAGATCGCCGACGCTTTCGGGATTTAAACTCCACACACAATCACAGTCGACGCTTACCAAGGACGGTAATAGGAATAGGCCCGATTCGCCGGGCGTGGGTGACGATAGAAAAATCCGCTGGCCGGCTCGTAGACTGGCGAAATCGATGCCCGTATTGGCGTCTTCCAAATCACTGTAGGTTTCGTAGAGACAACCCGCATCGCATCCGTCCCGTAAGGACAGGTTGCCGTCGTCGCAGGATTCGTCGGTAAATAAAATGCCATCTCCACAGAGGGAGGCACAGGTCTCAGAACCGGCCTCGGCATACGTGCCGGTTTCACAGGCTTCGCAAACGGTCTGGCCTGAGACGCTGAACGTATCAGCCTCGCAAATATCGCAGAACGCTTCGCCTTCGGTGGCATTGAATTTCCCCGCCTCGCACGGGAGACATTCTTCTTGTCCCAACTGATCTTGATAGGTCCCGGCCGGACACGCGTCGCAGGCGATCTGCCCCATCTCGCTTTGGGCCGTTCCGTAATTGCATGGGGTGCAATCCATACCCTCGGTGGAAGGTTGGAAAAAACCGGCGGGACAGTCGGTGCAAGAGGTGGATCCTGTAAACTGAGTAAACGTTCCGGGCTCGCAGGGCGTGCAATGGTCGGGATCCCCTTCATCTTGTCCCGTCATGCTGAACCGGCCTACAGGACAGGGAGCGCCGGCGGCCTCGACCATACCTACCCAAATCATCACGACCGCCACGACGCCGAAGGCCTTCACTGCAAGAGACGCGTATTTCCCCATTTTCCCCCTGGTAAACGGATTTTGCTCTTTTCGCTCCAATCCCACCTCAAGGCAACGGCCAACTTTTGTCCGGCAGAAGCTCCGAAAAGAAGGGTCCGATGTTGCGCTTGATTGAGAATGCGATTCGACACTATAGATAGGTTTAAGAAAAACTATGATGATCGATGAAAAATTAGCGCAAGAACTGGAATCCATCTCCGACGCGAAGGTCTTGATCGGCGAAATCTTCCGCCGTTTCGGAAATCGCGCCGCGATCGGCACGAGCGGACAATTAACCGGTACGGTCATGATCGATCTGGCGGTGAAAGCGGGCGTGAAGCCTCGGATTTTCACGATCGATACGCTGCGTCTTTTTCCCGAGACCTACGAGCTCTTCGGGCAGATCGAAAAAAAATACGGCGTGACCATCGAACGCATCCAGCCGGATCCCGAAAAATTAAAGAAAATGATTTCCGAAAACGGGGAGTTTCTTTTCTTTGATTCCAAAGAAAAGCAGGAATTCTGCTGTAACCTGCGCAAGGTCGAACCGAATGAACGTGTATTAGACACACTAGATGTCTGGCTCACGGGACTTCGCGTCGACCAATCCGCAGCGCGGGCGCAAAATGCCAAAAAGTGCGAAATTATTTTTCACGGCCCGAGCAAACGCCCGATCCTGAAAGTCGCTCCGTTGCTGGAATGGAACGAAAAGAAGCTCCGCGATTACATCGCCGAAAACCAAGTCCCGACACACAAACTCCTGAATCAACCGTCCCCGGACGGCTGGTACTATGAGTCTTTGGGATGCGTGATTTGTACGACGCCGATCGGTCCTAACGAACCCCGCCGGGCAGGGCGCTGGCGTTGGTTCAATCACTTGGGCGGCAACGACAAAGAATGCGGCATCCACGCCCAAAAAACGCATAAGGACGAGGTCTAGTGGGGGCCGATTTTTTAAACATCGCTCGCGCATTAGCACAAGAGGCCGCAGCCGATGTGATGACGCTCTTCCGCGGCTCGGAAGAATCCCTCAACTCCTCGCAAAAAGAAGACCGCTCCTTAGTCACCGCAGCCGACCGCCGGTCAGATGCCATTCTCCGCGAAGGGATTAAAAAATATTTCCCCGATCACGCGGTCCTGACCGAGGAAAACGGTCTGACCGGCTCCGCCGAAAACCCCTACGTCTGGGTCATCGATCCCTTGGACGGTACGAAGGCCTTCGCCAAGGGCATCGCGGGTTTTTCAATCATGATTGGTTTGCTTAAAAACGGCGTCCCTCACCTGGGCGTCGTCGTCGATCCCGTCGAAGGCCATGTTTACGAAGCGGTGCGCGGAAAAGGCGCGTTCCATACCTTGCACGAAAAACGGACCCAGCTCCGGGTCTCGAAAAGAAGCGAATGGAAAGACATGCCAGTCGTCGTGTCCACGGGATTTCCCGAAGAGTTGAAATCGAAATGCTCAGTCACTTTAACCGGCCCTTGGATCACGCCGATCAACAGCGTCGGCATTAAAGTCGGTCTCGTCGTGCGCCAAGCCGCCGACCTTTATATCAGTCATCATTCGGTGCACATCTGGGACGCTTGCGCGCCTCACGTCATCCTCGAAGAAGCGGGCGGCATCATGACGCTGAAAAACGGATCGGCTTTGCCTTACGACCTCGATTCTTTGAAACCTTCTTACTCTTATTCCGATTGGATCATCGCCTCCAACGGCGTGCGACATCCGGATTTGTTGGACGCCGTCACACAAAGTCTTTGACGAACGCGCGCGATCCTCTATTCATGACGTATCCAATGACCTCGACCATTTCCGATCTTGTTACCACCGACTGGCTCGCCGAACGACTCAACGCCCCGGGCCTGCGCGTGATCGATTGCCGCTGGGTCTTAGGACAGCTCGGCGAAGGCCGGCGCCAATACGACTTAGGCCACATCCCGCGCGCTGCGCATCTCGACGTGGATGAGCACCTGTCGGGTAAAAAAGAAAAAGGGCCCGGCCGGCACCCGATCCCGGGCCGGAGATTTTTTCAGGACCTGCTGTCTTCCTTGGGCATCGGCCGCGACACGCACGTCATCGCCTATGACGCCGGAGCCGCCCTGCCGGCCACGCGTCTCTGGTGGCTCCTGAAATATTACGGACATGACTTAGTCTCGGTGCTTGACGGCGGATGGCAGGCTTGGACCCAGGAAAACCGACCCATTTCCCAGGAAGTCCCGACGTTCTACGAAGAAAAATTCGAAGGGCGCCCGCGCAAGAAAATGGCCGTGGACAAGGTCCAAGTGGATTCAATCCGGGACGAGGCCGAGACTCTTTTGATCGACGCGCGTTCTCCCGAGCGATACCGAGGCGAGACCGAGCCTTTCGACGCGAGACCCGGGCATATTCCCGGCGCCGAAAATTTTCCCTGCGCCCAGACGATCGATCCCGACACCGGGAAATTTCTCCCTCCGGAGACTTTAAAGGCTCTCTTTCAAAAAATCGGTGTTTCCAAGACCAAGAACATTATCTGCTACTGCGGTTCCGGCATTACGGCCTGCACGAACATTTTCGCTTTAAAACTCGCGGGACACGAGGCTCAGCTCTATGAAGGGTCTTGGAGCGATTGGAGCGCGGACGCGAATCTCCCGGCGACCGTCGGAAAATCCTAAAAAGAACCTTAAAGCAGTTACGATTGTTCCTTTGGCGCGTATCGTGATACCCTTCCAAGACCGGGGGTTTATGCGATCAGCGTTCTTGAAATCGATCCCGTTACTGTTGACGGTCCTTCTTCTTGCCACCGACCTTCGGGCCGCAACCTTCACGGTCACGAAAACCGCCGACACCAATGACGGCATCTGCGATCCCGATTGTTCCCTGCGCGAGGCCATTACGGCCGCAAACGCCGCGGGTGGGGCCGATATCGTCGCGTTTTCGGTCGGGTCCGGCACGCAGACCATCACTCCAGCCTCCAACCTGCCCGGCTTTTCGAACCTCACGATCGACGGCACGACGCAGCCTGGATTTTCCGGGACACCGCTCATAGTCTTAAACGGCCAGGACACGGTCTTGGTCGGACTTTCCGCCGTCAGCAACGCCGTCATCCGTTCGCTCGCAGTCCAAGACTTCGAAACGGGCATCCTCCTGACCGGCGGCGACACGAACGCCGTCTCCGACTGCTATATCGGCACCGACGTGACCGGCACCGCAGTCCGCTCCAACGGCACCGGCATCGAAATTGACGACTCCGACAACAACCTCATCGACAACAACCTCATCTCGGCCAATGAAACCTTCGGCGTTTCGATCGGCGGATCGGCTTCGCAGAATAACCAACTCACCGCCAACCTCATCGGGACCGACGTCAGCGGCGCGCAGGAACTGAAAAATGATATCGGCGTCTATCTCTTCAACGGCGCGCACGACAACGTCATCGGCGGACCTTCGGCCGACGACGACGGCAATACGATCGCGTTCAACGACATCGACGGAATCCTGCTCGACAACGCACCGAACCAGGCGGGATCCGGAAACTCGATCCTGAAAAACTCGATCCATTCCCACGTGGGTTTGGGCATCAATCTCAACGACGACGGCGTGACCGCGAACGACAGTGACGACCCCGACTCCCTGGGAGAGATCAACGACCTGCAGAATTTCCCCGTCTTAAGCTCCGCAGTGACCGACGGCTGCACCGTGACGCTCGCAGGCACGTTCAACAGTATCGCGAGCGTGAGCGGCTACGATCTCGAATTTTTTACCAACGACGAAGCGAACCCTTCCGGAAACGGCGAAGGCCAGACTTATTTCACGGAAACCAGCGTGAATACCGACGGCAGCGGCGACGCGGCCGTCAACGTCTCCTTCCCCGACGCGTCCTCACTCGTTCAAGTGAATCAATTCGTGGCCGCGACCGCGACGAATCCGGACGGCAGCACATCCGAATTTTCGGCCGCGCACGAAGTCCTCCCCAATGTCCAATGGTCCCTCGTTTCGACTTCCGTCGCGGAAGAGGCTGGCACCGTCACGCTCACGATCACCCGCGGCGCTTGCGCGGATGCGGACCTCCCCCTCTATGTCGCGACGACGAACGGTACCGCGACGGCGGGATCTGATTATCAAGCCTTCGGCCAGGCGGTCTTGATTCCCGACGGCCAAGATCACGTGACCGTGGCCATCACCCTCATCGACGACATCCGCCTCGAGGCGAACGAAACTTTTCAGGCAAAGATTTACAATAAAGCAAGCGGCACCGAGATCGACTCCATCACGGTCACGATCAATAACGCCGATACCTGCGGGGACGGAAACGTCGACGCCGGAGAGGGCTGTGATGACGGGAATGCGGTCGATACGGACAATTGTCCGTCGACCTGCCAAGCGGCCGCCTGCGGTGACGGTTTCGTACACACGGGATTTGAAACCTGCGACGACGGAAACACTGTCACCGAAACCTGCACCTACGGACTGACGGCCTGCACGGTCTGTGCCGCGAGCTGCGTCTCGCAGGCCGGAGAGACGGCTTACTGCGGCGACGCGACGGTGGATGCGATCGGCGGCGAAACCTGCGACGACGGGAACGCGGTCGGCACCGACGCCTGCCCCACGAATTGCCGGACCGCCGTCTGCGGCGACGGTTTCGTGCGCTCCGGTTTCGAGACTTGCGACGACGGAAACGCGATCACGGATGCTTGCGATTACGGAACTCTTCTGTGCAGCGTCTGCGGGGCCTCGTGCACCGAGGTGGGCGGAGTGACTTCTTACTGCGGGGATCGGCTCGTGGACGCGGGGAACGGCGAAGTCTGCGACGTCGCGGACACAACCGACGATGTCCTATGCGCGTCTGATTGCCTATCTTCCCAACCGGCACCTTCCTCAGGCGGCGGCGGAGGCGGCGGCAGTGGTGGCGGATGCAGCTTACTCACTCTTCCTTAAAACTCTCAAAAAAACTTCAGACCCTCGCCCGGATGTATTCGGCAATAAATTCCTTCGAGCGTTCGATGCTTTTGTGGAGCGAATACCCGCGCGCCAAATGCGCCGCGATGGCGGCGGAGAGTGCGCAGCCCGTACCGCGGACACCGGGCAGGAATTTTTTCGGGGGCAGAAAAAACGACCAGTCATCTCCATCGAAAAGCACGTCGACCGGCTGCGTCTTCAGGTGCCCCCCCTTGATCAGGACAGCCTGCACGCCCTTGTAGACCGTATGGATATGCAATGCTGCCTCTCTCATCGCCTCGACCGAACGTACTTTCATTTTCGTCAATATCTCGGCCTCGTCGAGATTCGGCGTGAGCAGCGTCACCCGCGGGATCAGGAACTGCGTCATAATCGCGATTCCCTTGGGATCGAGCAGGATATGTCCCGTCGACGATTTGAAGACGGGGTCCAAGACGATCTTCGGAGCCCGATCGCCCAAGTCTTTTTGGAACTGTTCGATGAAACGCCGGACGGTCAGTACGTTGTCCTCGGTCGCCAGCACCCCGATCTTGATCGCGTCGCAGACTTTTTTGCGCATGCCTTCCACCATCAGTGGAGCCACGGCCTGCAACTGTTCGCGCACGAGCTGGGAAGATACGGGATTGAGAGAAAAAAAGCGTTTGTGATTCTGCGCGGTCACGGCCGTGATCACGCTTAAGCCGTGCACGCCCAAGGCGTGGAACGTCAGGAGGTCGGTCTGGATACCAGCGCCACCGGACGGATCGGAGCCTGCGATGGTCAGGACGGTTTTCAAGAAAATTTCTCCGCGAAGAAACGTGTTTCCGCCGCAGGGTCCGTAGCGTTGGCCAAGGCCGAAATCATGGCGACGCTCGCGACGTTCGCCTTCAAGACCTCATCGATGGTAGAACGGCCGATGCCCCCGATCGCGACGACCGGCACCTGTAACGCCTGCACGACGTTTTGCAATTTTTGGAGTCCTTGCACGGGATGACCTGGCCCCTTGGTCGGCGTCGGAAAAATCGCGCCGAACGCGACGTAATCGCCGCCGTTCTTTTCGGCGTCCCGCGCTTCTTCGAGGGAATGGGAGGAATAACCCAAAATCTTACTGGGGCCGATTTTATCGCGGCAAGCGGCGAGATTTCCGTCGTCCTTGCCCACGTGCAATCCGTCGACAGGCATCTCGGAGGCGAGGGCGACGTCGTCATTGACGATGAAAAGGAAATCTTTGTTTTTTTTAAGCTCGAGGATTTTTGCGATCACGCGTCGTCTTTCCAGGGCCGTCATTCGGCCTTTGTCCCGCAGTTGGATGACCGCGGCGCCGCCTTGAACGTACTGGGAAGCGAGTTCCGCCAAATCCCTACCCGCGCTGACCGTCGCGTCCACGATGGCGTACAGCCCCCGTAGTTTCGGACGCGCCGTCATCCCGCGTGCCCCAACCACCGGTCGATGCCGATGACGGACGCGAGTCCCACCAAAAAAGAAAT
>JBPOJN010000065.1:0-3518 GCA_052033505.1 Myxococcota bacterium | reverse complement strand
TGCTCAATCAACGCGATCTTTTGGTTCGCTTGAGAAATCGCGGCGGTTTTTTGTTCGAGTTGGGATTGGAAATTGGTTTCGATCTGGCCTAAGCGCTCGGATTCTTTTTCGGCCATCGCGCGTCGCTCGACCATGGCCGCGGCTTCGATGCGAAGGGTCGTCAGGCTTTCCTGGATCTGGCGGGCTTGCGCCTGAATCGCGTTCGATTCCTCTTCTTCGAGCGACAACGACTGATCGCCGGCGGCGACCGACGACAGGAGTTCCTGGCGCTTCGCCTCGCTGCGAACGATTTCGGCCTCGGTTTTCTCCAAATTTTCACGGATGTGATGCAGATCTTGCGAAAGTTTCTGCCGCGTCGCTTCGATGCGACGGAATTCGTCCTCTAAACGCTGGATGTCATGGCCGACCGTCATCCGGCGCACGTCTTCTTCCTGGGAGCGCTTGATGAGGGTCTCTTTTTGCATCACCATCTCGGAGAGGCTGCCTTCGGCCTGGGAGAGGGTATCTTCTTTAAGTCCGATATCCTCTTCCATCTGGGCGCAGAGGGTTTTGAGTTCTTTAATTTCGCGTTTTTTCTCGAGAAGGATTTTGCCCCGTACGCCGTTGTTGCCGGCACCGCCGCTGACCGCCCCTTGGGCATCGATGACTTCGCCGTCGAGAGTGACCAAGGTTTTGCGCGAGCCGCTCCGTCTCCAGAGGGTCAAGGCGTCGCTTAAGCTGCGCATCAGGACAACGTCGCCTAAGAGGTATTGACCGACTTTTTTATATTCTTCGCGGATTTTGATGTGAGCCAGTAGGTTGCCTAAGACGCCTTCTTGGTTTTCAGTCTCGACCGCCGCCTCTTGCGCATGTTCACGGACGTCCAAGGGAATGAAACCGCTGCGGCCCGTGCTTTCTTTTTTCAGGTAGTCGATCGCTTCGACGCCTTGGGCGTGGCCTTCGACGATGACGTACTGGAGTTTTTCGCCGAGAGCGGCGCTGACCGCCATTTCATACTGGGGCTGGGTTTCGATGAAGTCGGCGACGACGCCGAAAAGACCGGTTTGGAACGATCCTTCTTTTTTCTTTTGCAGGATCGACCGGACGCCGTCTTCGTAGCCTTCAAAGTTCCTCTCCAAATCGAGAAGCGATTTCAGGCGCGACCGTTTGACCATCAATTCTTCTTGCAACAGGTCGAGTTCTTGGGAGAGCAGGTTTTTGCGTTCGGTCCTTTGATCGATGTCGGCGTTGAGCGTTTCCAGGTCACCGTGCAGCGTGCGGCCTTTTTCGGTGGTCTCGGTCAGGGCATCGGCTTTTTCCTGGAGCTTGATGCGGTGCTCTTCTAGGCGGCGGCCCTCTTCGTTCCACTCGGTTTCGGCGCGCGCGATCTGTCCTCGCAGGGAAACGCATTGTTCGTCGTATAACGGCTTTTCGGCGTCGAGGCGGTGGAGGTCGTTTTCGGCCTGACGGCGTTCTTCGCGCAGGCGACCGAGCTCACGGGCTTTTTCCTCGCGCAACGCTTCGATCGACTTCCACTCGCGTTCGATCTCTTCCAAACGCGAACGGGCCGCGTCGGATTCGGACGCCAACGATCGGCGTTTTTCGTCTTGGTCAGTTTTTTCGAAGGTCAGTGTGTTCAAACGGCCTTTGAGTTCGATGACTTCCTGGCTCGCGCTCTCGAGCGTCGCGGTCAGCGTCGCCATTTCTTTTTTCTTAAAACCTTCTTCGGCGTCCAAAAGCTGCAGCCGCGCCGTGGCTTCGAAGGACCTTTCCTGGATCGAGTTGAAGACGCGGTCTTTTTCGACCAGTTCCAGACGGCCGCGTTCGAGGTCGGTTTCCAGCGTGGACAGTTCGGCCTGCGACGAGGTTTCGCGGCGGTTCCAGTCGTCGAGCAAGGCCTGAAGCTCGGAAATTTCGCCTTTGCGCTCGCGATAGGTCAGTGAGGAAAGCTTGAGTTCCAGCTCGCGGACTTCGTTTTTCAGGACTTTGTATTTTTCGGCCTTCTTCACTTGGCGGTCGAGCGCGTTGATCTGGCGTGTGACCTCGTGAAGAATGTCTTTTAAGCGCGACAGGTTCTGTTCCGTGCCTTCCATCTTGCGGAGGGCAGATTCTTTGCGGGCTTTAAATTTAGAAACGCCGGCGGCTTCTTCGATCAAGAGGCGGCGCTCTTCGGGTTTCGCGCTGACGACAAAGTCGATTTTGCCCTGTTCGATGATGGAGTAGGCGCGGTGACCGACGCCGGTGCCCAAGAAAATATCGACGACGTCTTTCAGTCGGGCCGGGACTTTATTGATGAAATATTCACTCTCGCCGGAGCGGTAAAGACGGCGCGTGATCGCGATCTCGGAGAAGTCGGCGTAGGCGGCGGGCGCGATGCCGTCTTCGGTGGAAAAGGCGAGCGAAACTTCGGCGAATCCCAGGGGATGACGCTTTTCGGAGCCGTTGAAGATCACGTCCTCCATCGACTTGCCGCGCAGACTCTTCGCGCTCATTTCGCCCATGACCCAACGGATGCTGTCGACGACGTTGGATTTGCCGCAGCCGTTAGGGCCTACGATGCCGCAAATGGGAGCATCGAAGTCGATGACGGTGGGGTCCACGAAAGATTTGAAGCCGACCAGTTCCAGTCTTTTGATACGCATTAATTCGTCCCCGGGTGGAAGGTGTTGAGTACCGTATTCGTCGCCGGATCGATGATGGTGATGGAGTTGCCGCGCAGGTTGCTGACGTACAGGTAATCGGAACTATTCGCCGCGGTAAACGCCGTCAGTCCGAAAGGTTCTTCGCCGACCGCGATGGTCGCGACGACGGAATTGGTCGCGAGGTCGATTGCAGTGACGGTATCGTCGTCGGAATTGGTGATGTAAGCCTTGCCTTTGAAAATCTCGACTTCATTCGGATCTTCGCCCACCGGAATCAAAGCGGTTTGGATGGCTTCGATGTCGATTTCCTGGATCAGGGCGGCATCGGGAGCGACCACGGGGACCAGCGCGGGATTTAAGACGCGCAGAGCGGGAAGTCCTTCACTGTCGTCTTTGCGCGCATCGACGACGTAGATCGAAGTTCCGTCGGTTGCGATGCCGCGAAGTTCTTTGCCTTTTTTGATGAGGTAATCGATCGGGTTTTTCGAAGTATCGCCGACTTCTGCGGTATTGATGACGTAGACGTTGCCGATTTGGTTCGAAACGAAAGCTTGGGTGCCGAGAAGCACGGACTCGGTCGATAATTCACCTGAAAAATGATCGCCGCTGGAATCGACCACGTCCAAAGACAGCTGCGTGAACGTTGAAAGATCGTTCGGGTCGTAAACATCCAGTGTCCCGTCGCCGTTACCGCCCGAAGATACCACGTACAAACGCCCTGAGGCGTCGCAGCAGCTGATGCCGAAAGGGTTCTCGCCGCCGCCGGCCGTCTCGATAGTGCCGAAATCGGAGGCCGTGTCGTCAATGCGTATCTTGAGAAGCGTGTCGGTGTGGTCGTTCTCATCGTCGGACTCGCGGTTCGGCGTATAAAGAAGGCCGTTGGCCGCGTCCAAATAA
>JBPOJN010000072.1:20000-29750 GCA_052033505.1 Myxococcota bacterium | reverse complement strand
AGAAATCAACCTACGCGCGATAAAACTGCTGAAACCCGGAGGCATCTTAATTTCGGCGTCTTGCTCGCAAAATTTCACACCGGCCTTGTTCGAAGAAACCTTACGCGAGGCCGCCCGCGATACGCGGAGGGAAATTCAAATCCTCGAACGCCGCGGAAGCGGAGCCGATCACCCGACACTTCTGAATTTTCCCGAGTCTCATTATCTGCAATGCTGGTTTTTGAGGGTCCTCTAATGCCTAAACGGGGTCTTGTTATCGAAGGCGGAGGAATGCGCGGCGCGCACACGTGCGGCGTCTTCATGGGCATGACCGAAGCAGGTATTAAGCCTTTCGACGTCGTCGCCGCCTCGTCCGCCGGCGCTTGTACGGCGGCTTATTGGGTCAGCGGCCAGGGCGGGCTTTTTCCTAGGATCTGGGCAGATTTTCTGCACGACGGACGCTTTCTAAACCCCTTTCGCATCGCCACATCCCGTGCGGCCATGGACCTGGACTATCTGATCGACGAAGTTTTCGGAAAAATCGAACCTCTGGACCTAAAAGCCTTGCGGGAAACATCGACGAAATTCTTCATGGCTTCGACCGATTGCAGCACGGGAAAAGAAGTCTACTTCACCAACCATGCGGATGACATTTTACCAGCACTCAAAGCTTCGGCGGCCTTGCCGATCGCTTCCCGTAGCCCCGTGGACGTCAACGGCCGCCTCTATATGGACGGCGGCATCGCAGCGCCTATTCCCATCCAAAAAGTCTTGGATGAAGGCTGCGACGACGTCACCGTCCTGCTCACGCGTCCAGAAGGCTATCGCAAGAAAAGTTCCTTCTTGAACCCTCTTCCCTTTTTCTACCGCCGTCGTTTTCCGGAATTGGCCCTGACCCTCGCGCGGCGCCATGAAATCTATAACCACGAAATCACCCGTATCGAAGACGGCTCCCTTCCGTGCCGATTGACGATCATCCGGCCCACCGCGAAACTCCCAGTCAGCCGCCTGACCTCCGACCGCAAAAAAATCTTGCAAGCCATCGAACAAGGCCGGCAAGATGCGCGTCTCGTGCTGGGTGTTTGACTTAAACAGCCCCCTCAAGTAAAATTCCACACTCTTAAGCAAGCACATCCCCAAGAGAAAGATTTTTTGTGAATGATATTCTGACCGAAGACTTGATTACCCATCTCCCCAAAGAAGAACTCCTGCGCGAAGCCGAAGAAATAAAATCCGAACGTCAAATTCTACGTGAACGTCTCGACAAACTGGAACAGAGCCGTGCCACCGTCAGCGACGCAGTCTACCAAAAAGTGCGTGCCGATTACGGCGTGAAAATGAACGCGTCGAAAGACCGGCTGAACCTGCTTAAAAAAGGCCTGGAGGCCGAAGAAAAAATCATCACGGACAAAAAATCACGCGTCGAAACGCACCTCAAAAACCGGCGGGAAAAGATCGAAGAAACGTCGCTGCGCAAAACCTTGGGCGAGTATACCGAAGAGGAATACCAGAAAATCCTTACGTCTGAACAGGCCGAGATCGCGCGATTGGAACAGGCTCTGGATTCTCTGAACAAGAATCTGGATCGGACTCAGGGCTTGTTCGAAAAAGAGGAAGTTTCGGAAAAAACCACTCGTGAGCCCTCTCCGGCTTTATCGTTTACGGAAAATACGGCCCGCATCCGCTTGCAAAATCTGGCGAAAGAACCCGAGCATTCCCACCAGCCCGTCGAGGACAACGAGAAAACGCTCGCACGACTCCCACATTCGGGCAAACCTCTCGCCGAATCCTTTTCACACCCGATCACGACGACGGACGTGCGCAAACCCGCTGAACTCGTCGTCTTTGAAGGTGGTGAAAACAAAAAAATCGTCCAAACCCTGGCCCTGGACCACACGATCCACATCGGTCGCTCGCCTTCGAACGACGTCATCCTGAAAGAATCCAAGGTCTCGCGCAAACATGCCGAAATCCAATTCGCCAACGGCCACTACGTCCTTCTCGATTTGAATTCCTCGAACGGAACTTTCATCGGCGATCAACGCGTGACCGAGCACGTCCTTCAGCCGAACGAAGAAATTTTGATAGGCAATACGAAGATAGCGTTTCGCAGCTAAGAATCCGATTTTAAATTAAACAATATTAAGCCAAAAGGAGAATCCATAATGAAACGTATCCCCTTTATTGTAACTGTCCTGCTGGCAATCTCCGGACTTTCGGCTTGCGACAACCGAGCACCTGAAAGCCCCGCGCCAGCAGCAAACACCACTACAACCACGTCAACCGTGGCCGAGACCAAGACCGAAACGGTCACGTCTCCGGTCAACGCAGCGTCAATCACCGGCGTGCCGGAATGCGACCTCTACATCCAGAAGTACGAAAAGTGCATTAATGAAAAGATGACGGAAGACGCCCGGGCGACGATAAAATCCGGCTTTGAACAACAAAAACAGAATTGGATTGAGACCGCCAAAGATTCGATCGGAAAACAAAATCTGGCCATCGCCTGCGGCAACGCGCTCACGATCGCCAAAGACGTCATGACGACCGCGTATGGATGTGAATGGTAGCCCATTAACTTAGATTATTCGCTATCATTTTTCACAGATCGAAATTGGGTTCTTCTAATGGGCTTCGGCCCAGGTACTACCTTTACCGACATCCACTCTAAGCGGCACATTGAGAGAAGCCGCGCCTTCCATTTCGGATTTCACCATTTTTGAGAAATCCTCGATAAGATTTTCAGGACATTCGAAAAGAAGTTCGTCATGAACCTGTAAAATCATCATCGCTTTGGGGAATTCCTTTTCGATCCGGTTTTGGATCCGGATCATCGCGATCTTGATGATATCGGCCGCAGTGCCTTGAAAAACCATGTTGAACGCGGTCCGCTCCCACATGGAGCGTAGATTCGCCTTAGGACTTTGGATTTCAGGAAATCGACGCAGGCGTCCAAAAAGAGTCTTGATCCACCCCGTACGGCGAACTTCGTTCAATACCACTTCCTTATAGGCGGCGACCGAGGCGAATTGGGCGTAATAATTTTGAATGATTTTTTCCGCTTCAGCGATCGTAATGCCTAATTGCTGCGAAAGTCCGAACGCACCCTGTCCATAAAGGACGCCGAAATTAACCGTCTTTCCCATGGCTCTCTGTTCCGTGCTCACCTGGTCTTCGGGAACGCCAAAAATGCCGGCGGCCGTCGCACTATGGATGTCTTTGTCCTCCTCGAAAGCTTTCACCAGGGTCGCATCTTTCGTAAAATGCGCCAGGAGCCTCAATTCGATTTGGGAATAGTCCGCGGAGACAATCAGATTGCCTTTTTCGGCGATGAACGCTTTGCGGATCTTGCGGCCTTCTTCGCTGCGGATCGGGATATTCTGCAGATTCGGGTTGGTAGACGACAAGCGTCCCGTCGCGGCCACGGTTTGCTGGAACGACGTATGCAGTCTGCCGGTCTCGGGGGAAATCAAACCGACCAGGGCATCCAAATAAGTGGATTTGAGCTTGGACAACGTCCGGTATTCCAAAAGCAGTTTCGGGACGGCGTGATGCGGGGCCAATTCGGTCAACACGTCGACATCAGTGGAATATCCGGTCTTAGTCTTGCGAATAACCGGAAGCTTTAACTGCTCGAAGAGGACCGCTCCCAATTGTTTAGGAGAATTCAAATTAAAGACGGACCCGGCGGCTTCGTGAACGGCTTTTTCAATCACCTGCAGCCGTTCTCCATATTCAACCGAAGAACGCCGCAGTTGATCACTATCGATCTTGACGCCGTTCGCCTGGATTTTTTCCAATACGGCCACAAGCGGCCATTCGATGTCGAAGAACAGAGGCATCAAGCCTTCCACGGCAAGCCGTTTTTTCAATTCCTCGAAATCTTCCACCGGCTGGCTGCGCTTGTCAGGATCCAACAAGTAATTGCCGATAATGAGTTCTTTCGCGTGGGCTTGAACGGAGGAAACTGGGCCGGAGGTGGCAGCGGGCGCTGAAAAATCGATTTCAAAATTAGCTTGAGGTTTCGCCTTGGGAGACGGCGTCGGTGCATCGGACTCGACGCCTAATTCCTTCATAAGAGCTTTGAACCCCAACTCTTCAAACAACTCTTTGACCGCCGCCTTATCGGGCTCCGCGCGGTGGAACGTTTCGATGTCGTAAGCGATCGGGGCGTCGGTAACGATCGTCGCCAAATCTTTGCAGAGTCTGGCCTGATCGCCGAATTCACGCAGCTTCTCGCCTAACCTACCCTTCACTTCCCCCGCTTTGGAAAGCAGGTTTTCGACGCTGCCGTATTCCAAGATCAACTTCGTCGCGGTCTTGTCGCCGATGCCGGGTACGCCGGGAATATTGTCGGAAGAATCTCCCGAGAGCCCTAAGATATCGGTTACTTGCTTGGGTCCTACGCCGAATTTTTCGACGACTTCGGCGTTCCGGATTTCTCGCTCCTTCATCGGGTCATAAAGACTGATTTTCTCGTCCACCAACTGCATCAAGTCTTTGTCACCGGTGACGATGACGGTCTCCCAACCTTCCTTCTCAAATTTCTTCGCGATGGTGCCGATCACGTCGTCGGCTTCGTAATTCGGCAATTCCAAGACAGGCAAATTCAAGGCCTGGGTGATTTTGCGAAAGTACGGAAACTGCGGCACCAAATCGGGCGGCGGCTCGGAGCGATTCGCTTTGTATTCGGGGTATTTTTCGTTTCTGAAGGTCTTGCGCGCGACGTCGAAAACCACACCGACCATTTCGGGCTTTTGCTCGCGCAATAGTTTCAGCAGCATCGCCGTGAAACCGTACAAAGCGTTTGTGGGCAGACCTTTCGCGTTCGAAAGCGGCCGGATCGCGTAATAAGCGCGAAAAATATATCCGGAGGCGTCGATGAGGAAGAGACGCTTCGCCACTACAGCACCTTGACCGCTTCCTTGGCGAAGTACGTCACGATCATATCCGCGCCGGCACGCCGGATCGAGATCAAGGTTTCCATCATCACGGCTTTTTCGTCGATCCAACTTTTTTCCGCCGCGGCTTTGATCATCGAATATTCGCCGCTGACTTGATAGGCCGCGAGCGGCAGATGAGTTTCACGACGTAGGGTCGCGATCACGTCCAGATAAGAAAGGGCCGGCTTCACCATTAAAATATCTGCACCTTCGACCTCGTCGATCTTGGCCTCGCGGAGCGCTTCGCGAATATTCGCCGGATCCATTTGATATGTCTTGCGATCGCCGAATTTCGGGGTGGATTCTGCCGCGTCGCGGAAAGGTCCGTAGTGCGCGGAAGCGTATTTCACGGCATAACTTAAAATAGCGATGTCACTGAAGCCCGCATCGTCCAAGCCTCCGCGTAACGTTCTTACCCTTCCATCCATCATATCGGAAGGCGCCACGATGTCCGCCCCCGCTTCCGCATGGGATACAGCGGTCCGCGTTAGCAGCTCCAAACTGGAATCATTCAAAATTTTTCCGTTCTCCACGATACCGCAGTGACCATGACTCATGTATTCGCACAGGCAGACGTCGGTGATGACGACAAGCTCAGGAATTTTATTTTTAATCTCACGGACGGCTCGTTGCACAATGCCGTCAGTGTCGTAGGCCCCCGAAGCTTCTTCGTCTTTGTGTGAGGGAATCCCGAATAATAACACTGCCGGAATTCCAAGTTTCGAGACTTCCTTCGCTTCGCGCCCGACGCGATTCAGAGGCAGCTGCTGGACGCCGGGCATCGAACGGACGGCTTTCGGATTTTTCTCGGTCACGAACATTGGTTGGATCAATTGATCCGGCGAAAGCCGCGTCTCACGCATCATGCGTCGCAAAGCCTCGCGCGAACGCAAGCGGCGAGGCCGTATGGAAATAGAAGTCGTTTTGGAAGGCATTCGGGCATAGTGGGAAAAACGGAGAAATGAGTCAAGGAAAGGGTTGAAAAGCCCCTCTCGATTCTTCCATACTGGGCTTCTTAAAGGAGATTTTATGCCCATCGCGCAGATCACGCCGGACCAAGCAAAGACGATCCTGGATCAAAACAAAGACGCCATTTACCTCGACGTGCGTTCGATCCCGGAATTCACGGAAGGCCATGCCGTAGGGGCAATTAATATCCCGCTCATGCATTTCGGCGCGGGTGGCATGACTCCGAATCCCGAATTCCCGAAAGTCGCCGAAGCGAATCTCCCGAAGGACAAAAAAATCGTGGTCGGCTGCAAAATGGGCGGACGTTCGGCGAAGGCGTGCGAAATTTTAGCTCGCTTGGGCTATCAAAACCTATCGAACATCGACGGCGGTTTCGGCGGGCACGATCGTCAAAAGGGCTGGAAAGACTTAGGACTACCGGTCGCGACTGACAACGGTGAAGGAGTGAACTACGAATCCTTGGCTAAAAAAGTCATCTGATCTGAAATTTTAAGCAGGAAGCTTTAAGCAAGAAGCCGCTTTCTTTCGAAGGCGGCCTTTTTATTGAAATTTATATCAAAATAAAAACCCCCGACTCCTTTTCAGGAATCGGGGGTTTTTAATAAAAATGCGGCAGCGTTCTACTCTCCCAGCACATCGTGGCGCTAGTACCATTGACCCTGGCGGGCTTAACTTCCGAGTTCGGGATGGGATCGGGTGTGGCCCCGCCGGTATGACCACCGCAAAGTTGTTTGAATGCTAGCTATGTTTCGCGCGTTCGCGTTCGAACCATACTTCACATCCATAATCTGATTAAAGCACTGAATCAGCGTTTAAGAGCTCGTCCGCACCGGCTCTCCCGAAGGAGAGCCGGGCGACGAAAAAATTTGGTCAAGCCTCTCGACCGATTAGTACAGCTCGGCTCAAAACCTTAACGGTTCTTACACCTGCCGCCTATCAACCTCGTAGTCTACAAGGGGTCTTAGGGATTGCTCCCGGGAAATCTTATCTTGAGGCTAGTTTCCCGCTTAGATGCTTTCAGCGGTTATCTAATCCGAACATAGCTACCCAGCTTGTACCCCTGGCGGGATAACTGGTACACTAGAGGTTCGTCCATCCCGGTCCTCTCGTACTAGGGACAGATCCTCTCAAATTTCCTGCGCCCATGGAAGATAGGGACCGAACTGTCTCACGACGTTCTGAACCCAGCTCGCGTACCACTTTAATAGGCGAACAGCCTAACCCTTGGGACCTACTTCAGCCCCATGATGTGATGAGCCGACATCGAGGTGCCAAACGATGCCGTCGATGTGAACTCTCGGGCATCATCAGCCTGTTATCCCCGGCGTACCTTTTATCCGTTGAGCGATGGCCCTTCCATACAGAACCACCGGATCACTAAGACCTGCTTTCGCATCTGCTCGACTTGTAAGTCTTGCAGTTAAGCTCCCTTATACCTTTGCGCTCGACGGCCGGTTTCCAATCGGCCTGAGGGAACCTTCGCGCGCCTCCGTTACTCTTTGGGAGGCGACCGCCCCAGTCAAACTACCCGCCAGACAGTGTCCCGCAGCCGGCTTCACGGCATGCGGTTAGAACTCCAGAACAATCAGGGTGGTATTTCAAGGTTGGCTCCACGATCCCCAAAAGGACCGTCTCAAAGCCTCCCACCTATCCTACGCAAATCGGCCCGAAGTTCACTGTCAAGGTGTAGTAAAGGTGCACAGGGTCTTTCCGTCTTTCCACGGGCAGACAGCATCAGCACTGCCTATACTATTTCGCTGAGTCGGCAACCGAGACAGCGGGGCACTCGTTACGCCATTCGTGCAGGTCGGAACTTACCCGACAAGGAATTTCGCTACCTTAGGACCGTTATAGTTACGGCCGCCGTTTACCGGGGCTTCGGTTCGAGGCTTCTCTTGCGATGACCTCTCTCCTTAACCTTCCGGCACCGGGCAGGCGTCAGACCCTATACGTCGTCTTACGACTTAGCAGAGTCCTGTGTTTTTGTTAAACAGTCGGTACCCCCGTTTCACTGCGACCCCATCACCCTTCGGATGTACTCCTACAAGCGATGAGGCACACCTTCTCCCGAAGTTACGGTGTTACATTGCAGAGTTCCTTAGTCGCCGTTCTCTCACGCGCCTTGGGATATTCTCCCCACCTATGTGTGTCCATTTGCGGTACGGTTAACCGGTTGATCACGACGCAGATTTTCTTGGAAGCATAGAATCAGTCACTTCGCTTGTACCGAAATACAAGATCGTCATCACTTCTCGGGGTTGAATGACCATCCGGATTTGCCTGGATGATCCCCCTACGGGCTTAAACGAACACTTCCGATCGTTCGCTGACCTATCTTTCTCCGTCCCTGCTTCGCATAACATCAACCAGATAGTTCCGGAATATTGACCGGATTTCCATCATCTACGCCTTTCGGCCTCGACTTAGGACCGACTAACCCTGGGCGGACGAACCTTCCCCAGGAAACCTTAGGTTTACGGCGTTCCAGATTCTCACTGGAATTATCGCTACTCAAGTCAGCAGGATCTCTTCTAGGGCCTCCAGTCGTCTTTACAATCGACCTTCGCAGGTTACTAGAATGCTCCCCTACCGCTCACAATTGTCCGTAGACAATTATGAACCCGCGGCTTCGGTAGTATGCTTTAGCCCCGTTACATTTTCGGCGCAAGTTCGCTCGACCAGTGAGCTGTTACGCTTTCTTTAAAGGATGGCTGCTTCTAAGCCAACCTCCTGGCTGTTTATGCAAACTCACAACCTTTCCCACTTAGCATACATTTTGGGACCTTAGCCGGCGATCTGGGCTATTTCCCTCTCGACCACGGATCTTATCACCCGTAGTCTGCCTCCCGTGATATCAATGGTGGTATTCGGAGTTTAATAGGATTTGGTAGCCATTTCTGACCCCTAGTCCTTTTAGTGCTCTACCCCCACCACGAAACTCACGAGGCTATACCTCAATATATTTCGGGGAGAACCAGCTATCTCCAGCCTTGATTAGCCTTTCACTCCTACCCTCAGTTCATCCGAGACTGTTTCACGAGGCACCGGTTCGGACCTCCAGCCATATTTCTATGACCTTCATCCTGACCAAGGGTAGATCGACTGGTTTCGGGTCTACTCCTACAAACTAAATCGCCCTATTCGGACTCGCTTTCGCTGCGGCTTCCATCCAATGGGATGTTAACCTTGCTTGTAAGAGTAACTCACTGACTCATTATGCAAAAGGCACGCGGTCAGACATTTCCCCTTGCGGGGACATAGTCCTCCCACTGTTTGTAGGCGTATGGTTTCAGATTCTATTTCACTCCCCTTCCGGGGTTCTTTTCACCTTTCCCTCGCGGTACTAGTTCACTATCGGTCAGAAGCGTGTATTTAGCCTTGGGAGATGGTCCTCCCGGATTCCCACAAGATTACACGTGTCCCGTGGTACTTGGGATACCGCTAGAGCCTTTTTGGATTTAATTTACAGGGCTATCACCTTCTATGGCCGGACTTTCCAGACCGTTCATCTATCCTTAAAGGTCCCATATTGCGGTCCCGCAACCCCTGCTATCTTGCGATAATAGGTTTAGGCTCTTCCGATTTCGCTCGCCACTACTTTCGGAATCACTGATTTGTTTTCTTTTCCTCCAGGTACTTAGATGTTTCAGTTCCCTGGGTTCGCTTCCTAAGCCTATGTATTCAGCTTAGGATGACTCTACTTTCATAGAGACCGGTTTCCCGATTCGGAGACTCTCGGATCAAAACCTGCTTGGCGGTTCCCCGAGAATTATCGCAGCTAGCCACGTCCTTCATCGCCATCTTCTGCCTAGGCATCCACCTTACGCCCTTAGTAGCTTGACCAAAACTTGAGATTTCA
>JBPOJN010000072.1:0-17500 GCA_052033505.1 Myxococcota bacterium | reverse complement strand
ACGCTTATTTTAGCGTCATTAATGGAGATTCCGCCTTGCATGATAAGGCGCCGGGCCTCGGTTTTACTGGGAACAAGGCCTATTTGTAACAACAAATCTGCTACGGAAACGGGCGCATCAGACGGCTTAAACGTCACGACTTCGATCTCTTCGGGCAGACCACCTGATTTGAAGATTTTTTCGAACTCTTCCACGGCCTCCCGTGCCGCCTCCCGCCCCCAAAACCGCGCAGTGATTTCCGAGGCCAGATTTTTTTTTACCTCTTTGGGATGAGCGCTTCCGTCTTTCACGGCGAGCTTCAAATCGGCGATCTGCTTCTGCGAGAGATCGGACAAAAGCTCGTAGTAATTCCACATCAGATCGTCGGTGATCGACATGGTTTTCCCGACGATTTCCTTGGGCGGATCTTGGATCGCAATCGCATTGCCGTAGGATTTGCTCATTTTCTGGACGCCGTCTGTACCCACCAAAAGCGGCATGGTCAGTACGATTTGAGGCGACTGGCCATATTGCCTCTGTAACTCACGGCCCATGAGAAGATTAAATTTCTGATCCGTACCGCCGATCTCCACGTCGGCTTTGAGCTCCACCGAATCGTAGCCTTGCAATATGGGATAGAGGAATTCATGGATCGCGATCGCGCTGCCTTTTTCGTAACGCTTTTCAAAATCATCTCTCTCGAGCATGCGTGCGACAGTCTCGCGGGAAGCCAGGCGGATCATGTCGCGCGACGACAACTTATCCATCCAATGCGAATTGAAAACGACTTCGGTTCTCGTGGGATCCAGGATTTTAAAAACCTGTTTTTGGTACGTCTCGACGTTTTTGCGGATGTCGTCGTCCGACAAGGAAGGCCGCGTCTGGCTGCGGCCCGACGGGTCACCGATCATAGCGGTAAAATCGCCGATCAAGAAAACCACCTGATGGCCCAGGTCCTGAAACTGCTTCAATTTCTGCAAAAGCACGGTGTGGCCCAGATGAAGATCGGGCGACGTGGGATCGAAACCGGCTTTGACGCGCAGGGGTCTTTTAAGGTTCAATTTTTCGATCAAGTCTTTTTCCGAAATGAGTTCGACGGAACCTCTCTTGATCACTTCGACTTGGGAGGGGATGTCTGTGATCATACGGAAACCTTTTCCTGAATTCTGCGTATGGAGCGGGCCGTGCCGCGGGATTCGTCCACTTCCACCAAGACCGCACAAAAGCGTACATCCCCCGCCGCGACCTTGAAGGGCTCCGGCATTTGTTTCGTGAATCGCGACATGGCAACGGTTTTGTCGAGACCAATCACCGAATCATAAGGCCCCGTCATTCCGATGTCGGTTAAAAACGCCGTGCCCTTCGGCAGGATTTCTTCGTCCGCCGTTTGGACGTGCGTGTGCGTGCCGACCACGGCTGCGACGCGTCCATCGAGATACCAGCCCATGGCCCGCTTTTCGCTGGTCGTCTGCGCGTGGATATCGACTAAGTAAAAGTCGGCCTTGCCTTTCCACTTCATGATTTCCCGGTCCACCGCTATAAACGGAGAATCGACCGCGTTTCCCATGAGCCTCTGCCCTTCGATACTGATGACGCAAGCACGCACGCCGGCATAGGCCTCGAAAATCAAAGATCCTTGGCCAGGACAGGTCGGAAGGTAATTCGCGGGCCGCACGAGCACACGCGACTGCGACATATAAGGAATGATTTCTTTGTTGTCCCAGAGGTGGTTGCCGGCCGTGAACGCATTCACACCGCAAGCTTGCAATTCTTCCAGGATTTTAGGGGTGACACCCTTGCCGTGCGCGGAATTTTCGACGTTGGCGACGACGAAGTCCAAACCCAAGCTCTGACGAAGCTCCGGTAATTTTTTCTGGATCGCCATGCGCCCCGGTTCCCCGAAGACGTCGCCGATCAGGAGAATTTTCATGTGACTTCCTGAACATTTTGCTGAAGAATTAGCAACATTCGATAGGAGAACGTTCATGAAACTGAAAACAGGAATGATTGCGGCTCTTGCCTTCGTCGCCTGGGGATTCTCAGACAGCGCGCACGCGGCTCTTTGCAACATCGGGGACACGGCGCAAGTGGAATGGAAAGGGTCGTGGTACCCGGCCAAGGTCCTGCAAGGCGGGGAGAGCAAATGTTACATTCATTATACGGGCTATGACAGCAGCTGGGACGAGTGGGTCGGGCCGCACCGTATCCGCATCACAACCAGAGCCGCGCAACCCTCTGCCCCACTCCGCACTTGGAATCAGGGCGATGCCGTTCAAGTCCTATGGAAAGGAACTTGGTATCCCTCTCACGTCATCGGGGTGAATGGCAGCCAACTCAAGATCCACTACGACGGTTATGACAACTCGTGGGACGAATGGGTCGGACCTGGTCGGTATCGGTAGTTTACTTCGCAAAATCTACAGCGCGCGTCTCGCGAATGACCGTCACCTTGATCTGACCCGGATACGTCAACTGGCTTTCAATTTTCTTCGCGATGTCTTTGCATAGCATCAAGGCATCGGTATCGCTGATGCGGTCGGGTTGCACCATGACGCGCAGTTCGCGGCCTGCCTGGATTGCGAAGGCTTTCTCGACTTTGTCGTAAGACGTCGCGATACTTTCGAGGTCGTCGAGGCGCTTGACGTAAGTCTCGGCGGATTCCATGCGCGCACCGGGACGGGCGCCGGACAAGGCGTCGGCGGCTTCGACCAAGTGGTCCAAAACGCTTTCTTGCGGAATGTCTTCGTGATGGGCCCAGACGCCGTGCACGACCGCCAGAGGTTCGCCGTATTTCTTCGTCAATTCCCCGCCGATGACCGCGTGCGAGCCTTCGATCTCGTGCGAGACGGCCTTGCCGATGTCGTGCAAGAGACCGGCGCGGCGCGCGAGCTTCGGATCGAGACCTAACTCTGCCGCCATGATGCCGCAGAGGAAGCCGACTTCGATGGAATGATTCAAGACGTTCTGGGCGTAGCTATAACGATACTTCAAGGCGCCCAATAATTTGATCAACTCGGGATGAACGCCGTGGATGTCGAGATCAAACAAGGCCTGCTGACCCGCGTCCCGGATGCCCTTTTCGACT
The DNA here is from genome assembly GCA_052033505.1 of Myxococcota bacterium. Classification (GTDB taxonomy): domain Bacteria; phylum UBA10199; class UBA10199; order JACPAL01; genus JBPOJN01. The sequence goes on along the minus strand of JBPOJN010000072.1, from coordinate 14,436 downwards.
TCCTGGGTGACCTTATCCATCATTTCTTCGATGCGCGCAGGATGAATGCGGCCATCGGTCAAAAGCCTCTCCAGGGTCATGCGCGCGATTTCGCGGCGGATCGGATTGTGGGAAGAAAGGACGACGGCGCCTGGCGTGTCGTCGATGATCAAGTCGACACCGGTCATTTGCTCCAACGAGCGGATGTTACGGCCTTCGCGCCCGATCACGCGACCCTTCATGTCTTCCGAGGGCAATTTCACGACAGAAACGGAAGACTCCTGAACCCATTCTCCAGCCATACGCTCGACCGCGAGCGAGATGATTTTTTTGGCGTTCTTTTCGGCGCTTTCCTTGGCCTCTTCTTCGATCATTCTGATCTTTTTGGCAGCCTCGTGATTGGCCTCAGAGGTCATTTTATCGATCAAGATCCTTTTGGCTTCTTCCGCGGTCGTACCGGAAAGCCTCTCGAGGTACTGTTTGGATTCCTCGATCATGCCTTCATATTTCTTTTCTAGATCCTCCAACCCCTTCCGCTTTGTTTCGAAACCTTGCTCGGAGCGGCGGATGTCGGTCTCGCGTCTCTCGATGACTTCGACCTTGCGGTCGAGGTTCTCTTCTTTTTGAACGATTCTCTTCTCGATCGCGGAAAGTTCCTGACGGCGGCGCTTTTCCTCTTCTTCCAATTCCAGACGAGACTTGAGCACCTGATCGCGCGCCGCGAACTCGGCTTCTTTAGCGATTAAATCGGCCTTTTTCTTGGCCTCTTCTAGTACCGCGGCCGCTTGCGAGGCTGCCAGTTTCGATTCGCTCTTCAAAATACTTTTACGGACGAAAAAACCGACCGCCAACCCGATCAGGAGAGCGGCGCCGGGCATAAAAAAAGGAGACTCCATATCAACCTCCGTTGACTGCTATCGTTTTCGATTCGGAAAAAATCCAGTCGCACGCTACGTCCCACGCTTCGCGCGGGAGGCGTTCGACATATTGAAAGTCATAACACAGACCGGCCGTCGCGCCCCGGCCCGAAGCACGCCCTTCGAGGGCGCGGTCGTAATAACCGCGGCCATATCCCAGCCGTACGCCTTGTGTATCGAAGGCTAAGCCCGGCAATATGATCAAATCCATTTCCGAAGCTTCGACCACGTCCCCGGAATGAGGCTCGCGAATGCCGAACGGACCGGTTTTTAGGGATTCGACGTCGTTGACGACCCGGAATTGCAAGCGATCTCCTAGGACCTGCGGAAAAGCGGCGGTTTTTCCTAAACGCAAAGCCTCGTAAAACAACCCGTCGGTCCTGATCTCGGTACGCGTCGTCGCGTAGAGTCCAACGGTTTTCGCGGAGCGCCAGAGATCGGAGGTCATGACCCGTTCGAGGACGGGGACGCTGCGATCATCCGCCTCCTCGGCGGAAAGCGCTTCACGGAGCTGAAGCATCCGAGAACGCATCTCTCGTTTGGCTTGCACGTTAAGATCCGCTTGTCGTGAGATGAACTGGCTGCAGAGGGAAAGAACGGCGCCTTGTGAGGAGGTCAGAAGCGTGCGCGGAAAAAATCGCGGCATCGCTTCCTGTTTTTTCTTAAAAACGATCCAAAAAAATCCAAAGGCGTAAAAAAGTTCATTCCTTATGCAAGACCTAAAACCTACGTCCACCGTATCGGTCCCTTCCCTTATGGAAGAGGCCGCAGAATCTACCCTGTACGTCCGGTACAGGGCACATTCAATCCCCTGCCTTTGCCGTGTGGATTAGCCTTTGAACCCAAGCTAATAAGACGGGGGTCATATGACGGCTTTAGGCTTCCCATTCGTTTGATGGGCTTGCACACCACCGTTAAGGGACGACCCCCTGAATGTTTTTATAGGTTCAAAAAACATTGCCATCACGAACAACGCAGGGGAACTCGATACAAAATCTCAAAAATTAAAAACCCGCTTCTGAGGCTAATGCTTCGTCCGAGACACCGGACTCCACCAACCCTTGAGCTTCCTCAACTTCTGAAGAGGCTTCCTGGGCCAAACACGCGTCTACAAGGCCAATAATATCACGAACGCGCGCCGCTGCCTTCTGTTTATTTTGTTTTACGGCGCTTTTCTGCGTCAAAAGCTCGTCGGCGATATTAAGGCAAACCAACAAGGCCGCAGAGAGCGTGGAAGCCGTTTTATTCTTGTCCAGCACTGCGCGGAGACGTTCATTGACCAGAGCTTCAACCGCCGAAACGTGATCATCGCTCGCCTCCGTCCTGACGCTTAACTTTTGGTCCAAGACTTTCAGGATTTTTTGCTGAGGCTTCACCTTAAAAATATAAGATTCTTAAGCGAAGGGTGTCAATGAAAAGGGCCTTAATCCCCTTCAAATTCCCGGACTTTCCGGGCATCCTTCGACCAATCCTTTTCGACTCGCACGAACAAATCCAGGAAAACGGGCATTTCGAGAAGCTTCTCCAATTCCAGCCGCGACTCCTGCCCTATCTTTTTGATCATGCTGCCGCCATGGCCCACTAAAATGAATTTTTGGGATTCCTTGTCGATAATGATGGCGGCCCGGATTTTGACAATTTTCTTCCGGTCGCTTTCACGAGGTTCTTTGAACTCTTCGATCAGGACGGTCACGGAATACGGGACCTCCTCGCGCGTAAGCGCCATGATCTTTTCGCGGATCACCTCGGCCGCAAAAAACCTCTCCGACCGGTCGGTCACCTGGTCTTCAGGAAAATACACGGGGCCCTCGGGCAGGGCCTTCATGATTTCGGACTCGATCGCCTCGAGGCCATAGCCAGAAATCGCCGAAATCGTGATAACGGCCGCAGGCGACAATTCCCGAATGATCTGGTCCATATAAGGCAGGATGTGCCTCTGGTCGCCGGTGTCGACTTTGTTGATCAGGAAGAGGATGGGTTTGCCGTTCTTTTTCGCCTTCTCGTAAATTTTACGGTCTTCATCGAGCAGATATTTATTCGGCTCCGTCATCATGAGGATGACGTCGGCATCGTTCAAGACCGAGTAGGCTTCTTCGATCATGTATTCGTTCAAGCTACGATGAGGCGTGTGGATACCCGGGCTATCCAAGAAGAGCATCTGGGCGCCAGGGACGTTTTTAATGCCCAAGATCCGGTGTCGCGTCATCTGGGGCTTCGGAGAGACCGAGGCCAGCTTCTGGCCCAAGAGGGCGTTTAATAAGGTCGATTTCCCGACGTTGGGCCGACCGACGATGGCGATATATCCGGATTTAAACATGCGGGGCGTCTACCATACCGCGACGGACGCGCAATCAATTGCTGGGTTTTTCAGAAGCGAGTTTTTGAAGGGCTTCATTGGCCGCCATCTGCTCGGCTTCCTTCTTGGAGCGGCCCCTACCGCGGCCCATGATTTCATTCCTGAGGAAAATCTCGATCTCGAAGACCTTGTCATGGTCCGGCCCAGTCTCTGAAACGGTGCGATAGCGCGGCGTGGCGTTGAAGAGATCCTGAGATTTCTCCTGCAACTCGGTCTTGTAGTCTTTGTACGAAATCTCACGTGTGGGGTTGTCCAAGATCTCCGAATAGTGTTTACGGATGACCTCCGAGACTTTTGCGAATCCTTTGTCCAAATAAACGGCGCCCAAGACGGCTTCGTAGGCATCGGCGAGAAGAGACGACTTTTCGCGGCCGCTAGTCTGCTCTTCGCCCTTGCCCAAGTACAAATAATTTCCAAGACCGAACATACGCGCGATGGTGGCCAACTGTTTTTCGTTCACGATCGAGGCACGCAGCTTCGAGAGATCGCCTTCGGAATAATGCGGGAATTTCTCCATGAGGAATTCGCTGATCGCGAGCTCGAGCACGGCGTCACCCAAAAACTCGAGGCGTTCGTTATGCTCTTCAGGCGCGAGTTTGTTTTCGTGGGCGAAGGATTTATGCGTCAGTGCGTGTTTTAAAAAATCCTTATCGCCGAACGAATGTCCGAAGGATTTTTCCAAAATTTTGAACTTCTTTTTTTCGTCGGCGGTCAAGGCCATGGAGTTTAAGGAATTCCCTTCTCAATGAAACCGCCGCCCAAGACTTCCTCGCCGTGATAGACGACGACGGCCTGGCCCGGCGTGACCGGGCCTTCAGGGACATTGAAATCGATGCGGATATTGGTCTCGTTTTCGATCCGGAGCACGCCCGGCAGCGTCCTCTCGCGGTGACGGATCTTCACGTCCACCGGCATCCCTTCGCGCGCTAGACTCCGATGAATCCATGAGACGTGGTTCGCTTTCAACCCGCGGCGCAGGAGGGATTCCTTGGGACCCAAGACGACTTTTTCCTCGCCGTGAACGATGTCAGTCACGTAGATGCGGTCACCCGTCGCGATCCCCGTCCCACGGCGCTGTCCGATCGTGTACGCATGAATGCCGCGGTGCTGCCCCAGGACATTACCCTCTTCATCGACGAAGTCCCCGGCGTGACCGCGATAGGCGGGCAGGTTGTTATCGATGAACTTCGCGTAGTCGCCGTCGGGCACGAAACAAATTTCCTGGCTCTCGGGCTTTTCCGCCGTCGAGAAACCCGCTTCGCGCGCGAGATCTCTCACTTCTGATTTTTCCAGATCTCCCAAGGGAAAGAGAATATGCTCCAAGGCTTCCTGCTGCAGGCCGAAGAGGAAGTACGTTTGGTCTTTGGCGCGGTCTTTTGACTTCATCAGATGATAATGTCCGTCTTCATCGCAGACCTTGCGCGCATAATGCCCGGTCGCCAAATAATAAGCGCCCATCTTCTGGGCGTATTTCAAGAGCTCGGCAAATTTCAGGTGATTATTACAAGCCACGCAAGGATTCGGCGTGCGGCCTTGGGAATACTCCTTGCCGAAATAATCGATGACCTTCGTCGCGAACTCTTTTTGGAAATCGATGGGGTAAAAAGGAATGTCTAACATTTGGCAGACCCGGCGCGCGTCTTGGATGTCGGAAGCCGTGCAGCAGGTTTTCGCGGGCAGTTTAGCCACGACGGTAGCGTTTTCCCCATCGCAGGAAGCCTCCGGGGCTTCATGCGTTTTCATAGACACGCCGATCAGATCGTAACCCTGGCGCTTCAGCAACAGCGCGGCGACGGAGCTGTCGACCCCTCCGCTCATGGCCACGACGACGGTTTTTTTCGACAGCGAAGACATTCTAATTTTTCCGCAATCTTTCAACGACTTGCGGGATAATCTCCAGAGCCTTGTTTATATCATCATCGGAGGTGCTCCGACCAAGAGAAAATCTCAAAGAGCCCTTGGCTTCCTCGGGTGGAATGCCCATGGCCAACAGCACATGAGAAGGCTTCAACGCCCCCGAAGCACAAGCCGAGCCCGCGGAAACGAGGACACCTTCGCGGTCGAGCGCAATCAAAAGAAGATCGTTTTTAAGGCCAGAAAAACCGACATTCGTCGTATTGGACACGCGATTTTTCAAGTCTCCGTGGATACAAAGGCCGGGGATGCGCTCTTGTAAACCTTGCTCCAAAGTATTTCTGAGCCGATGTAAACGGACAGATTCCGCCTCCAAATCTTTCACGGCGATCTCGAGGGCTTTCGCAAATCCGACGATACCGGGAAGATTTTCCGTACCAGCACGCCGCTCCCGCTCTTGCGAGCCCCCGCGAAGCAAGGGAGACAGCTTCACTCCCTTCCGGACATAGAGAACGCCGATGCCTTTTGGTCCGTAAATTTTATGGCCCGAAAAAGACATGAGGTCTACTGGCTGCACGGCAAGATCGATCTTCACCTTACCCAAAGACTGAACCGCATCGACATGGAAACAAACACCCTTCTCGCGACAGAGAGAGCCCAAGGCCTCAATGGGATAGAGATTTCCGATTTCGTTATTCGCATGCATGACGGAGACTAACGCCGTCTTATCCGTGACCGCGGCCCGGCAAGCATCCAAGTCAAGACGGCCTTGGAGATCGACGCCGAGCAATGTGACGGTTTTCCCCTGATTTTTAAAAGCTTCGCAGGCCTTGAGTACGGCTTGATGCTCGACGGCCGTGGTCAGAACCATGGGCTTGGGACTTTGCAAGGCGTGAGACAACGCCTGGTTAATCGCCTCGGTCCCACCGCTCGTGAAAATAATCTCTTCCGGAGAAGCGCCCAGGCAACGCGCGACGGACTCGCGCGCTTCATCCAACGCGCGCCGCGCCTGCGCTCCGGCACGGTGAAGACTCGAAGGATTTCCGAACGTCTCACCCAAAAAAGGCAGCATGGCGTCGCGGACCTCGGGGAGAACCGGCGTCGTGGCGTTGTGGTCTAGGTAAATGAAAGACACGAAAGATAGCTAACGGCTTAAGATGGGGATTTCGAGGGAAATTCGCAATCTTTAAGAGCGCGCTTTAAGGGCGGACCAAGTCATGATCGCTTCGACCGCACATTTTATCCAACCCATTGAAGACTGGAGGCTCCATGCCTTACCCTTGGTAATACCCATTTCTACAGGATAGTAGCCATCTTCCATCAGCTGATCACTCAGCTCCTGGGGCGGGCCTTCAGGAATCACACACAATCTACGGCTTGTTGCGGGCTCACAAAATTGCATCGCTGCCAGTTCAAATAAGGTGACGGTTGGGATGCGAACCACGGACTTGCCGTTCGGCAAGCGGCCACAAAAAAATAAATTCGCAAAGAACCCGTCGGCGGTACCCATCCAGGCATGAAGCTCATGAAAAATGGTGTGACTTTGAGTGGAATCATACCAAGACACTTCAAGTGTCCTGCCCATCACTTCCGGATTTCCTTGGGCAGTTTTTAAAAATCTGCTTTGATCGACCATCGCCTGCACTTCCACACGTTTTTTTTTGCAAAGAGCTTTTGGCGTAAAAGGGACAAACAATCGATCTGGACCGCACAAATCTACGTTCGCACCTAAACTCCGACAAACATTTCCCGCGATAATAGAGCCCAAAGAATCCGCAAAAACTCGAGCCGGTGCTGACTGAGTGACAAGGCCTAAGAGCAATTCCCGATTTAAAGGCGAGATCTCCTGAGGCAACCGGTTTTCTATAATTAGATTATGAGTATTGGTTAAAAAAGCAGCTTCTCCCTGCGCGAGAGGGGACATGGAGCAGGAAGGAGGAACTAAACTATGAGGGGCTATCATACTTTGTTCTCGTTGTACCCGCGATAATCGTTGCTCTGTTTTTTCGACCCTTTATAAGACAATCCTGCTTATGTCTCCCCCACTCTCTGACAACGGATCAACTGTTATTCACAACATCCCCTATTCTTCCAGCAACAACCCCAAACAATCCCTCGACCTTTACCAACCCTCTAAAGCCACAAATACCCCCGTTCTCATCTTCATCCACGGCGGCGGTTGGACCGAAGGCGATAAAAATCTCGAAGTCGACGGGCATAGAATCTACGAAGACATCGGCAACATCTTCGCGCGGGCCGGCATCCTGACGGCCGTGATCAATTACCGGCTGATTCCGGTGGTTTCCTGGCGGGAACAGCTTCGGGACGTGGCCGCGGCGGTGTCCTGGGTGCGCGATCATGCGGCGGAGTACGGCGGAGACGCCTCGCGACTTTTCGTTTCGGGGCATTCGGCGGGGGCTCAATTGGCGGCGCGGGTGGCCTTGGATCCGGACCTTCTGGGCGGGAAAAAAGACGTGGCCGGCGTCATCGCGGTCAGCGGCGCGGGTTATGAAATTGAAAAGCGGCTGTCTTATTACGCGCGTCGCTTTCAGGGGAAGGCCTCTGACGACCAATGGCCTAAAGAAGCGTCGATTTTAAGATTCGTAGATTCCGGAAGTCCGCCGTTTTTGATACTTTATGGATCGAAGGAACCGCGAGACTTCCGCGAGCAGGCCTTAAAACTTTCCGAAACCTGCGCGGCCCAAGGCGTGCCCGCGAAACTGATCGAAATACCGGATCAAAACCACTTCGAAACCGCGGAAGGCTTAAGCCGCGACGACGGTCTGTCGGTCAAGGCCATGCTGGAATTCATGCGTTAAGGCATGTCGAAGAGAAGCACTTCGGCGTTTTTTAAACCCTCTAACGTCACCGCCGCTTCCTCGCTCAAACCCGCACCGTCACCCTGCTTCAAAGCCTGACCGTTGACCGTCACTTCACCGCGCGCCACTTGCACCCAGGCGTGGCGTTTCGGTTTCAACGCATGACTCACGTTCTCTCCGGATTCCAGGATCGTCGCGTAAATATCCGTGTCCTGATGGATGGTCACGGATCCGTCGCGTCCGTCGCGCGATGCGATCAGGCGGAGTTTCTTTTTTTTGTCTTCGTCGGTGAAGGTTTTCTGCTCGTAACCGGGCTGGATCCCGTTCTTTTCGGTCAAGATCCAGATCTGCAGCAGATGGATCGGCTCGGTCTTGGAAGGATTAAACTCGCTGTGGGTCACGCCGGAGCCTGCGCTCATGCGCTGGACTTCACCGGGCACGATGACGGAGCTGGTGCCCATGCTGTCTTTATGTTTCAAGGCGCCGCTGAGAACGTAAGTGACGATCTCCATGTCGCGGTGAGGATGCGTGGGAAACCCTTGGCCGGCGGCGACGAAATCTTCGTTGATGACGCGCAAGGTACGAAACCCCATCCACTGCGGGTCATAATAATCGGAGAACGAAAACGTGTGATAGGTGTTCAGCCAACCGTGATCGAAGTGCCCACGCTCGGCGGACGGACGAAGTTTGATCATAGGAATCTCCCGTGAAGTAACTCTAGAGCGGCCCGATCAACCGCGGCAAGACTGAAGATATTTGGAGGGCAAGGGACGGCCGAGCACGCTTCCGATAAAACGCGAGGCCTCGGCGACTTTTTCCAGCGAGACGCCGGTTTCGATGCCCATGGCGTGCAGCATGTACAAGACGTCCTCAGTCGCGACGTTTCCCGAGGCGCCGGGCGCGTACGGGCATCCGCCTAACCCTCCGGCGGAAGAATCCAAGATGGTAATGCCCATTTCGAGGGACTTGAGGATGTTGGCCAAAGCCGTGCCGCGCGTATCGTGAAAATGCATGGCCAAAGCGGATTTTTTCGAGGCGACGACGGGCAGCAACTTTTCGAGCAAGGACTCGACATTGGTCGGCACCGCGGCGCCGATCGTGTCTCCGAGGGAGATTTCGTGGATACCCAATTCCAACAATCGTGACACGACCGCGATCACCTTGTCGGGCGCGACCCGGCCTTCATAAGGACACACGAACCCGGTGGACACGTAGCCACGAACCCAAAGCCCCATGCGCGCGGCCTGTTGCGCGACGTCCGCGATGGCTTTCAACGAGTCCTCAATCGTCATGTTCGTGTTTTTTTGCGTGAAAGTTTCCGAGGCGGCCGTGAAGACCGCGATATTCTTCACACCGGACAATACCGCACGCTCAAGACCCTTCACGTTCGGAACGAGGACGGGATAGAAAACGCCTTTGGGTTTCTTGATATTGATGAAAACCTGCGAAGCGTCGGCGAGCTGCGGCACCCATTTCGGGGAGACGAAGCTTGTGGCCTCGATGACGGGAAGCCCTGAGTCCGTCAGCAAATCGATGAACTTGATCTTGTCGGACGTCTGAATCGTTTCTTTTTCGTTCTGCAACCCATCGCGCGCGCCGACCTCGACGATTTTGACTTTTTTAGGATACGCCGTCATACCTTGGCCTCTTCCGCCATCTCGAAAAGTTTATCTCCCATGGCGACCTTGTCCGCGACCTTGAAGCGGATCTTCGCGACGACGCCGTCCCGCGGAGCCGCGATGGCATGCTCCATTTTCATGGCTTCTAAGGTGAGTAAAACCTGCCCCTGGGTCACTTTCTGCCCGTCGGCGACGAAAACTTTCGTGATCGTTCCGGGCATGGGCGCTATCGCCTCTCCCGCTCCATGCCCCACCGCTCCGCCGTGGGCGGATTCGAAGTCTTTTTTGCGCAGGGCCTGCAATTCTTTCCGCCAAGCCTCATCGACGCGGGCTTCGACGCCTAAACGCCAGCCCGACTGATCACGCCACGGCGTCAGCGGGTCTTCGGCGATGACGGCGCCGGGCAACCAATCCGAAAAATATTTTTCGATGACGCCGGTCTCGGTGCGGCCTTCGTAGAACGTCGGATGACGGAGCAAATCGATCAAAAACGGGATGTTCGTCTTGATGCCGCCGATCTTATAAGCCGTCAGCGCTTCGATCATTTTCATGGTCGCTTGCGGACGCGTCGGCGCGTGCACGATGAGTTTTGCGAGCATGGGATCGTATTCCATCGGGATCGTCCAGCCCGCATAGATACCCGAGTCCACGCGGATCCCGTCGCTGCGCGGCTCGATCAATTCCGTGATCTTCCCGATCGACGGCATGAAATTCTTTTCGGGATCTTCGGCGTAAATGCGGCATTCAATCGCGTGCCCTGTACCGGACGGTACAGGGCGTGGCCCTATAATAACGTCCAATGATTTACCTTCGGCGACTCGCACTTGAGCCTCCACGAGGTCGATTCCCGTAATCATTTCCGTCACGGGATGCTCGACTTGGAGACGCGTGTTCACTTCGAGGAAATAATAGTTTCCCTGCGGGTCGGTGATGAATTCGACGGTGCCCGCGTTTTCGTAACCGATCAATTTCGCGATCGCGACGGCGGTCGCACCCATTTTTTCGCGCATCTCCGGCGTCAGCGCCACGCTGGGAGTTTCTTCGATGACCTTCTGATGGCGGCGTTGCAGCGAACACTCACGCTCGAAGAGATGCACCGTATTCCCGTGGCGATCGGCCAGGATTTGAATTTCAATGTGGCGGGGGTTCTCGATGTATTTCTCAAGAAAGACGCGGTCGTCTCCGAAGGCGTTTTTGGATTCGCGCTGTGCCGATGCGAGCGACTCGCCCAACTCGTCCGGACGACGCACGACCCGCATGCCTTTTCCGCCTCCGCCAGCCGCTGCCTTAAGCTAGACGGGATAGCCGAATTTTTCCGCCAAACTTTGAAGCACCGCGACGTCGCTCAAAGGCTCTTGGGTGCCAGGCACCAAGGGAACGTCTTGATTTTGAAGGATGTTACGGGCGCCTATCTTATCGCCCATGGCACGCATCGCGTGCGGCGAGGGGCCGATGAACGTGAGGCCGGCCTTCGCGCACTCCTCCGCGAACCGCGCATTTTCCGAGAGAAATCCGTAGCCCGGATGGACCGCGTCGGCGCCCGACTGTTTCGCGATCGCGAGGATCTTGGGGATATTGAGATAAGTGTCGGCCGAACGCGTGCCGTCGAGGGAGTAGGCTTCGTCGGCGTTTTTCACGTGAAGGGCCTGAGCGTCAGGGTCAGAATGAATCGCAACGGATTTGATCCCCAGCTTGCGCAGGCTTCTCTGGATGCGGACGGCGATCTCGCCGCGGTTGGCGATGAGGACTTTACGAAGCATGCCAGCCGGGCTTTCTTTTTTCCAAAAAGGCCTTCATGCCTTCTTGGGCCTCCGGCGTGGAGCGCAAGGCGGCGATCTTTCGCACTGTACCGGCAACGACAGCTTTTCCGGCGGCACCGCCGACTTTACGGATCAAAATCTTGGATTCTTTGACGGCTTCGGGCCCCGAAGATAGCAAGTGCCGTGCGATCTCGTCGACCGCCGCCGGAAAGCGTTCCGCGGGGACGACCTCCTGCACGAGCCCCACGCGCAGAGCGACGTCGGCACCAAAACGCTCTCCCGTCAGGAAATAGCGACGCGCAGCGGAGACGCCCATGCGCGGCAATACGTACGGAGAGATCGTCGCGGGAATCAAACCGAGCTTCACTTCAGCCAGGGCGAAAACCGTCCCTTCGCGAGCTACGACGATGTCGCAAGCCGCGAGCAGGCCGACGCCTCCGCCGACGGCGGCGCCGTGGACTTGAGCGATCGTGGGCTTCGGGCATTCGTTCAAAATCTGTAGCAAATTCGCCAGCCGCTTCGCGTCGGCTTCGTTGGCCTTACGGCTCGCGCCGACGAAGGACTTCATCCAATTCAAATCAGCGCCGGCGCAGAAAAAATCACCCTCGCCCGCGAGGATCACGACGCGCACGCCGTCGTCCTTGGCGATTTTCTTGAGCGCCACGGTCAGCTCCGCGATCAATTCGTCATTGAAAGCGTTACGCACCTCGGGCCGGTTCAGGTGGATGCGCGTAATGGGACCGTTTTTGGAGACAACAATCGTCGACATAAATTTTTACATTCTGAAAACGCCGAAATCGGTTTTGGGGATGGGAGCATTCAAAGCGGAGGATATTCCTAACCCCAACACCATCCGCGTCTGCGCCGGATCGATGACGCCATCGTCCCATAGCCGCGCCGTGCTGTAATAAACACTGCCTTCTTTTTCGTATTTCTCGAGAATAGGCGCTTTGATCTTCTGTTCGTCCTCGGCTGAAAACGCCTGACCTTTTTCCTTCAACTGATCTTTTTTAACCGTCGTCAGCACCGTCGCGGCCTGCTCGCCGCCCATGACGGAGATGCGGGAGTTCGGCCACATCCAGAGCTGGCGCGGGCTGTAGGCGCGCCCGCACATGGCGTAATTTCCGGCGCCGTGTGAGCCGCCGATCACGACGGTAAATTTCGGGACGTTGGCGCATGCGACCGCGGTGACCATCTTGGCTCCGTCGCGCGCGATGCCTTCGTTTTCGTATTTCCGGCCGACCATGAAGCCCGTGATATTTTGCAAGAAAACCAACGGAATTCCACGCTGGCCGCAGAGCTCGATAAAGTGAGCCGCCTTCAGCGCACTTTCGGAAAATAACACGCCATTATTGGCGACGATGCCGACGGGATAGCCCATGATCCGGGCGAATCCGCAGACGATCGTCGTGCCATACAGCGCTTTGAACTCATGAAAACGGCTGCCGTCGACCAGACGTGCGATGATTTCATGCACATCGAAAGGCTTCTTCGGGTCTTTTGAAACGACGCCGTACAATTCCTTCGGGTCGTACAAGGGTTCTTCGGGCGGCAGGAAATCCACCTGGGTTTTACGCGGACGGTTCAGGTTCGAGAGAATGTTCCGCGCGACGCGGAAGGCTTCTTCTTCGTTCTGAGCGAGGTGATCCGTCACGCCGGACTTACGGCAATGCACGTCACCTCCGCCTAGATCTTCCGCGCTAACTTCTTCGCCCGTCGCGGCCTTCACCAACGGCGGACCTCCTAAGAAAATCGTCCCGTTGCCTTTGACGATCACGGTTTCATCGCTCATCGCCGGCACGTATGCACCGCCGGCCGTGCACGAACCGCACACGATCGCGACCTGCGGGATGCGCTGCGAGGACATGCGGGCTTGATTGTAAAAAATGCGTCCGAAATGATCTTTATCCGGGAAAACTTCCGCCTGGAGCGGCAGAAATGCCCCGCCGGAGTCGACGAGGTAGACGCAGGGCAGGTTGTTTTCGAGGGCGATTTCCTGCGCGCGCAAATGCTTCTTCACGGTCAGGGGATAATACGTCCCGCCTTTGACCGTGGCGTCGTTCGCGACGAACAAAACTTCACGTCCATGGACCGCGCCGATACCCGTCACCACGCCCGCGCTCGGAGCCTCGTCGTCGTACAACCCATTGCCCGCCAACGCGGAGAACTCCAAAAACGGCGCTCCCGGATCGAGGATTTTTTCGATGCGTTCGCGCGCCAAGAACTTCCCGCGCGCGCGATGCCGTTTCACGGCCTCCGCCCCGCCGCCCTGCCGCACCTTCTCTAAGTTATTTTTCAGCGTCTCGGTGAGCCCCGAGAGGTGGGCGTGGTTGTCTTTAAATTCGGAAGAATCCGTCTTGATCCGCGTGGGTAATATGTCCATTCAGGGCCTCTACAACGTGGTTTTAAAAATTCAAAATTATTTTCTTGGACTCCGCTCCCCGTCCCTGTAGCCCAAAAAACCATGAGCAAAGCCTTCGTCTCCAACGACGCCGCCGAAGAACCGGACGACGACGAACCCGAGGTCAAAACCCCGGGCGGCAAAAACTACATCACGCCCGCCGGCTTTAAAAAGCTGAAGGACGAATTCCATCGCCTCATGAACGACGAGCGCCCCAAGCTCTGCGAAGTCATCGCCTGGGCCGCCGGCAACGGCGACCGGTCGGAGAATGCGGATTATACTTACGGCAAGCGGCGCTTGCGTGAAATCGACCGCCGTATCCGTTTCCTGACCAAACGCATTCAAAATGCCGAAGTTGTGGATGTGACCGGACGAGACAGCGACCAGGTTTTTTTCGGCGCCACGGTCACCCTACGGGACGAAGACGGGGACCAAAAAACCTACCGGATCGTCGGAGTCGACGAGATCGATTTACCCAAAAACGACATCAGCTGGGTCTCCCCCTTGGCCGCGGCGATCCTTAAAAAAACCGTAGGAGATACGGTGACTTTCCAGTCTCCGAAGGGTCCGAGGGAGCTCGAAATTGTCGAAGTGAACTATTTTTGATTTTGTATTAGTTCCACACATATCGGACACGAAGGTGAGTTGATCAAGCAGCGACGCGGTCGGGATAAAGCTTCAAGCGTTCGATAGCAAAGGCTCCCGGTCTGTTTTTGGCGATACCGGAGTGA
>JBPOJN010000037.1:0-46067 GCA_052033505.1 Myxococcota bacterium | reverse complement strand
CTGGAGATCGAGTGACGGTGGAAGTGGAATTGATCACACCGATCGCGATGGACAAGGAATTAAGGTTCGCGATCCGTGAAGGCGGCCACACGGTAGGCGCCGGTGTTGTTGCGGAAGTGGTGGAGTAGTCACTTAGAAGAATAGGGAAGCACGGGAAATTTTATGGCAACAGAGTACGACAAGGGACCGAAGATCAGAATTCGTTTGAAGGGTTTTGATCATAAGTTGTTGGATCAATCGACCGGCGAGATCGTCGAGACGGTGCGTCGCACCGGTGGGCGTATCGCGGGACCGATTCCTCTTCCCACGAAGATTGAGCGCTATTGCGTTCTTAGATCTCCCCATACGGACAAGAAGTCCCGGGAACAATTTGAGATACGCACGCATAAAAGGCTCTTGGATATCCTTGAGCCCACGCAGCAAACGATCGATGCGCTCATGAAGCTTGAGCTCTCGGCCGGAGTCGAAGTTGAAATTAAAATGCTGTAAGCAGGACATCTTTAAAGTAAGCAGAAAGGTTTTCTGAATTTATGTCTGGATTACTCGGTAGAAAATTAGGAATGACGCAGCTCTTCGAGCAAGACGGCACCGTCGTGCCCGTGACAGTCCTTCAGGTCGGTCCTTGTGTCGTCGTGCAAAAGAAAACCGCCGAAAAAGACGGTTATGACGCCATTCAGATCGGGTTCGAAGAGATTCCCGAAAAGAAGGCCGCTCGGAAGCCTAAGGTCCGCACCGCTCATTTCACGAAGAAGAACGTCAAGCCGCAGCGTTTCTTGAAAGAGTTCCTGATCGAGAAAGATGCCGCCGCCGAAGTGGGGCAGTCGTTGACGGTGGACTTGTTTAAGGCCGGTGATTTCGTAAAGGTTACGGGCGTCAGTAAGGGTAAGGGGTTTCAGGGCGTCATGAAGCGCCATGGAAAAGCCGGTGGTCCGGCGTCTCACGGTTCCCGGTTTCATCGTACGACCGGCTCTATCGGTCAGCGTACGTCTCCCGGTGAAGTTTTTAAAAATATGAAATTGCCGGGTCACATGGGCGACAAGCGCGTGACTATGCGCGGCCTTGCCGTCGTGCAGATCCGTGCCGAAGAAAACCTGATGTTGGTACGTGGCGCCGTTCCCGGGGCTAAGAACAACGTCGTTATGATCCGTAAAAATTAAGTTTGAGAGCGAGATTTTATGGCTGAGATCGTCATTTATAATAAGGAAAAAGCCTCGGTAGGCAAAGTCGCACTCCCGGCCGGTACGGGTAAAAAGGCCAATGTCGCCCTTTTGCACCAAGTCGTGACCGCGCAGCGTACGAATCGCCGCCAAGGGAATGCGAAGGTTAAGAACCGTCACGAAGTTTCGGGAAGCACGCGCAAAATTATTCGCCAAAAAGGTACGGGGGGGGCGCGTCACGGTGACGTCAAGGCGCCTCTGTTCGTCGGCGGCGGCCAGGCTTTCGGTCCGAAACCCAAAGATTATGATGTTCGTTTGCCCCAAAAAATTAAAAACTCGGCCCTGCATGAGGCTGTGATCTTGAGGCAGGAAGAGGGTCGTCTTTGGTTGATCGATGATCTTTCCTTTGGCGCACCCAAGACCAAAGAGGCCGCGAAGCTTTTTCAAAAATTCGAAATTCCGCAGGCCTTGGTTGTGGTTGGTGATGGAGATGCGGCGGCGGAAAAGTCGATCCGCAATTTAAAAGGTTTTAAGGTGTGCCGTGCAAATGCATTGACGGTTCTGGATATGTTGCGATTCCGCCATTTGGTTATGACCAAAAAAGTGTATGAGACGCTTGCGGCTCGCTGGGTATAGTGGATTTTAATTCAGGAGGTTTTCGTGAGTCAGTCGTTGGATGTGATTAAGAAGCCGTTGATTACCGAGAAGGCCGTCGCCCAGAAGGATACTTTGGGTCGTTACACTTTTGAGGTTTCTCCAGGCGCCTCCAAGTCCGCGATCCGTGCGGCCGTTGAGGCTTTGTTTAAAGTGAACGTGACCGACGTGCGTACGATGGTTGTGCGCGGTAAGGTGCGTCGCATTTCGAGGTATTTCGGAAAAAGACCTAATTGGAAGAAGGCCATTGTCACGGTTCAAAAGGGGCAGAAGATCGATATTTTTGAAGCGAAGTAATTCTTCTTCAAGATTTAAAAGATCCTCACAAACGGTTTTTAAAGGGTTGAAAACGAGAACGAGATTTTTATGGCGGTAAAAACTTACAGACCACAGACACCGACGTTGCGCTACAAGACGACTTTGGATTTTTCTCAACTGTCGCGGAAGAAGCCTGAAAAGTCTCTTCTGTCTTCGTTGTCCAAGTCGGGTGGCCGCAGCAACACGGGACGTGTTACGGCCCGTTTCATCGGTGGCGGTCATAAGAGACGCTATCGCTTGATTGATTTCCGCCGGGATAAGTTGAATGTCCCCGGCCGCGTCGAGTCCATCCAATACGATCCGAATCGTTCGTCCTTCATCGCTTTGATCATTTATCGTGACGGCGAAAAACGGTACATGCTGGCCCCTCACGGGATCAAAGTCGGCGATTCCGTGCTTGCGAGCGACGAAGCGGATATCCGTCCGGGCAATCATCTCCCGATCCGTAATATGCCTTTGGGTACTGAAATGCATAACGTCGAACTTACCCCGGGACGCGGCGGCCAGATGGTGCGTGCGGCCGGCGGAATGGCGCAGCTCGTGGCCAAAGAAGGGTCTTGGGCTCAGTTGAGATTGCCTTCCGGCGAAGTGCGCATGGTGAACTTGAATTGCCGTGCCACCGTCGGTCAGGTGTCAAATCTTGATCGTGAAAACATCGTGATCGGTAAGGCCGGTCGTACCCGCTGGTTAGGTCGTCTGCCACGCCAACGCGGTGTTTCCATGAACCCCGTCGATCATCCGCACGGCGGCGGTGAAGGTAAGTCTAAGGGTGGTAATCATCCGACGTCTCCTTGGGGCACGCCGGCCAAGGGGTATAAGACACGCAGAAACAAGAAGACGACCCGGTTCATCGTCAAGGACCGCAGAGCTTCATAAGGAGAATGATTTAAATGGCGCGTTCAATTAAAAAAGGTCCGTTCATCGACGGTCATCTCCTGGAAAAGGTGAATGAAGCGATCGAGTCCAAAGGACGCAAGGTTATCAAGACTTGGTCACGTCGTTCTACGGTGGCCCCTGAATTCGTCGGGCTGACGTTTTCGGTCCACAACGGGCGTAAATTCATTCCGGTTTACGTGACGGAAAACATGGTCGGGCACAAGCTGGGCGAATTCGCTCCGACGCGGCTTTTCAAAGGCCACTCGGGAGCCAAGAAAGAATCTCCGGCCTCGGCTCCGGCGAAGGGTTAATTTATGGCAACGGTCCAAGCAAAATTACGATATCTCCGCGTGGCGCCCCGAAAGGTGCGTTTAGTTGCGGATCAAGTTCGAGGTCTTCCGGTCCAGCAGGCTTTGGATCTCCTGACTTTCGCGCGTAAATCGGCGGCTTATGATGTATTGAAGTTGCTCCGCTCCGCGGTGGCGAATGCTGACCGCAAAGGTGGGATCGACGTTGATAAGCTTGTTGTGAAGTCGGTCCTGGTTGATCAAGGGCCGATCATTCGTCGGTTTCTGGCCCGTGCGCGCGGTTCCGCGTCCCGTATTAATAAAAAGACAACCCACATTACCGTGACTTTGGAAGGAAGATAGAATGGGACAAAAGACGCATCCCTATGGTTTTCGTTTGGGCATCACTAAGCCTTGGCTCTCGAAATGGTATTCGAGCCGGGACTATGCGAAGTATATCCGCGAAGATTCAAAGATCCGCGAGCTGGTGAAAGAGAAATTGTTCACTTCCGGCGTCGCGCGCATTGAAATTGATCGTCGTGGTTCAACCGTGACTGTCAATATTTACACCGCGCGTCCCGGCCTCGTCATCGGCAAAAAGGGTACGGGTATCGATTCTCTTCGTTTGGATCTGAATCAAATGGTCGGTAGTGAAGTGAGCGTCAATATTCATGAGGTTCGCAAGCCCGAGACCGATGCGCAGCTCGTCGCGGAAAACATCGCCGTGCAGTTGGAGCGTCGTATTGCTTTCCGCCGCGCCATGAAAAAGTCCGTAACGTCGGCTCTGAAGTCCGGGGCCAAGGGCATTAAGATTCTTTGCGCGGGGCGCCTGGCCGGTTCTGAAATCGCCCGCAGTGAATGGTACCGCGAAGGCCGCGTGCCGCTCCATACGTTGCGCGCCGATATTGATTACGGTCATGCGGAAGCCCTGACCACGTACGGAAAAATCGGCATCAAGTGCTGGGTATATAAAGGCGAAATTTACAAAGAGAAGGTGAAGAAAGAGGGAGTCGTCTAATGCTTCAGCCTGCACGCACAAAATTCCGCAAAGTTCAAAAGGGCCGCGTTCGCGGAAAAGCGAAGGGCGGTACTCATTTGAGTTTCGGTGAGTATGGCATTCAGTCTTTGGAGCGTGGCTTGATTACGTCGCGCCAGATTGAGGCGGCACGGTTGGCGATGGCCCGTTTGATCAAAAAGGGTGGTAAAATTTGGATACGTATTTTTCCGGATCGCCCCGTGACGAAAAAGCCGGCGGAAACTCGCATGGGTAAAGGTAAAGGCCCGGTCGAAGGGTATGCTGCCGTGATTAAGCCTGGCCGCGTGCTCTTTGAATTGCAAGGATTGGAAGTCGTGATCGCGAAAGAAGCGCTCAAACTCGCGGCCGACAAAATGCCGGTTAAAACGCAGTTCATCAATCGGGAGAGGCTCCGATGAAAATGAAGGAAATTCTTGAGAAAAAAAGTGACGAGCTGACGGCTGTCGAAGTCAAGTTGCGTGAGGAACTAGCCATCACCCGCCTTCAGCATGCGGCGGGCCGCTTGGCGGACACCGATAAGTTATCGCGCCTCCAAAAAGACATCGCGCGCGTTTTGACGGCGAAAAATCAGAAGTCGGCAGTTCAAAAAGAAGGCTAAAAGATCATGAGACAAAATTGTAAAACCTTAGACGGCGTCGTTGTGAGCGACAAGATGACCAAGACGGTCGTCGTTGCGGTCACGCGTCGGGCCATGGACCGGAAGTTTAAAAAAATCATGAAGCACGTGATGAAGGTCAAGGCACACGACGAAAAGAATGAATGCAAAGTCGGAGATCGCGTTCAACTGACGTCTTCCAAACCCATTTCCAAGGAGAAATGCTGGCGCGTGCAAAAAGTTTTGGTTAAAGCCGCTCAAGCGTTATCGTTATGATCCAGACCTATACCATTTGCGACTCCGCGGATAATTCCGGCGCCAAGAAACTGATGTGTATCCGCGTCTTGGGCGGATCCGGGCGAAGATACGCTTCGTTGGGAGATATTATCGTCGTCTCCGTCAAGGAAGCGTTGCCCCACGCGAAAATTAAAAAAGGCGACGTGAAGAAGGCCGTCATCGTGCGTACCGCGAAGGAAGTCCGCCGCACCGACGGTTCTTACATCAAGTTCGACGACAATTCGGTCGTTTTGATCGATCAGGCCGGCGAACCGGTCGGTACCCGCATCTTCGGTCCGGTCGCCCGCGAATTGCGCGCGAAAAAGTTTTCTAAAATTATTTCGTTAGCACCCGAGGTTATCTAAATGATTCGTACTAATGACACGGTCATCGTGACCACTGGGCAGTATAAGGGCAAGGTCGGTAAGGTGAAAGCCCTTGCGGACAACGGCCGTCTGTTCGTGGAAAAGCTCAATATCGTCAAGCGCCATCAAAAGGCGAATCAAAAGCTTCCCCGCGGCGGTATTGTCGAAAAAGAAGCTTCGATCAATGCTTCGAACGTAATGTTGTATTGTAAAAAATGCACGAAAGGCGTCCGTGCTGCGATTGCGGTCGCCGGTGGTAAAAAAACAAGAAAGTGTCGCAAGTGTGGAGAGACCCTTGGATAGCGAGAAACTAAAATCGGGCTTCGAAGAATTTTATAAGAAGCAATGCATTCCCACCCTGGTCAAGGAGCGCGGTTACAAAACCGCCCAACAGGCGCCCCGCGTCCTCAAGGTCGTGTTGTCGAGCTGTTTAAAAGACGCGACCCAAGACTCGAAGGTCATCGATAAAGCGGCCGAAGAGTTGACTTTAATTACGGGTCAGAAAGCCGTCATCACGCGCGCGAAGAAATCCATCGCGAATTTTAAGTTGCGCAAAGGCATGCCGATCGGCTGCTGCGTAACGCTGCGCCGCGAGCTCATGTATGAATTTTTAAACCGTCTTTTCAACGTCGTGCTGCCGCGTTTCCGCGATTTCCGCGGAGTCACGCCACGTGGTTTCGACGGCCGGGGCAACTACACTCTGGGCGTGAAGGAGCAGATCGTTTTCCCCGAGATCAATTACGACAAAATCGACAAGATCCGCGGCATGAATATCACGATTTGCACGTCCGCCAAAACTGACGATGAAGGCCGTGCCTTGTTAAAAACGATGGGCATGCCTTTTCGAGACGCTCAATAGGCAATAGAAAGTTAATTTATGTCGAAGACATCCTTATTGGTGAAGTCCCAAAGAAAACCGAAGTTCAAGGTGCAGGGGTATAATCGCTGCCCTTACTGCGGCCGTGCGCGTGCCTTTCTCCGTCGGTTCGGAATGTGCCGCCTCTGTTTCCGCAAGAAAGCGTTAATCGGCGTCCTTCCGGGCGTCACAAAGGCAAGCTGGTAATTTTATGACAGATCCCATCGCAGATTTACTGACTCGTATCCGCAACGCCCAGACAGCCCGTCTGGACACAGTCCTCGTGCCTTTTTCCAAGTTGAAACAAGGCCTCGTGAAGGTTTTGTACGAAGAGGGTTACGTGGGCCCTTATCGCGTGATCGAAGGGGAGGGCGGTCGTAAGAGCCTTTCCATCTCGGTGCGCTACACGGGTAAAAAACAGGCTTTGATCTCGGGTTTGGTTCGTGGAAGCAAGCCGGGTCGCCGTTTTTACGTGGGTTACCGGAAGATCCGTCCGGTGCGCAGCGGTTTCGGTCTCTCGATCTTGTCGACGCCCAAGGGCATTTTGACGGATCGTCAGGCGAAGGAAGAAAAAGTCGGCGGCGAATTATTGTGCAGCGTTTGGTAATCGAGGAGTCACTATGTCTCGTGTCGGTAAGATGCCTATAAAAGTTCCGGAGAAGGTCAAAGTCGCCATCAGCGCGGACGTGCTGAAGGTGGAAGGTCCTTTGGGTAAACTCGAAGTCGCTCTGGATCCGTTGATCTCCGTTAAAAACGAAAACGGCGTGCTGATTGTTTCGCGCAAAGACGAGTCCATTGCCGCGCGTTCTCGCCATGGGCTCATGAGAAACTTGATTCGCAACGCGGTCGATGGCGTGAACCAAGGTTATAAAAAGGATTTGGACATCAACGGCGTTGGTTTTCGCGCCGAAGTCAAAGGGCCGCTCTTGGTGTTGACTTTGGGCTATAGCCATCCCGTCGAATTTCCGATTCCTGCCGGTATCAAGGTTGCGGTTGAAAAGCAGACGCATCTGACCATTACGGGTTTCGCCAAGGCCCTCGTGGGTGAGACCGCCGCTAAAATTAGGAAGCTGCGTCTCCCCGAGCCTTATAAAGGCAAAGGAATCAAATACACCGAAGAATTCATCAAGAAGAAGGTCGGCAAGTCCGCAGTGGCTTCCGGCGGCAAATAGTTCTAAGAATCCTTAAGGATAAGATTTATGGCTTTCAGTAAAAATAAAGCGCGGGCCTTTCGCCAGGAAAGAATCCGCAAAAAGATTTTCGGAACTCCTGAAAAACCCCGTTTGGCGATTTTTCGCGGCGTGAATAATATTTACGCCCAGATCATCGATGATGAACAGGGCAGGACTTTGCTGGGTGTTTCGACTTTGTCGAAAGAGTTTTCTTCCCGCAAGGATGCCGGAAACGTCAAGGGTGCCAAGGAGCTCGGAAAGTTCGTGGCCCAAAAAGCTCTGGAGAAAAAAATCGCCCAGGTTGTTTTTGACCGCAGCGGGTTTCTCTATCACGGAAGAATCAAAGCCTTCGCCGACGGTGCTCGCGAAGGTGGGTTGAAATTTTAAGAGGAAAACATGGCGGAATCGCAGAATCAATTCATTGAAAGAATCGTACACGTCTCCCGCGTGGCCAAGGTCGTGAAGGGCGGACGTCGTTTCAGTTTTTCCGCTTTGGTCGTCGTCGGTGACGGGCAGGGGCAGGTCGGTATCGGTCACGGCAAGGCTGTCGAGGTTCCCGATGCGATCAAAAAAGCCACAGAACGCGCGAAAAAAACGATGGCCACCGTACCGGTCATCAATGGAACCATTCCCCACGAAGTCACGGGATTCTTCGGCGCTGCGCAGGTGCTTCTGAAGCCCGCTTCGGAAGGAACCGGCGTCATCGCGGGAGGACCCGTCCGCGCCGTGCTGGAATCCGCCGGCATTCACAATATTTTGACGAAATCACTCGGCACGAACAATCCTCACAATGTCGTGAAAGCGACCATGAATGCCGTGAGCCAATTGCGCAGCCTTGAAGATTATCAGCGTCTCAAAAAAGCGAGTTAATTATGGATTTAGGATCTCTCATTGCGCCGGTCGGAGCGCGTAAAAAAAGAAAACGCGTCGGCCGCGGTACTGGTTCCGGTCACGGCAAGACGTCTACGCGCGGACACAAAGGCCAGAAAGCCCGCGCCGGTGGTTATCATAAAAGGGGTTTTGAAGGCGGTCAGATGCCTTTGGTGCGTCGCGTGCCTAAGTTCGGTTTCGTGAATCCGTTTCGCAAAAATTATGAAATCGTCAACGTCGGGCGCTTGAGCGTTTTGCCTGCCGGTACGGTGGTCACGGCGAGTCTTTTGAAGGAAAAGGGTCTGGCCAAGGGTCGCTTAGACGGCATCAAGCTCCTGGGCGAAGGCGAATTGAAAACTTCTTTGACGATCGATCTTCCGCTCTTAAGCGCTTCGGCTCGTAAGAAAATTGAAGCGGCCGGCGGTAAAATCCTAGAGTCTTCCTCCGCGGAATCGAAGGGCAAGTAGTCATGGCGGTTAACCCCATCTCCAGCCTTGCTCATATTGGGAAAATTCCGGAATTGCGTAAAAGGCTGTTGTTTACCCTGGCCATATTGGCCGTATGCCGTTTGGGTGTTTTTGTTCCCGCTCCCGGCGTCAATACAGATTCCCTCCAAAGGCTCTTGTCGGGTGGTACGGTTTTCGATCTTTTCAATCTTTTCTCCGGTGGCGCATTGGAGAAATTTTCCATTTTCGCTCTGGGTGTCATGCCCTACATCAGCTCTTCTATCATCCTTCAGCTCTTGACCGTTGTCGTACCGTCTTTGGAAAGGCTGTCGAAAGAAGGCGAAGAAGGCCGCCGCAAAATCACGCAGTATACGCGCTACATGACCGTCGTCCTCTCGCTCATTCAGGGATTTGGCATCAGCTACGGTTTGGCACAGCAGGGCGTGCTTCTCCCGGGCGTGGGCGGTTTCGGTTTCTATTTAAAAATGGCCGTGACGTTGGCGACGGGCACTTCCCTCATCATGTGGTTGGGTGAGCAGATTTCCGAGCGCGGCATCGGTAACGGCATCTCGCTGATCATTTTTGCCGGCATCGTGACGCGCATTCCTGGAGGCTTTCGCGATGCCTGGGCGACGAAGGATCAGTTCGCCGGGTTTTTTGGATTCTTGCTTTTGTTGGCCTTCATATTTTGCGTGATTACAGCGATCATTTTCTTCGAACGCAGCCATCGCAAAATTCCCATTCAGTACGCCAAGCGTGTCGTGGGGCAAAAAATGTACGGTGGCCAGAGCACGCATCTTCCGTTGAAGGTCAATTCCGCTGGCGTCATTCCCCCGATTTTCGCGTCCTCGTTGATTTTGTTCCCGGCTACGATCGCGCAGTTCAGTCATAGCCCGCATATCCAGTCCATAGCGACCGCGTTGCATTCCGGCTGGTTGCATACCGGACTTTACGTGGCCTTGATTATTTTCTTCGCGTATTTTTATACGGCTGTGACTTTCAATCCCGTCGACGTCGCCGAAAACATCCGGAAATTCGGCGGGTTCATTCCGGGTATCCGGCCGGGACAGAATACGTCCGATTATTTGGATCATATCCTCTCACGCATTACTTTGGGGGGCGCTTTATACATCGCTACGGTGTGTATCTTGCCAGAGATCTTGATTACGCGGTTCGGGATTCCGTCGACCTTGGCTTCGACGTTCGGAGGGACTTCCCTCTTGATCATCGTCGGTGTTGCGATGGACACGTTGTCCCAGATTGAAGCGCATCTTTTGACTCGAAATTACGAAGGATTTTTAGGCGACTCCGGAGGACGTTTCCGGGGGCGAAACTAAAGAGGGGCTATGAATTTAATCCTCCTAGGACCTCCGGGCGCCGGCAAAGGGACTCAGTCGAGGCGGCTCTCTGAAAATTTGAAGATCCCGCAGATCTCCACGGGTGATTTGTTGAGACTCGCGCGGGAACAAAAGACCGAGTTGGGTCTGAAAGCGGACGAGTTCATGACGTCGGGCCGTTTAGTTCCTGACGACCTCGTGACGGCCATGGTCGAAGAAAGGCTTTTGAAACCAGATTGCAAGAACGGCTATATCTTGGACGGTTTCCCTCGGACCTCGGGTCAGGCGGAGGCTTTGGATACGTCGCTTAAGTCCCAAAGTATGCAGATCGACCGGGTCATCAGCATGGAAGTCAGTGCTGAGGAGGTCGTCAAAAGACTGACTGGAAGACGGCAGTGCCGTTGTGGAGGCAACTACCATATCGACATGAATCCGCCGAAACAGGCCGGTATCTGCGATCGTTGTGGCGAGACTTTGTTCCAGAGGGATGACGACCGTGAAGACGTGATTCGCAAAAGATTGCAAGTTTATGAGCAACAGACACGGCCGTTAGTCGAGTATTACCGCCGCAAAGGCATTTTAAGGACGGTGCCGGGCATAGGCACGATCGACGATATTTTTGGGGCGGTATTGAAGGCGATCTCATGATCATCCTTAAGTCGCCGGAAGAGATCGAAAAAATGCGCCGGGCCGCTAAAATCGTGGCCGAAGTCATCGCGGAAACGGCTGAGTTGATCAAGCCAGGCGTTACGACTCAAGATTTGGACCGCTTTGCGGCCGAGAGAATGGCAAAAAAGGGCGCGAAGCCTGCGTTTAAAGGATATCGCGGTTTTCCCTGTGTTTTATGTACCTCGGTCAATGAAGAGGTTGTTCACGGAATTCCCTCCGCGAAGAAGGTATTGAAAGAAGGGGACATCATCGGCGTGGATTGCGGCGTCGTGGTGGAAGGGTATTACGGGGATGCAGCCAAGACGTTCGGCGTCGGTCGTATCGACGCCCAGTCCCAGAAGTTGATCGACGTCACCCGCGAGTCCTTAGAGCAAGGGATCCGCAAAATGAGCGCGGAAGGCCGGATCGGTGATATTTCCCGGGCCGTCCAAGAGCACGTCGAAAAGGCGGGCTTTTCGGTGGTCCGTGAGTTCGTTGGACATGGGATCGGTCGCAGCCTGCATGAAGAACCGCAGGTTCCGAACTACGGTAAACCCAATACGGGGATCCGGCTGAGCGTCGGTATGGTGCTGGCCATCGAGCCGATGGTGAACCAGGGGACCCCTGAAGTAAAAGTTTTAGATGATGGCTGGACGGCGGTTACGACTGATGCTAGGAGGTCCGCCCACTTCGAACACACGATTGCGTTGACCTCGAAGGGGACGGAAATTTTAAGTCTTATCTAGGATTAAAGGTGGAATTATGAAAGTGCGCTCTTCGGTAAAAAAAATATGCAATAAGTGCAAAATCATCAAGCGCCGCGGCGTGATTCTGATCTTGTGCGAGAACACGAAACATAAACAGAAGCAGGGATAATTTTAAAAGGGAGTGGTTCCATGGCTCGTATTTCCGGTATTGATTTGCCGCCAAAAAAGACGATCGAAATTTCTCTCACGTACATCTACGGGATAGGCTCGGCCATGGCCGGTAGCATCCTGGATCGTGCGGGCGTCGAACGTTCCTCCAAAACGGAACAATTGACCGATCAGCAGGTCGCCAAGATCCGCGCAGAGATCGAACAGATCAAGGTCGAAGGCGATTTGAGAAAAGAAGTTTCCATGAACGTGAAGCGTCTCATGGATTTAGGCGCTTACCGTGGGCTCCGCCATCGTGCGAATCTCCCGTGCCGCGGCCAGAGAACGAATACGAACGCGCGGACGCGTAAGGGCCGTCCCCGTATCGCCATCGCCGGCAAGAAAAAGGCGCCGACCAGCAAGTAATTCACCATTAGAAGTCATTTAAGGAATATCGATTATGGGTAAAAGAACGATGAAGCCAGCGGAAGAGACGACGGAAGGTGCGGCGTCCGCCCCCTCTGATGCGGATAAAAAAGCGAAAAAGGTCAAAAAGACCAAGAAGAATATCCCGAACGGCGTGGTGCATATCCATGCGAGTTTCAATAACACGATCATCACGATCACAGATCCCGCCGGAAATGCGGTGTCCTGGTCGTCGGCCGGAGCCAGAGGTTTCAAAGGTTCCCGCAAGAGCACGCCTTTCGCGGCCCAGATCGCTTCCGAAGATGCGGCCCGCAAGGCTTTGGATTCTGGAGTGCGCTCCGTCGTCGTGTACGTGAATGGTCCTGGTGCCGGCCGTGAATCCGCGCTTCGCGCCTTGTCCACGGTGGGCATCCGCGTTTCCGCGATCAAGGACGTGACGCCGATCCCTCACAACGGCTGCCGTCCCCCGAAGAAGAGAAGAGTTTAACTTTTGGATTTTAACGTAAGTAACTAGGAGGTAGTTTTGGCCCGCAATACAGAATCAGTGTGCCGCTTGTGTCGGCGCGAAGGTCTTAAGCTCTTTTTAAAGGGCTCCCGCTGCTACACCGAAAAGTGTGCGATCGAACGGCGTCAATACGCCCCCGGTCAGCACGGACAAAATCGGTCCAAGCTTTCCGACTACGGTCAGAAATTGCGCGAGAAGCAAAAGGTGAAGCGCCTTTACGGCTTGATGGAAAAACAATTCCGCACCTATTTCGCCAAGGCCGCCCGTTCCAAAGGCATCACGGGTGAAAAGTTGCTCGCCGACCTCGAAGCGCGTTTGGACAACATGACTTATCGTATCGGTTTTTGTTCTTCGCGCGCCCAAGCCCGCCAAATGGTCCTTCACGGGCATTTTTTGGTGAATGGTAAAAAGGTTTCGATCCCGTCCTATAAGTTGAATCCGGGGGACAAGGTCAGTGTTCGCGAGAAGAGCCGCGAAAACGCCCAGATCCTTCAGTCTTTGGAAGACGTCGAGCGCCGCGGTCTGCCGACCTGGGTCGAGCTCGATCGCAAGGCGTTCGAAGGCACCGTCAAGACTCTGCCGTCCCGCGAGGAATTGACCTTGCCGATGCAGGAACAAATGATCGTCGAATTCTACTCTAAGTAATTCCGTCTTTTGTCTTTTAAGGAGGCACTATGTATCGCAATTGGAGAAATTTGATCCGTCCCAAACTTTTGGAACACGAAAAAGAGTCCGGCACGGCGACTTACGGACGCTTCATCGCGCGTCCCCTCGAGAGAGGATTCGGCCAGACTTTGGGCAATGCCCTGCGCCGCGTGCTTTTGTCCTCGCTGCAAGGCTCCGCGATCACGAACGTGAAAATCGAAGGCGTCCTCCATGAATTCGGCACCGTGCCGGGCGTGGTCGAAGACGTCAGCGACATCCTCTTGAATTTGAAGCAGGTCCGTTTGCGTTTGAATTCCGGCGACCAAGATATCGTGCGTTTGGAAGTCAAAGGCGACCGCGAAGGTAACGACATCAAAGCCGGCGACATTCAGTGCGGCGAGAACGTCACGATCTTGAACCCCGATTTCCACATCGCGACCCTCAATTCCGAAGGCAAGCTCAAGGCCGAATTCACCGTTAGACTCGGCAAAGGCTACGTGCCCTCTGAAAGAAACAAGTCCGAAAAGGACGCGATCGGGATGCTTGCGGTCGATTCCATCCATTCCCCCGTCACGAAGGTCAACTACACCGTCACCAACGCCCGCGTCGGCCAGATGACGGACTACGACCGCTTGTCACTCGAAATCTGGACGGACGGATCCGTTCAACCCGCGGACGCCCTGGCGTTCGCCGCGAAAATCTTGAAAGAGCAGCTCCAGATCTTCATCAACTTCGAAGAGATCCCGGAACCCGTTTTCGAAGAGTCCACGCCGGAACGCCCGAGCTTCAACGAAAACTTGAACCGCCGCGTCGACGAGTTGGAACTTTCGGTCCGCTCCGCGAACTGCCTGCAGAACGCGAACATCCGCTACATCGGCGAATTGTGCATCAAGACAGAAGCGGAAATGCTCAGAACCAAGAACTTCGGACGCAAGTCTTTGAACGAGATCAAAGAAATCTTGGGCGAAATGGGGCTTTCCTTGGGTATGAAGCTCGACGGCTGGTCGATGCCCACCGAAGAAGTGAAGCCCAAAGAAGAAGCGGAATAGGCCACAGTTTCACGTAACGATTTAAGGTAACCGGAAAAGCATATGAGACATCTTGTAGATCATCGGAAATTGGGACGTTCGGCGAGTCATCGCAGGGCGCTTTTGAGAAGCTTGGCCACGGCGTTGATTTTGGCCGAGAGGATCGAAACCACGCTGCCGAAAGCGAAAGAATTGCGCCGCCTCGCGGACGAGCTGATCACTTGGGGCAAAGAAGGCACGTTGCACGCCCGCCGCCAAGCGGCCCGTATCATCCAAAATCCGGAAGCCTTGAAAAAACTTTTCAACGGCCTCTCTGGTCGGTTCGCCGATCGCAACGGCGGCTACACGCGCATCTACAAATACGGTTTCCGCCGCGGCGACTCCGCCGAAATGGCAGCGATCGAATACTTAGGGTACCAGCTTCCCGCTCCGAAGGTCGAAAAAGAGGAAGAGGAAGAACCTAAGAAAAAAGCCGAGAAAAAGGCCGAAAAGAAAGCCAAAGCGGAAAAACCCGAGAAAAAAGCCAAATCCGCCTCCAGCGGAAAGGCTGAAAAAGCGGAGAAGAAGGCCGAAAAAGGCGAAAAATCAGGCGGCCTAAAGAAACTCTTCGGCCGGAAGAAGAAGAGTGATCAATAGAAGCCGCTACTTCCTGTTCCTTCTCGCGCTCGCGGCCGGAGTTTATTTTTATTACGTTTCACGCCACTCCGAAGGCCTACAGCCCGGCGACAAAGCTCCTGTATTCACGCTCTACTCTTCGACAGGGCCAATCGGCCTCGAAAACTACCGTGGAAAAACCGTCTTATTGAATTTTTGGGCGACCTGGTGTCCCCCTTGCGTCCAAGAAATGCCGTCTCTGGAAAAGCTTCATCAACGTCTCTCCGGCCCAAATTTTCAAGTGCTGACCGTGAACCTCGACGAAAAATCCGAGAATGTCGGGTTTTTTTTGAAAAGAATGCCCCTGACTTTGCCCATCCTTTTCGATCCGCGCGGCGATACGGCAGCCCTGTACGGCACTTACCAGCTCCCCGAAACTTATTTGATTGACCCTCAAGGTCGCATCCTCCGAAAATACATCGGTCCTCAGGATTGGTTGGACGATGACATCGTCCGGGAGATCGAAAGCCATGTCGCACACCCGTAAGTTTTTTGTTTTTCTGACCGTTTCCCTGCTTTGTGCTGGTTGTGCCCGAGACTTGGTGACCGGCAAGAAATCCTACAATTGGTTCTCACTCCAGGAAGACATCAAGCTGGGCGATCAAGTCTTGAGCGAGCAGCTTCAGGCCCTGAAGAAAGATGAAAAAAAAGGGAAGAAG
This sequence comes from Myxococcota bacterium, assembly GCA_052033505.1. Classification (GTDB taxonomy): domain Bacteria; phylum UBA10199; class UBA10199; order JACPAL01; genus JBPOJN01. The sequence continues at coordinate 30,403 of JBPOJN010000037.1, read as the reverse complement.
ATTGATGAAGCAGCGGATCCCGTCATGACGAAGAAGATCCGCGAGATCACGCGCCGGATCGCGGCCGTTTCGCATTATCCCGAGTTTCCTTACGAAGCGCATTATGCACAGGCCGACGTCGTGAACGCCTGGTGTGCGCCCGGCGGAAAGGTCATGGTGTATTCGGGGCTTTTCGATCCTAAAAAAGGCCTCGTGCGTCCGGACAAAGAAGACGAAATCGCCGCGGTTCTCTCCCACGAAATCGCGCATGCGACCGCGCGGCACGTCAGTGAGTCGTTAAGCCGCAACTTAACCTTCATGGCCGCGGGTCAAATCGCCATTTCGGCGATTTCTTCTTCGGGGGCGGGGACGATACAAAATGCCTTCCGCCAAGCCATCGTCGAAGGCGTGAATCTCTACCTGCCTTATTACAGCCGCAGCAACGAATCCGAAGCCGACCGCATCGGGCTTATGTATATGGCCAAGGCCGGCTACAACCCGCAAGCCGCGGTCGACGTCTGGTATCGTGCCTGCCAAAAGAAGGGTGGAAACGCCTCTAGTCTTTACGCCTCACATCCTTCCAATTGCCAGAGGGCCAAGACGCTCGAAGCTTTGCTTCCCCAGGCCTTACAAGAATACAAAAAATGATTCGTTAAGAGCCCTTAAAGTTTTTGCCCTTGACCTTAATTGAAAATAATTATCAATATCGGCCGCCATTACCCATTTTATCGGGGAGAGACGCATGCACGAAGAAAACATGGTCGAGCGGTATCAGGACTATATCGGTAAAAAAGGCCTCAAATCCACGCGCCAGCGCGACATGATCGTGCGTGAGTTCTTCAAAAAACACGAGCATTTGAGCGTCGAAGAGCTTTGGGCCCAGGTCAAACGCCTGGATTCGAAGATCGGATATGCCACGGTTTACCGGACCATGAAGCTTCTCACGGAGTCGGGGCTTGCGCTGAAACGCCAGTTCGGCGAGGGGCACGCGAGGTTCGAACACGTCACCGACCATCATCATGACCATATCATTTGCTTGAATTGCGGAGACATCGTCGAGTTCGAAAACGACGAGATCGAGGCGTTGCAGGAAAAAGTCTGCCGCAAATACAAATACCGCCTCGTTCACCACAAGATGGAATTGTACGGATATTGCGAGTCCTGCGCGGACAAGGGGTAACCATGTTGCAGTCTTTTCTGATGCTTTTGAGAGAAGGATTCGAGTCGTTCCTGATCGTTGCCATTATCTTATCTTATTTGGAAACGACGGGCCGCCGTGCTTTGAGAGGCGCCGTTTTTTTGGGGAGCGTCGTCGCGGTACTGGCTAGCTTCGGACTTGGCTTTATCCTCATGAAAGGCGTCAACCAGGCTTTATGGGAAGCGATCTTGGGTTCGGTCACGATCGTGCTCGTGGGATCGCTGGTGATTCACATGTGGAAAGCCGCTCCGCGCATGAAGCAGGAAATCCACGCGAAGCTTGAGTCGGTCTCGGGCAATCGCCCCGGAGGCTGGGCTTTTTTGGGCGTCTTTTTATTTACTCTGGTCATGATCGCGCGCGAAGGCATGGAAACCGCATTAATGCTGCTGCAGGTGCGGGATTCGGGCGTGCTGACCGGAATTTTTTTGGGGCTCGCCGCAGCGAGCGTCGTCTCTTGGATTTGGGTGCGTTACAGCCACGCGATCAATCTCAAACTTTTTTTCCGTGTGACAGGCGTCTTTCTGATGCTCTTCATGGTGCAGGTCGCGATTTACGCCTTTCATGAATTCGCGGAGGCCGGCGTCATTCCGAATAGCGAATATTGGCATGAACTGACCGAGCCATACTCGCCCTACGGCATCTACGGCCAATGGTTCTCAGTCCTCATGGTCGGCGGTACCGCTTTATGGCTTGTCTCTGCGCATCTCTGGGCCCACGTCTTCGATAGTAAAAAAATCCACGCTTAAAGAATTCCATGAATCGAAATTTAAAGGAGAGAGAATGAAAAAGATCATTTCGTTTGCCATGGCCCTTAACCTCGCCGTGGGCTTGTCCGGTGTCGCCCATGCCAAATCCGCGACCCCATCTTCGCGCAAAAACGTACAGGCTATTCAAGAGCCGGTGGAAGGGGAGCCTAAAATCATCGTTCCCAAAGGTCAGCTCGAAGAAGACGTCGTTGATGAAGAAGGGTTGAAGCGTTTAGGCAATTTCGGGAAATTTCATCTCTTCGGATACGGCGAGCTGCATTATAACGGCCTCATCGGTCCCTCGAAAAACGAAGTCGACTTCCATCGTTTGGTCTTAGGCTTAGGGTACGATTTTACGGATTGGTTGGAGTTCCGATCAGAAGTGGATTTCGAGCACGCGTTCAAAGAGCCTGAGTTGGAGTTTGCGCAATTGGATTTCAAGATCCGGCCTTGGATGAATATTCGCGCCGGAGCCTTCTTAGTGCCAGTCGGTATCTACAATCAACACCACGAACCCCCGACGTTTTACAGCGTGGAAAGACCCGAGCTTTATCGTCTCATTATCCCGACATCTTGGCAGGAAGCGGGCGCGGGAATCTTCGGCAAATTCGCCGGAGATTTTGATTATCAGCTCTATTTCATGTCGATGCCGGCCGCCGTACGGCTCAGCGGCAGCGCGATCGAAGGCGGTTTTACCGGAAGTGAAGGGATCCGCGGCGGGCGTGGTGGCATCGGGGAACAGATCGCACGCGATTGGGGCGCCTCCGGACGGCTTCAATACCGCGGCGTGAAGGGTTTGCGCTTAGGCACGTCGTTCGTTTTTGGGAATACAGGCCAGGGCGAATCCGCGATCGACGGCGGGCTCTTAACGCTGCTCGAAGCTGACGCGAAATACGTTTTTCAAGGATTCGAGCTCGATGGGGCGTTCGCATTCACGCATTTGACGGACGCCGGGAACATCAATTCCTTCATGACGACTCTGGATCCGACGTTCGTCGACTTCGTTCCGACCGAAGCGATCGGATGGTATCTCGAGGGCGCTTACCACGTCTTCCATCATTTATTGCCGCAGACGAGCCATGACGCCGTCGTGTTCGTGCGTTATGAGGACATTGATACGCAATTCAAAATGCCCACCGGCTTCGGTAAAAATCCTGCTAATGACCGCAGCGTGCTTACCTTCGGCGCTTCCTATCTGCCGATTCCCCAGGTCGCGATCAAGGCGGATTATATGATGAATTGGAACAAGGCCAACGGCGGCGTGGATCAATTCAACGTAGGCGTCGGGTTCTATTACTAAAATGATACGAAAAATCCTCCTGGGCTTTTTGTTTTTGGTCGCGCTGCCCGCCCACGCCGAAACTGTTTTCCTAAAACCGGAAGAAGCCCTGAAGCTTGCATTTCATGGCGCGAAGCAGGTGACCTCGGTCACGCAGAAGTTGAATCCCGATCAGAAGAAAGCGGTCGAAAAATCCATCGGGGGCAATCTGGCGAAGACGGATTGGAATTTCTACATCGGTTCTGCGGGTGACGGTGGCGAGGGCAGGGCGGGAGTTTTGGGCTATGCTGTGATCGACAACGAAATCGGCAAAACCCAGCCCATTACCTTCATGACGGTCATCACTCCCGACGGCCGCGTGAAGTCTGTCGAGATCTTGGTCTATCGCGAAGCCCACGGAGATGAAGTGAAGCAGAGGAAGTTTCTCGATCAGTATAATGGCAAAACCGGACAGGATCCTTTGAGGCTCGGACAAGACGTAACCAATATGTCAGGCGCTACGCTGTCGTCGCGTGCATTGACTTTAGGCGTGAAAAGAGATTTGGCGGTATGGAATGTTTTTTATGGATCCCAAAAAAACGTTTCGCCTTAGTTTCTGTTCGCGACCTCTTAAGGTCTTGATCACGTTGGTCACGCTCGCGATCGGCTTCGGGTACGGGGTGTCGCTTCTTCAGGTGCACGATCGTAGTGATTTCAATCGCCAAAAAGCCATCGCTTATTTTCGAGGAGTTGAGCAGGAACCCGACATGTACCCTCCGCAGAGCGATACGGCCCTCGTGTCGGTCGCTCACGTGCACACGTTCAGCCAGCCGGTAATTTTAGCGGTTATGGGACTGCTGTTCGCCTTGACGGCCGTCTCCGAAGGATTTCGGATTTTTTGGATCGTTTTATCGTTTGTGGCGAGCTTTTCGATGAATCTCGCACCCTGGCTTATCCGCGACGTCTCCGCGGGCTTCATGTACCTTCTGTATTTTGGCGGCGGGGGAATGATCCTGGCCTATCTGGTGATGGCGGTAACGGTTTTAAAAGAAACTTGGGGTGGACCCGGATCGGATACTGCCGGGCTTACGGATTAAAATGTGGAGACGAGGGGGATCGAACCCCTGACCTCGACAATGCCATTGTCGCGCTCTCCCAGCTGAGCTACGTCCCCGTACTTTCCTTCACTCTTCAAATCGGGACGAGTCCCCTAACACACTCTTTTCATGCCTCAATGAAAATTTTCCGCTCTTCGTCAAAAAACTCCCTAAACACAACTGGATAGCCCTCCTAAGCCGATCATAACCCTAAGAGACTCACTTCCCAACCAGCACCCGATTAAGACGCGGTGAGTCATTAGGAGAAAAGCTATGGATTTCTGGGGATTTGAAGGTCGCAAGGAAATGCCGGGGGATGGGTTTGGTCTGTTTGGCGGGGCTGGTCAGGTTGCGCCTGCAACTGCCACGCCTGTCCCTGCAGCGACAACTCCTGCGGCTGCTCCCTCTGCATCAAATAATAATGTTTTGGACTTGATTATCAACCCTTTGGGCGTTGGGAAAAACAGCACTCAGCAAGCGGCGGATAATACGAATGTTAAGGGTAAGCCCACCACTAAGGCGAATCGTAATCAGCAAACAGGTAAGTCCGGGGCTAAACCCAAAGCCGGAGCCAAACCGATCGACCCCTACTCGGATATCGAGCAGCATCCCGTCGACGCGGCGAGAGAGGCGAAGGCCGACCATGTTTCCGCAGAGGCAGCTCCTAAAGCGGGAGCCAAGACCGCCACTCCGGATTGGGCTTTATTTCCCTCCGGTGACGGAGCCCGTCCCGAATACAAAGAATTAAACGACGAAGTTTCCTCGTCTTCTTATGCCAATTTTCTAGCGGGCTTTAATGATGGAAAAGCCCCTCAGACCTACCAAGAATTCCATGATTTATCTCAGAAGGTCATGCGGGAGCATGGGGACGATCCTCAGGCGAAATCCGCTCTCGCGTCCTTGAAAAAAGTCGACGCCGATTATCAGTCGCGCGCGAGGTCGCTCGAGAAATCGGGTACGGCTGCCAAGATTGAAAAAATTGCCAATACCGTAACTACCGCTTCCACCGCGGCGTCGGAAGCCTTTTGCGCTCTCGGTAAAATGGGCGTTTCGAGCCGGTTCGCCGGCGCGGCGTTGGGCTTGAGCCCTGCGTGCGTGGATTATGGAGCCATCGGAGGATTCGGAGGTTTTGGCGGCATCGGAGGCTTTGGTGGATGTGGAGGAGAGCTTCTGACAACCGAGAGCGCCTGCGGGACTTTAAGCTACGGTGATCTCACCGGCACTGGCTTTGCGATTCAGTCGATGGGTGGCAGCGCGCGCATGAAGGGTAACAAAATCGAAGCGATGATTAATCAGCTCCTTGCGATGATTGCTTCCGGCAACGTCGATGCGATCACCAGCGCCCTGAATCTCTGCACGCAGAAGGCCCGCATGACTCTGTCGGAAGTGGCGGCGCAGGTCGTGAAGGCGATGCAGGTCTATGACAAGCAAACCGAAAAACTATCCGAAAAAATGGCTTCCTTGTCCGGTAAGGGAAACAGCAGTGAAACGGCGGGGCAGCTGTCCAGCCTTAACACTCAGGCGAGCCAGATCAGCAGCACGCGCCAGATGATGACCGAGTTTTTAAGGACGGTCATGGGCATGTTGGAAGAGCTTGGAAACATCAATAAAGGCGTCGGTGACACTATGGCTCGCATCAACTCCACACAATCGAGGTTTGCTTAATATGGCGCGCGGCAATAATTCACAAATTCACCAGACTCCGGTGGTCATTCCTCTTATTTCCTCCGAAGAAGTGAGGAGCAAAGAAGATCAGGATCGCCGTGCGGCGCGGGCGCGGGTCCAGGCTTTCGGAGTCGACAGTTTCGACGCTTCCCCGGATTTTTCGGGTGTCGCTTCCTCCGGCGAGGCCTCGCCTCCGACGAAAGCTTGCGGCACGAGCGAAGCCCGCATCAAAGAAACGCGGTTTGCTCTCGAAGTCGCCTTGAAGAAAAACGGAAACCAAAAAAAAGACGGCGACCTTATTACATCTGCCGAAGCCCGCCTCCAAGATCTTGATGCCCAAATTCAAAAAGCCAAGGCAGATGGCGAGGATCCGGTCCTCTTGAAGAACATGCGCGCACAAGTCCAGAAAGCCCTGAATGATTATCAAGCCGCTTTGACCAGCGTAAACGACGCTCCCGACGCCGGACAGGTGTCCGCCGCGCAGGAAGTTGCGACTCCGTCCCCCGAACTCGAACAAGCGTGGACGTCTTTGGAAGAAGAGTTGAAAGTTTCGGGTATTAAAGTCGAGACGGCCACGCGCGACGTCGAAAAAACGCACGGAGAAATTAAGGCCTATCTCACGGAGCAAAATAAAAAATATTCCCAGCGGGAAAAAGAAATCAAAGCGCAGCTCGAAGATATTTCCAAGGCGAAGCAGTCCGCTTCTCCCGAAAAAAAGAAGCAGCTGGAAGCCCAGGAAAAAGTCTTGAAGACGGAATTAGGCTCGATCTTGGCTAAGAAAATCGAATTGAAGCAGGCTTCGTTGCGTTTGAACGGCTTTTTAGATGCGATCCAGCGCCATGCGATTGAGAGCGAGCTGGGTTCTTCGGAGCGCCCCGCGACATTGCGCGATAAAAAAGAGAAGTCCGCTACCGAAGGTCAGACGGTTTCTTCCGCGAGCGCCGCATCCGCGTCTCAAGCTGCAAAACTACAAACGAACTCAATGCCGTCCGCTTCTCTAAAGCCGGAAAAATTAGGGGCCGAAACGGAAAATAGAGTGCCCGAAGTTAGGGTCGCTTCCCGGGAGGAAGATTCCGAAACCGTTCTCGAGGGCGTCAGCACCTTGGCGATTCAATCAGGTTCTGACTTCAGCGGCACGACGCTCGCGATCCAGTCGACGGGGTCTCAAATGCGTTCGGACGAGCGTAAGACCGAAGATGCGATCAAAAAATTGCTTCGAGCCGCCTTGAGCGGGAACATGGAAGCGGTCAGTCAGGCCTTGATCCTTATGGATAAGAGGGCGAGCCAGATCGTGACCGGCATGGGTGCCGCGACGATCAAGTCCATGCAAGGCTACGAAAAGCAGATGTCCGAACTGAATAAAAAGATAGCGAAGCTCACGGGAAAAGAAGCGGATTATAACTCCAAACTCGCAAGCCTGAACTCTAAAATGAACCAATACAGCATGAACCGCCAGGCGATCGCGAATTTCCTGCAGGATACCCTGCGCATGCGCGAAGAGATTGGTAACACGACGCATGGATTCATCTCTAAGATGGGTCAGATCTCCTCGAGTCTCTCTCGCTTCGGTTAATTGGTCTTAAACGTTTGTTCTTTCGCAAGGAAGCTGGTAACCATAATGAACGTGTCACCCTCAGACGACAAGACGCCTCCGAAAAACGTGCAAGGCGAAGCCGCGCCGAACACGGTCGAAGAGGTCTTGAGCAAGGCGATTCCTCAGCTTCAGGAAGCCTTGAAAAAAGTCCCTCCCGAAAAACTCGCCGAAGCAAAAAAAGAATCCGACAAGCTTCTCTCCGGCGACCTCTCGTGGGCCGATCTTTCGCAGTATACGCCCGAGCGTTTGATGAAGATCGCGGAGATGGGTTTCGATCAATTTAACATAGGCGCTTACGACAGCGCGGAGAAGATCTTCAAAGGTTTGACCGTCATCGATCCCGAAAATTATTATTTCCATCAAATGCTCGGCGCGACGTTCCAGCGTAAAGAAAAGCATGCCGAGGCGATCGTTGAATACTCCGTCGCAACGGAGTTGAACCCCAAAGACATCGTCTCGTTCACCAATCGCGGCGAAGTGTATTTGAAGTTGGGGATTCCCGAATTGGCCGAAGAAGACTTCACGCAGGCTTTGTCCCTCGATCCCAAATCCGAGGACAAGTGGGCGAATCGCGCGCGGATGCTGCAGGAGCAGTTGAAGTTAATGAAATCGAGGAAGTAACCCCACCCAACCTCCCCTTACTTTAAGGGGAGGGAACCCGGGTGTGCCCCCCCTCTTAAAGTAAGAGGGGGTAGGGGGAGTTAATTATGGCGATTGAAAGTCCCAGCACAGACCTAAGAGACGTCCCGCGAGAAAGACCGATTCCGCTCGCCCCAGGCGAGATCGTCACGACGCCAGGAACGATCGAAAGTCTCAATATCCCCGATTCCGTCGCCCTCCGTCCCGAAAACGTCACGCCTTTTTTGGCCAATCAATATGTCCGTCTCAATGAAATCACGGCCCGCCCCGAGATTAAGTCGCTTGAAGCCGCAGTTCCGGAGTATCTTCACGACGACCGCGCTCCGGTCGCCGCGGTGATGAGCCAGGGCGAGCAGCAGGCATTTCAGGATTTTCGTGACGACGTGAAAAGAACCTTGCTTCAGTCCCAGTCCGGAGACACAGACTTGGACCATCTCTCCGATGAAATCCAAAGCTACATCGATGGTGCGGTGCAGGCGAATCCCGATCTGTTCCCTCAAAGCGGATCGGGTTCCTACGACGTTATTGACCAGTATTTTACCGGGCAGATGGTGAAAGAGACTGAGGAGACCAAGAAAAGATACCAGCAGATCTTGGCAGCCGCCAAAGGCGATCCCGAGAGCGTGATCCTGGCCATGACGTACCGTCATATCCAAGGGGCGCAGGCTCAAATGGGAAAACTTGTCGCAGCCTACAAGACCAAGATGGATGACATGGATAAGCTCCAAGCGGAGTTGGATCTCAAAGGCTCGAGCGCAGGCGGTCTTTCGCAGGCCGACATGATGCGCGGCAACATGGACTCGGCCCGTCTGATGGGTGACACCAATCAGATTTTTCAGCTCATCCAAAAAGCCATGGGAGACTACGAGCGCGAGATGGTCGGCTCGAAGTCTTTGATCGAGGCCGCTGGCAAGCCTGTCGACGTCATGACGCAAAACTTGAGATCGTAACCCGAATACCTTTAAAATAACCCCATGCCCCGCGACGAGACGCGACACGCCTTTGGAGACGAGGAAAAAGGTAAGGTTCTGGACCCCAATCCGGAACGCCGCCGCCATTTGACGGAAGTTTTCTATAAGTTCTTAGCCCACAAAATCTCGGTCGCGGATTTAGTCGGGATGCCCAAGAAGAAGTTCGGGCGCTTGGCTGAGATCGGTTACGTCAAATACAAGTACGGCCGCTATCAAGAAGCCCTACAGATCTTTAAAACGCTGTCGACGCTCGACAGCGTGAACACCTATTACCATACGGCCTTGGGCGGCGTTTATCAGAAGCTTGGGAAGTACGTGGATTCTGTGGTCGCTTACACGCGCGCGTTACGGCTCAATCCCAAAGACCTCTGCTGCCACGTGAACCGCGGCGAGATCTATCTGCGTCATAAAAATTACCGCAAGGCGGCCGAGGATTTCCGCAGCGCGATCCTGCTCGACCCGAACGGGCGGAATCTTTGGGCCAATCGCGCCCGTTCACTCGTGATCGCACTGAAGCGCAATATGGACATGAAGAAAAAAGTCATGGACGCCCAGCGTCAAGAGGCGCAGGCGAAAGCCGCGTCGGCACTGCGCCCTAGTGTGCCTCTAAAAACGATCCCCGCCGTTTCCTCGAGTTCCGTCCCGCGCGGAACGCGGAAATAATTTTAAGAACTACTCTTAAAAAAGCTAAAATTAATGCGCCCGACCTTGACAGGTTTGTGAGGCGTGTTACCAAAAGTGCGTGAAATCACGACACTTTTTGACTTTCTGCGTCATAACTCTCATTTTTGCGGTGGTCCAATCGTCTTGTAGTCCTTCGAAGATCGCCTCCGACATGACGTCGTCGATCTTCAAGCAGGGCTCTCCGGTCTTCGAGCAAGAAGGGGACGTCGACACGGCCGAGACTTCGGGTCTTGCGATGATCAAGACGCTTGAAGTTTTCAGTTACCAAAATCCTTCGAATAAAAATTACCTAAACCTGCTCGCGAAATCCTACGCGACGTACGCGTTCGGCTTCCTCGAAAATCGTATGCTTCAGTACCAGTTCAAAGACCAAGAAAAGTACAACATGTACTTCGAGCGTGCGAAGGGCTTCTATAAAAAGGGTAGGTCTTACGGCATGGATCTCCTGCGCCGGAAAGACATGAAGCTTGTGAAGGCCCTGGACAAAGGTTTGGATCCCACGCGTAAGCGCATGAAAGGTTACGGCCGCGGCGACATCGAAGCGGTCTTTTGGACAGCCTTCAATTGGGGGAGCTACATTAACCTTTCGAAGGACGACATTTCGGTCGTCGCCGACCTGCCGTTGGTCGAGGCGATGATCGCGCGCGTAGTGGAAGTGCATCCCGGATTTTATTACGGAGCCCCGCACATGTTTTACGGTGTTTATTACGCGAGCCGGCCTGCGATGTTGGGCGGAAACCCCACGGCGGCCCGGAAGAGTTTCGAAGACGCCGCCAACGTGACCCAAGGCAAGAATCTGATGCCGTATGCCTTAGCTGCGCAGTATTTAGCCGTGCAGACCATGGATCGCGCGTATTTCGATGAAATGATCGCGAAGGTCGAGGCGGGGTCGGTCGAAGACTTGCCGGCGCAGAGACTGGCGAATGCATTGGCGAAACAACGAGTCAAATTTTTGAAGGACAACGCGTCCCATTATTTCAACTGATTTTTGAAACGCACCATCCGAGGAGACAAACATGAAAAAAACATCGCTCACACGCAAAATGACGGAACTGCTGACGATCGTCGGCTTGGCCGTCGCTTTTATGGCCCCTTCGCAGGTTCATGCCGAAGGTACGGAAATCAAATGTGCCACGATCGCCCCGGCTGGCTCGGCTTGGGATAAGATCTTCGCGGCGATGAATGAAGAATTAAAGACCAAGACCAACGGTCAGGTCGCTTTCAAAATCTATTCCGGCGGCGTGCAGGGCGATGAAGTCGCGGTCGTTCAAAAAATTCGCAGCGGCCAATTGGGTTGCGGCGGTTTGACAGGTTTCGGCTTGGGCAAGATCGCCCCGGCTGTCCGCGTCTTGGAAATTCCTTTCTTGTTTAAGAATTCGGCCGAAATCGACTCGAAGACCAGCGCTGTGACGCCGAAGCTCGAAGCGGCTTTGGGCGGCGGAAACCCCCCGGTCGAACTCTTGGGCTGGGCCGAAGCCGGTTTCGTACACATCATGTCGAATAAGCCTATCGCGAAGTTGGAAGACCTGAAGGGCGTGAAGATGTGGATGTGGGAAGGCGATCCCGTCGCGGAAGCCATGTATGCCGCGATGAACGTGACGCCCGTGCAGCTTTCGATCGCGGACGTCTTGACCTCGCTCCAAACGGGCATGATCGACGGTGTTTACGCGCCGCCGATGGCTGCGGTCGCGTTACAGTGGGCCTCCAAAGTCAAATACATCACGGACCTGCCGCTGGTGAACTCCATCGGCGCGTTGGTCGTGAGCAAAGCCGAGTTCAATAAGCTCTCTCCCGCAAATCAGGCGATCTTGAAGGAAGTCGGCAAGAAATACTGTCGCCAGATCGTCGAGCAGACCCGCCGCGACAACGAAGCCGCGTTGACTTCCCTGCAAAAACTGGGACTCCAAAAAGTCGCCGTCTCCGAGGCCGACAAGACCGCGATGATGGCGCTTTCCAAACAGGTTGGACAACAGCTTGTCGGTAAATTGTATTCCGCCGAACTCCTGTCCGCCGTTCAGCCATAATTAAAAATCACAACAACTGAAATTTCCTCTCCTTTTGGGGAGAGGAGCAAGGTGAGGGGGGAGGAGCCGCACGGTTGCCTCCCCCTCATCCCGACCTTCTCCCCAAAGGGAGAAGGAGGTTAAAGAATTATGAAATTTTTATCGAGGCTCAACGATTGGGTCGCGAAAGTCGAGACCTTCTTCCTCTGTCTCTCTCTTATGGCCATGCTGTCCTTGGCGTTCCTGCAAGTCGTCATGAGAAACGGTTTTAATTCCGGCATTCCCTGGGCCGATTCGATCGTCAGGCTCTTGGTGATCTGGGTCGGATTCCTCGGGGCTTGCGTCGCGACGAAACTTGATCAACACCTAACCTTGGAAGTCCTGACCAAGTACATGCCGGAGCGGCTGAAATACATTTCGGCCGCGCTCGTGCGCGTCTTTGCGATCGGGGTTTGTTATTTCCTCTTCATGGCTTCGCTGAAATTTATCGCGAACGAGCGCTCGGCGGGGGAGCAGTTCCTGCACCTGATGCCGTCGTGGTATACGATCATCATAATCCCCGTGGCTTTTTTGCTCATCCCGTTCCACCTGCTTTTCAATATCGCCCGCGACCTTAAGTATTTCGTGAAAGGAAGACCCGCAACATGACTACGCTCGTCGTCCTAGGCATTATACTCATGGCCTTGTTGGGCGCGCCGCTCTTTGCCATTTTCGGGTCGGCGGCGCTTTTCGGATTCCACTCCAGCGGCATCAACACCGAAGCCGTTATCATTCAGATGAATACGCTGATCACCGCGCCCGCCTTGGTCGCAATCCCGCTGTTTACATTTGCCGGCTATATGATGGCGGAAAGTAAAACGCCGGAGCGTTTGGTCGGCGTCTCCCAAGCGCTCTTCGGTTGGATGCCGGGCGGGCTCGCCCTGGTGACGCTGATCGCCTGCGCTTTTTTTACTGCCTTTACCGGGGCTTCGGGTGTGACCATCATCGCCTTGGGCGGATTGCTTTATCCGGTCCTTAAAAAACGTGGATATTCCGAAGGCTTTTCCCTCGGTATCGTGACGTGTTGTGGAAGTTTGGGGCTTCTTTTTCCGCCGAGTTTGCCGATCATTCTTTATGGCGTCATCGCCCAAGTCGACATCGACAAACTCTTCTTGGCTGGCATCCTTCCCGGAATGCTGCTTCTCCTTCTCTTAGGCGGTTATGCGATCATCGCCGGCGGCGCTACAACAACGCGCGTGAAGTTCAATCTCAAGCAAGCCCTTCAGGCTGTTCGTGCCGCGATTTGGGAATTACCCCTGCCGGCGATCGTGCTCATCGGTGTCTACGGAGGCTATACGACGGCGTCCGAAGCCGCGGCCGTCTGCGCGTTTTACGTCTTCGTCGTGGAAGTCTTTATCTACCGCGACTTGAAGCTCTTCACCGACATCCCGCGTGTCATGAAGGACAGCATGGTCTTGGTCGGCGGTATCCTGATCATCGTGGCGGTCGCGCTCGGATTCACGAATTTCATCATCGACCAGGAAGTGCCGATGAAGATCTTCGAGATCACGAAGCGCTATATCACGAGCCAAGCAATGTTCTTGGTCGTCTTGAATATCTTCCTCTTGATCGTCGGTTGCCTGATCGACATTTTTTCCGCCATCATCGTCGTAGTGCCGATCGTCATCCCCATCGCGATGGGTTATCATGTCGATCCGGTGCACTTGGGCATCATCTTCCTGACGAACCTCGAAATCGGTTACCTCACGCCGCCGTTCGGCTTGAATCTTTTCCTCTCCAGCTACCGTTTCAAGCGCCCGATCGCGCGCGTCTTCCTCGATACGCTGCCGTTTTTGATCATCCTTCTGATCGCTTTGATGATCATCACGTACGTACCGGCATTGAGCTTGACCTTGGTGAACAAATTTCACTAAGACGCAATCGGTAGTGCACCCATCTTCATCATTCTGAAAGGACCAAAAGTTTATGGAAACCGTCATTGTCGCGGCCAAACGTACGGCCATCGGAAGTTTTCAAGGATCCCTCGCGGAAGTTTCCGCGCCGAAACTCGGGGCGATCGCGATTTCAGAGGCTTTGAAGGCGTCTGGCCTAAAAGGCGAAGACGTCAGCGAAGTTATCATGGGCAACGTCCTGACTGCCGGTGAGGGCCAGGCTCCCGCGAGACAAGCAACGATTTTCGCAGGACTGCCGAACGGAACTCCGTCTCTGACGATCGGAAAGGTTTGCGGTTCGGGTCTTAAAGCCGTCATGCTGGCGGATCAAGCAATCCGGGCTGGAGATTCGGAAGTCGTGATCGCGGGCGGCATGGAGAACATGAGCTTGGCGCCTTATCTACTGCCGAAGGCGCGTACCGGCTACCGCATGGGCAACGGCCAGATCATCGACAGCATGGTCAACGACGGCCTCTGGGACGTTTACAATAATTTCCACATGGGAAGTGCGACTGAACTCTGCGCGAAGAAATACGAGATTTCGCGCGAAGATCAAGATCGCTACGCGGCTCAAAGCTATACGCGCGCACAAAAGGCCGTCAAAGAAGGCCTGTTCAAGCGCGAAATCGCGCCTGTTAAAATCGAAACGAAAAAAGGCGAAATTGTTTTCGACTCCGACGAAGAGCCGGGCAAGGGAAGCATCGACAAACTTCCGTCTTTGAAACCAGCTTTCGACAAGGCCGGCACGGTCACCGCGGGCAATGCCTCCTCCATCAACGACGGCGCTGCAGCCCTGGTTTTGATGAGCGCAGACGCGGCGAAGAAAAGGGGATTGCAACCCTTGGCGCGGATCTTGGGGCATGCCCAAGCTTCTCTCGCTCCCGAGTGGTTTTCCTTAGGTCCTTCCGAAGCCATTAAAAAGAATTTCCAAAAACTGAATCTCTCGGCCAAGGACGTTGATCTCTTCGAGATCAACGAAGCCTTTGCGGCGGTTGCGATCGCGAACAATAAAATCCTCGAGCTTTCCGAAGACCGTTGCAACGTCCGTGGTGGCGCCGTGGCCTTGGGCCATCCGATCGGAGCCTCCGGAGCGCGCATCCTGGTGACGTTGATTCACGCCTTGCAAGATTTGAACTTGAAGCGCGGCTTGGCGTCCCTCTGTATCGGCGGTGGCGAAGGCGTCTCTCTCATTATTGAAAGAATGTAATGGGAAAGAATGAAGTGATTCCCTCCTCTGAGATAAAAACAGAGACTGAAGAAATAACGATTTCTTCCTGGAAGTTCGTCTTGGGCTGTATCGCGACTGCTGCGGCCGTCCTTTTCGTCGGATCTTTTTGCCGAATACCCTCCACTTGGGTTGCGATCGAAGTGTTCGCGACTGTGATAGGGCTCTTTGTTTTCGGGTCCTTTAAATATCGCATCGATAAAAATGCGCTGACCTACGGTATGGTGTTCGTAATCGTGGCGACCTTCTGGTCTGTCTGGTGGCAGACTTCGGGCTTGAGACATGCCTTTCTTTCCGAAGGCCCTATGAGGCTGCTCCGGTTTTTCGGAGGTAATTTCCTTACTTTTAGAGGGTTGGACCGTATTATTCATGCGGATACGATGCTGTTTATTTTGGGGCTCACTTTCTTCGTCGCGGTCATCGCTCAAACGCGGCTTCTAGAGACCTTAAGCTTCAAAATCCTCACGAAGAACAAAGGCCGTGTCCTGCCTACGATCGCGATCTTGACCTTCGTCGTCTCTTTCGCTTCCGGAATCCTCGACGGCGTTTCGATGATAGGTCTCATGATCCGGGTTCTGATTTTGATCTTGTTTTTGGCCAAGATCAAAGACGAAGCCGTCATTTTCATGGTTATCGTTTCGACCGTCATCACGACTGTCTGCGGTATGTGGCTGGCTTACGGCGAGCCTCCGAATCTCATCATGAAAGCGAATCTGCACCCACATTTAAATAACGCCTTTTTCATACGTTATTGCGCTCCTGCGGCCTTGGCGAGTTATGTGGTGGTCCTTTGGAATTTGTCACGCAAGCTGAAAAGACCCGTCGTACGCATGCAGGATTTGGACATCCTCGATCAGCACAACGACGACGTGCGGTTTTTGCAAGCGACGAAACACGGGCGTGCTCTGCTCGCTGTTGAATTGATCGACGACTATAAAGCTCGCATGGCGGGTAAGGGCGAAGCCGTCGAAAGCCGTCTGCATCGTGGGGAGTCTTTGGGGTTGGCTTTGATTCATGAAGAGGTGCCCGTTACCCTGCGAAAAGAGATTCTGGGAGAATACACTTCCGAAAATCTTGCGGACGATTTGGACTCCTATTACCGCCATGCCGCTGCGAAAGAGCGTGATCTCGCGGAACGTTTCTTGGAAAAAATCCGCCGCGCCCTAAAAACGATGCAGGGCCAGCGGTTGCGGGCGCAAAAAATCGGACTTTTGGCTTTTTTGCCTTTCATCGGACTTTTGATCCTTCATGCCGTGGAGCATGAAGTGCCGCTTTTTCTCTCCTCGTTCGCGGCGTTTTTCGTGGCAGTCCTAGGAATCCGCAAAAAAGTGCGCCGTTTGGCGCTTCAGGAAGGAAAGCACGAATATCAGGAATATCTTTTTTTGCTGCCTTTGTTTCTATCCATCACGCTTCTGCAAAAGACGGGTTTCTTTTCCGATCTTTCCGCGATGCTTCAGTCCGGTATCGATCGCTTAGGGGTCGCGTGGGTCGCTTACCTTCAATACTGCGGAGCGGCTTTTCTTTCAGCGATTTTGGACAATAATGTCGTGGCCGATTTCGCCAGCCATGCTCTGCATGGTTTCGAAATTTCCATCCTTCATCTCTTCGCCATGGCCCAGATTGCGGGCTACGCGGTGGGTGGATGCTGGACTCATATCGGCTGCGCTCAGTCCGTCGTAGCCTATGCTTTCATTCGTCGCGAAATCAGACCCAATTATACTCCCCTAAACTGGATGAAGTCGATTACACCCATCATGATTCAGCTTTTCGTAGTGATGGGTGTTTTGATTTGGGCTGAATCTCTGCTGCTCAAATACCTAGGTTGACGGTTTTTGAGTTCCTTGTTACTCGGCGAGATTCAAAAAAGGATCAATATGTCTTATCAAAATCTGCTTCTCCAAAAAGAAGGCCCCATCGCCACCGTCACTGTGAACCGCGAGAAGGCGATGAACGCGCTCAACGCCGACGTGTTGACTGAAATCCGCGCCTGTTTTTCGACGTTGTCCGACGATCCGGAAATTCGGGTTGTCATCCTGACCGGTGCGGGCGAAAAGGCGTTCGTCGCTGGCGCCGACATTGCGGCGATGAGTCAAATGACCGAAGTGCAGGCCCAGGAATTCGGCAAGCTCGGTCACTCCGCTATGGACGCGGTCGATCAATGCACGAAGCCTGTCATCGCGGCCGTGAACGGTTTCTGTTTGGGCGGCGGTCTCGAGCTCGCTCTGTCCTGTGATTTCATCTACGCCTCCGAAAAAGCGAAGTTGGGCCTTCCGGAAGTGAATTTGGGACTTTTCCCGGGCTGGGGTGGCACACAGCGGCTCGCGCGGCTCGCGGGTAAGGGGGTCGCAAAGGAATTGATCTTTTCGGCCCGCATCATTTCCGCGCAGGAAGCCAAGGACTTTGGTATCGTGAATAAACTCTGTGCTCCCGAAAATCTTCTGACCGAAGTCAAAGCCGGCGCCGCCGAAATCTGCAAAAAAGGTCCCGTCGCCGTCCGTATGGCAAAGAAAACCATACATGACGGTTTCGATTTGCCACTGGCTCAGGGACTTACGAAGGAACGTGATACGTTTCCAAAATGCTTTAGCACTCAAGACCTCAAAGAAGGCCTCTCGGCGTTTTTGGAAAAACGTCCCGCTATTTTTCAGGGGAAATAAAGGAGAGGGAATGCGTTCTTTTCATGTTTTTAAATCAGTGACCGCCATTTTTCTTTTCGTCGTTTTACTCGCCGGGGGATGTAAAACCAATGAACTGTCGGGAGTCGGTGATAACGACGACGTTAACGCCACCGGCCAAGACGCCGAAGACACCGCGACCGCGGCCGAAAACGTCGCGTTCCGTGCCTTCACGGCCTCCTTCGGCAGCCCCGGAGCATTGAAGCTCGACCAGCAATCAGCCGTTATTGTTTCCCGTTTGAAAGACGCCATCGTGACCGATACGATTTCGCGCTGCGAAGCTGACGTTTTACCCGTGCCTTCGGGCTCTTCCGACGTGAACGTGAACGGAAGCGTCGGCGGTCTCTGTGCGGTCCGTTACAGCGGGGATGCGTCTTCGGGGACGGCGCGCGCGAACTGCACGGCTTATGACGACGGAGAAAATACCGGCTTCGCGAAGGTCGATGGATTGATCGGTATTCATGGGGAATCCACGGCGACCGAAGAAGAATCTTTCCTCCAATTCGACACGATCACCTCCAGCTCGCTCGAATTGACGCTCGCCGACGGTGATAATTGCTCGGCGGTGTTGAGTCTCACGGGGGACGTGACCATCCAGAATGCAACGGGTGCCGGCACGGCGAATCTCGACGGATGCGTGAGCATCTGCGGTGAGGCGTTCGATATCAGCGGATCGATCGTTTTTTAAATGGTTTTTAAAGTTCTGGAAATCCGGAGACATTATGGAATTTGAATTGACCGACGAGCAGCGCATGATTCGCGACATGGCGCGCGATTTCGCCCAAAAAGAAGTCGCTCCTAAGGCGGCCGAGCTGGACGAAAAGGCTCAGTTTCCCACCGAACACGTCCGCAAAATGGCGGAGTTAGGTCTCATGGGTATGACGATTCCCCAAGAATGGGGCGGGGCGGGATTGGATACCTTGGCCTATGTATTGGCTCTCGAAGAAGTCGCGGTCGCGTGCGCTTCCACCGCGGTCACGATGTCGGTCAACAACTCCCTGTACCTGGGGCCCGTTTTCAAATTCGGCAACGACGACCAGCGGAAGAAATACGTCACGCCTTTCGCACGCGGCGAGAAGCTTGGCGCCTATTGCCTCTCGGAGCCGGGTACCGGCTCGGATGCGGCGAATCAAAAAACAACGGCCAAAAAAGTCGGCGACAAATACATCCTGAACGGACGCAAGAATTTCATCACGAACGGTCCGAACGCCGACGCCATGGTCGTGTATGCGATGACGGACACGGAGAGGAAGCACAAAGGCATTTCGTGCTTTATCGTCGAAAAGGATTTCAAAGGTTTCTCGATCGGTAAGATCGAGAAAAAGCTCGGTATCTGCGCCTCCAGCACGTCTGAAATCGTTCTCGAAGACTGCGACGTTCCGGCCGCGAACTTATTGGGCAAAGAAGGCGAAGGCTTCACCGTCGCGATGAATACGCTTGATGCGGGCCGTATCGGTATCGGCACTCAGGCCGTCGGCATTGCGCGCGCGGCCTTCGAACACGCCCGCGATTACTCGAAAGTCCGGGAAGCTTTCGGCAAACCGATCTCCGAATTCCAATCCATCCAAAATTATCTTGCCGACATGGCCATGCGTATCGAGGCGTCCCGCTTGCTCGTCTGGCGCGCGGCTTGGCTCAAAGACAAAGGTAAACCGCTCTCCAAAGAAGCCTCGATGGCGAAGCTCTATGCTTCCGAAACCGCCATGTGGGTCGCGACGAAGGCCGTGCAAGTCTACGGCGGTTACGGCTACGTGAAGGATTATCCCGTTGAGCGTTTTTTCCGCGACGCGAAAATCACCGAAATCTACGAGGGTACCAGCGAGATCCAGCGCATGGTGATCGCGCGCAATCTTTTAAAGGAAAGCTGAACCGGACGTTGGAAATTTTCGGATTATCGGACCAAAGCGCATCCGCCGCCGGCGGTGACGGTCGTTCCCGCGCAGATTCCGGTGCTGTTGCATTGATCACCATCCGTATCCGCATCCCCGTCGTCGCAGGTCGTGGCCTCTGCTTCGAAGAGGCAGGCACTGTTGCAACAATCGCCGTCGGTCGTGTTTCCGTCGTCGCATTCCTCGACGGCGTTCGTTTCGACGATGCCATTGCCGCAAAGAGGGTCGGAAATAAGCTGGCCGTAGATTTCAACCTCACCGTTGACCAGGGAAGCTGTATCGTCGTCCCCGGACCATATCACCAGGTAGTTGTTGCCCGTGGTGTTATAAGAGACGCCCGGGCTGAAAGCCCCGAAGGTGATATCTCCGTCGGCCGTGCCCATGTCGCTGATGCGGAAATCGTTGTCGCCGACCTCGGCCCCCGTTTCCGCATTAATGCGCTGGCCGAAGATTTCAAACTCCTCATCCACCAAGGCAGACGCATCGTCATCTCCTTCCCAAACGACGAGATATTCATTGTCGACGGAATCGTACGCGACCTTTGGGCCGAGGGCGGAGAAAGCGGTGTCGCCGTCCGCGCCCATGTCGCTGATGCGAAAATCGTTGTCGCCAATTTCGGCCCCCGTCGCAGCGTCGAGGCGCTGACCGAAGATCTCAAATTCATTGTCGACGAGCGGGCCGGTATTGTCGTCTCCCTGCCAGACGACGAGGTAGGCATTATCGGCGGTGCTATAGGCGACGCTGGGAAGAGCAGCGGAAAAACTAGTGGATCCATCCGGGCCCAAATCGCTGATGCGAAAATCGTTGTCGCCGACCTCGGCTCCCGTCGCGGCGTCGAGGCGCTGACCGAAGATCTCAAATTCATTGTCGACGAGCGAGCCGGTATTGTCG
Organism: Myxococcota bacterium; assembly: GCA_052033505.1. GTDB lineage: Bacteria > UBA10199 > UBA10199 > JACPAL01 > JBPOJN01. The sequence goes on along the minus strand of JBPOJN010000037.1, from coordinate 9,958 downwards.
TCCCCGAACCAGACGACGAGGTATTCGTTGTCGACGGCGTCGTAGGCGACGCTGGGCGAAGAAGCGCTGAAAGTGGTCAGCCCGTCCGTACTCATGTCACTGATGCGAAAGTCGTTATCGCCGACTTCGGCCCCTGTTTCCGCATTGATGCGCTGACCGAAGATTTCGGTTTCCTCATCGGCGAGCGAGCCGGTGTTGTCGTCGCCGCTCCACACCACTAAGTATTCGTTGTTTGGGGATTATAAGCGACTGCGCTTGGACCGCCGTCAAAACTGGCATTGACGTCGCTTCCCATGTCGCTGATCCGAAAATCGTTTGTCCCGACTTCTAAAGCCGCTCGAACCGCTTGATCGCGGGTGAGAAGGGGTGATGCATGGGCGGCGTCGCTTGATGAGCCGGTCATCGCCGCCGTAATCACAGTAACCATCCATAAATTCTTCATAAAATGATGTTTCATAAATTCTCCGTGAATAATGCGTTGTTGAAATCGGGATACTCTTTAGTTTTTAAGAAACTTACAAGAGAGAATGGGTTTCCTTTTGGAAAATTGTATTCATTCTTTTCAACTTTGGGTTTTTTGTTTTCAAAGCCGGTTTGAGACAGTACTCTGTCCTCGCATGAAGAAATGGTTTTTTCTGATTCTATTTCTGCCGTTCGCCGGATGCCGTGTCACCGGAGACGGTGCCGCTATCACCGATGCCGGGCAGACTCCTAGTTTTGATCCCATCGAACAAACCGTTGCTATTTTTCAGATAGGGGTTGATTCGTTTCAAACGGCTCTTTCGGCGTCTTTTGCCGGCGATTTTGAGGCCGCTTTTGCGGGCGAAAATTTTTCCCCCGTGGCCGGTACTTACGAGATGCGCCAATCGAAACAGTGCGATGACGGCGTGGCGGATCTGACCGAAAATATCACCGACGGCATCGGAAACGGAACGTTCTTGGTCGTCATGGATCTTCGGGACTGTACCGACTTTGATGCAAGTGTCAGCGGAAGTTTCAGCGTGGTCGGGACGTTTACCAGGGTCGGTTCGCAGATTTCGTTTCAGGGGGATTTTGCCGACGGTTTGAACGACGCGAATTGCGATGCCGACTTCAGCGGGCTAAACTTTTTCTCCGAAACGCCCGGCGCTTTCGTCGTATCGGGAGAAATGACGGCCGCGTGTTCTTCCGACGGCGGTGATTCCCAAGTCACGTGCTCTTGGGGTGAGACCGCGACCGACAGCGCGGATGCCTTGTCCGCGACCTGCGTTTGCGAAGGGGCTGGCTGCTAGTCTTGGGTGCAAAGCGGCTTGACACGGTATTTCCCTCCTTAGATAAGGCCTGTCGTGAGCGAACGTCCTAAATCGTCTAAACCCAGTGAGCGCCAGGCGGAATTCACCACGCTTTCGTCACATGCCATCGAGCGGCTCTACACGCCCGAGCACCTGAACAATACCGACGCGGCGAAAGACATCGGAAATCCCGGCGAGCTTCCGTTCACGCGCGGCATTCATGCGTCGATGTACCGCGGAAAAGTCTGGACCATGCGTCAGTTCGCCGGTTTCGGGACGCCCGAAGATACGAATCGCCGTTTCAAATATCTTCTGAACCAAGGCGTCATGGGGCTTTCCACGGCCTTCGATATGCCGACCTTGATGGGTTACGACGCCGATCAAGAATTAGCCGCCGGCGAAGTCGGCGTCGAAGGCGTTTCGGTGAGTTCGCTCGCGGACATGGAAGTGCTCTTCGACGGACTGCCCCTCGATAAGATTACGACCTCAATGACGATCAACGCCCCGGCGATTGCCGTCATGGCGATGTATATCGTTGTCGGTGAAAAACAGGGCGTCCGCCCTGAAGCTTTGGGCGGTACGATCCAAGGCGACATCCTCAAAGAATTCATCGCACAAAAAGAATGGATCTGCCCCCCGACGCCCAGCGTCCGGATTTTAATGGATATGGTCGAATGGTGCGCGACGTACATGCCGAAGTGGAACTCGATTTCGATCAGCGGCTATCACATCCGCGAGGCGGGAGCGACCGCGGTCCAAGAGCTTGCGTTCACGCTCGCTGACGGCGTCGCCTACGTGGAAGAGGGTTTGCGCCGCGGCATGGACATCGATCATTTCGCGCCGCGCCTGTCGTTTTTCTTCGACGTGCATAACGACTTCTTCGAGGAGATCGCGAAGTTTCGTGCGGCCCGCCGCATTTGGGCGCGCCTCATGACGGAGAGATTCAAGGTCAAAGACCCCAAGAGCGCCATGCTGCGCACACACGCGCAGACCGCGGGCGTCAGTCTCACGGCGCAACAACCGTACAACAACGTCGTGCGTACGACGATTCAAGCGCTCGCGGGCGTGCTTGGAGGTACGCAGTCTTTGCATACGAATTCACTCGACGAGACCTACGCCCTGCCGACCGAAGAAGCGGTGCGCATCGCGCTACGGACCCAGCAGATCCTCGCGAACGAAAGCGGCGTCGTGAACACGGTCGATCCCTTCGGCGGGTCTTATTTCGTCGAAAAACTGACCGATGAAATCGAAGCGGCGGCGATGGATTACATCCGTAAGATCGACGACATGGGCGGCATGCTAAAAGCGGTCGACAAGGGTTTTCCACAAAAAGAAATCGCCGACTCGGCTTATCGATTTCAGCGTCAGGTCGAGAACAAAGAAAAAATCATCGTCGGCGTGAACGATTTTTTAACCGAAGAGAACCGATCCATCGAGACTTTGAAGATCTCGAAAGAAGTGGAAGTGAAACAAAAGATAAGGCTCGCCGACGTCAAAAAGAAACGCGACGTTGCAAAAGTAGAGGCCTCTTTAGCCCAACTGAAGCAAGCGGCGGCCACGGCCGACAACCTCATGCCTCACGTGATCGCGGCGGTGAGGGAGTACGTGACGGTCGGTGAAATCGTGCAGGTGTTCAAAGACGTGTTCGGGATGTATAAAGACCCGGCGCATCTTTAAATAACGCCCCCTGGCCCCCTCTTGTATCAAGAGGGGGGATGCGGGTGAACCCCTCCTCTTAAGGTAAGAGGAGGACGGGAGGAGTTATGATCCCGGCTCAACAAGGATAACTATGGAAAGAAAATTAAGAATCTTAGTCGCCAAACCCGGACTCGACGGCCACGACCGCGGCGCGAAAATCATCGCGCGCGCCTTGCGCGATGCGGGTTTCGAAGTCATTTACACCGGTCTCCATCAAACGCCAAAAATGGTCGCCGACGCCGCGCTCCAAGAAGACGTTGATTGCGTGTCTCTCTCGATTCTTTCCGGCGCGCATAATCATTTGTTCCCCGAGATCATTCGGGAGTTGAAAGAAAAAGGCATGGGCGACGTGACGGTCATTGGTGGCGGCATCATCCCTCAGGAAGACATTCCGGGACTGAAGGCGGCGGGTGTGAAGGAAGTGTTTTTGCCGGGCACGGATACGCGGGATGTGGCCGCTTGGATTTCGAAGAACGTTAAGGCGCGCCTCGTGTCCTGATCATGTGGCGATAATCCGTAACTCTGCGCGTTCCTGCGATTTTATCGTGCGCCTTTTGGATAGGCCTTTGATAATTCCTCAAAAATTCGCTGATGGGAGATTGAACGGCTAAGGCCGTCAAAATCACGCCTTCCGGAAGAGTGTGGCGTTCTCTTAAGTTTGGAGGGGTGAGTCGGCGTGGGTCATCCAAATAATCGGCCAGAGAGAGTAACGCCGGACTGGTCGAGCCTTCTGTTTCTACCGTGATGAGTTCTTCCAGCGCGCCCATGATGGCATCGTATTCTCCCGTAAACATTCCATCTGGTTGTATTTTGTGCAGATCGAATTTAGTCGTAGGATGGGGTTGATATACTTCATAAGCGTCGACTTTTTTGCTGGATGAAAGGTTTTTCAAGACCGGCAGATAGTCATCGAAGTGCAGGATTCTATCATCGGGATAGCGGTCCGTAAAAACGGGTTCCGGTTTGACATGATGAGCTTTGAGGCCGTTAAGATAGCGTAACGTTTCCGTTCTCATGGACGGTTCCATGGACTCCAAACCGTCGGCTACGCAGGTGTTCATGAGATAGTCTGAATGGTTCAGGAAATCCTTTAAATGGATAGTGGAAGAGGCACCGATGAGTCTGATGAGCGGACTACACGATTTCGCCCAAAGATCAATGCGCGGTTTCCATGTAGATGTCGCAAGACTCACGAGAGGAGCATGGGCGCCCCATTCCTCAAACGACTCCAGTCCGATGCTTAAGGCGCCACCCACCATCAGTCCGAAAGCCATTTCGCCCATAAACGGCCTTTGGACTTCGACGACCGTTAAGGGTTGGCTATTGAGGCCTAACCTTTGGGCTATTTTAGAGAAGAGTTTATCTCCGAATTTGGAAAATAAAAGCGAAGCTCCCAGTGCCGGAGTGAGGACGATTTTGAAATTACTTAACGTGTGATCCCAATCGAAAGTATAGCGGTCATAGCGTTCGGTCGTTTGGGCGAAACACCGCCAACGCTTAAAAACTTTTATGGCATAATCCTCGGAGGGCGAGTCCTCCGCGTGAAAGCAACCCGCTTGTTGCAAGAGCTTACGGAGTTCGTGGCGGTCTTCCGTATCCAAAGGAATGCCTGGCAGGGGATCCTTGCTGAGTTCCCGCTGAACGGCGGCTCCGTCGATGACCCCATGAATTTTCGGAGGCAAATGAGGGCCGAAGTAATTCTGGCGGAAGGTTTCTCGAAGATCAACGATCCGGTAAGGTCCATCTTGGTGAGTAATGAGTGTCGAGAGGGGCACTTTTCAACATCGCGGTTGTGCGAAAAATGTTTCTTACTTATTTTCCAGAAAAATAAGGATTTCTCTTGGCGCGTATGGCCGCCACGCCTTCTTTCAAATCTTGAGTCCCAAAACACACGCCCTGTCCCTTGGATTCGAACAACAAGGCTTTCGATAGAGGCGGAAGGGCCTCGCGGATGCCTTGTTTGGCGAGTTTGACCGCGATCGGCGCATTGGAGGCGATTTCTTGCGCGATTTTTTCCGTTTCTTCTTTCAAAACTTCTTCCGCGTAGAGGTGGTGGATAATATTTTTCCTTAGGGCTTCCTCCGCCGTGATCGTGCGGCCGGTGAGTAGGAGATCCATGGCTTGGGGGACGCCCAAGATGCGCGGCAGCAAATACGTCGAGCCCATGCCCGGCGAGAGGCCGATCCTCACGAAATTCACGCCCATCTTTGCGTTCAGGGACGCCGTGCGAAGGTCACAGGCGAGTGCGATCGCGAACGCCGCTCCGATCGCGGGGCCGTTGATCATGGCGATGGTCGGGACTTTGATGTTCAAGATCGAAAGAAAACGGTTGTAGAAGCGCACCATTTCTTTTTGGTTAACGGCCTTCGATTTTTTTGTGCGCGCTTCCAAGATGTCGAGGTTGCCGCCCGCTGAAAAGGCCCGGCCTGCACCCGTAAGGATGACCGCACGGATCGAAGTGTCTTTGTTGATCTGGGGTACGAGTTTTTCGATCGCGATGCCCATGTCCTCGGAGAGGGCGTTCAAGCGATCGGGATCGTTAAAAATAATGCGGGCGATGGGACCGTCTTTTTCGAAAAGAATGGGCGTCATGCGAAAGTTCCTAGAATTCACGGCGGAAAATGTAAAGAAGACGAAATGGATTTCGACGTCCTCATCATCGGCGGCGGCGCGGCGGGACTTATGTGTGCCCGGCAGGCGGGCTTGCGCGGAAGGCGCGTGCTCGTCTTGGAACACGCGGGGAAGCTGGGCGCGAAGATTTTAATATCCGGCGGTGGGCGTTGTAATTTTACGAATCGCATCACCGCCGCGAGGTCTTATGTTTCGGAAAACCCGCATTTCTGCAAATCTGCTCTATCGCGCTATACTCCCGACGACTTCATGCGCCTCGTAACCGAGCACGGAATCGCTTTCCATGAAAAGACTTTGGGCCAGCTTTTCTGCGATCGTTCCGCGCGCGACATTCTCAACATGCTGGTGTCCGAATGCGAAAAGGTGGGCGTCGTTTTAAAGACGAATCAAAGGATCGAATCGGTGGTTCGAAAAGAAGCCGGATTCGTCGTCAAAACTCAAGAACGGGATTGGAGCGCGGCGTCTCTGGTCATTGCGACCGGAGGACTTTCCTATCCTAAGATCGGAGCTTCGGGATTCGGCTATGACCTGGCGAAACAATTCGGTCTCGAGGTTACGGCGACCGCTCCGGCCCTGGACGGGTTCCGGGCCGATGCCGCTTTTTTGCGAAAATACCGCGATCTGACGGGGATCTCTTTGGACGTTACCCTCACGGTCCGCGATCAATCTTTCCGTGAGAACATCCTCTTCACGCATTTCGGTTTGAGCGGACCGGCGGCCCTTCAAGGGTCTTTGTATTGGAGGCCGGGGGATGAAGTCGTCATCGACCTCTTGCCGGATCAAGACGCCGGCGACTGGCTGATCCAAAAAAAGAAAGAGGGCAGCCGCATGACGGTAAAAAATCTACTCGGCACTTTCTACGCGCAGAGGTTCGCCGAGAAAATCAGCGAGGAGATGCCGGCCGTTCCCTTGATCCAGATTTCCGATCGCTTGCTCAGGGATTTCGGAGCCGGTCTGAACCGCTGGATTTTCCGTCCGATCGCGACCATGGGCTACGACCGCGCGGAAGTCACGCGTGGGGGCGTGAGCACGGATGAGCTGTCTTCGAAGACGATGGAGGCGAAGAAGGTCAAAGACCTGTATTTCATCGGCGAAGTCATCGACGTGACGGGTTGGCTAGGAGGCTATAATTTCCAATGGGCCTGGGCTTCGGGAGTGGCGGCGGGAGAGGTTTGTTAAGGGAGGGGTGTATTCAATTTTTTCACGACCCAAGCCAAGACAGGCAGCATTTGCTCCGGGACTTCTCCTAGCAACATTTCAAAGTGAGCGGTAGGTTTGCGGTGACCGCAGGAAACCGCCATTTGAAACGACGCCACTGCGCTCGTGTGCTCCTTATTTTCGATTCGATAACTTCCTTCCAGCGTAGGAACGATGAAGCAATACGTGACTTTCGTTTCCTCCCTGTCCATCCGGAGGTGCGAGCTGATTTCCATGAGCCACCGGCCTTCGTCGGTGCCGTTTAAGATCTGTTCGAAAAAAGGATTTTCATTCAAGAAGCGTTCCCGTTGCTCTCGGGTCAACTCCAACAAGGCCTGCATCGCTTGTGTCTGAGCGTAGTTTCCTTCTTGGGGAAGGGTGTAATGAACGATAGCTTTGCTCCTCGAATCGAGGATGACATCTACGCCCATAGAGCCGGCTTTCAATCCTGACTCATAGACGGTTCCTCGAGGAGAGCGATAGTCCGGCTGACTGAATTGAAACCCCTGAATGTGTCCTCGGGGATCTAGATCGATCCGGCCTTGCAGGGCGCTGGGGAGCAAAAACATACTGGCTAGGTTGCTTTGGAAAGTCATGTCGGAGCTGGTTCCTATATTTTCTATGGACGAGATTATGAAGTCTCTCATCCGTTCGACGTGTCCGGGCCGCAGTCCTTCCAAGACGTCAATGGCTCCCGTGGGAGCATTCAGTGCCGGCTGCGAAGGTGCGGTTTCCGATAGGGGGAAGCCATGAAAATTCGCAAGTATTTGAGCGGCTGTGCGCATTGCTTGGGGGGTGGCGTCACTCTGACAATAAATTCGAATACTCTGAAGGGTCGCGGGGTCGAAGCGAATGCGGCCGTGCTGGACCATAACTTCAGCCCAAACGATGTCCTCCCTCCCCGCAGATTCTTCGGGGGTGAGAAAATGCCCTTGAGCGTCAAAAGTCAAAGTGGCGCGGAAAGCCGCAGATGTCGGAGAAGAAGGAGAATGCCGACGCGTTTTTTTAGCCGACAAGTTCAAAACATAGTCGCGAACCAAGGCGGTGGATGATTGAGAAGGAGCAGCCACATGAGGCTGTACGGCGGGTAATCTCCGCGGAACCGTAAGAGGGATGGGCGGTGGCTTGATTCCTGTAGGAGGTTTAGTGGTCATATTCGTTTTAGTGAGCTGAAGGCGGCACAGGATCGAAAATGAAAGACACATCCGATGTCAGCGCCACGATGTCGCCGCGGCGGATCCAGTTTTTTTGACCTTCCGAGATCACTTCTCCATTTATGGTGACGTGATTGAGTGCGACGACGGCGAAATCATCGCCGTCCATGCGTTCGATGATCAGGTGACGCCGCGAGACGCGTTCGTCGCCGTGGATGGTTTCGTCTCCCTCGCGGCCTATTACGATGTGTGCTTGTTTCAAAGGTATTTGGTAATAGAGGATTCCTCGCGAATCTTTTTTCCAGTGAGCCGGTGATTCCGGTGTCCAATGCGCGGGTTTGGCTCCACCCTGCATCATCTGGCCTAGCTCTGTTCCACTCATGGCCTGGGTCCTCTGGGCGCGGGGATCAATAGTGGCGACCGGTGGGGGCACAGAAGTATTTTTTCGACCGAAGAAAAGTCCCAAAATTCCAGAAGATGGTTGTGAAGGTGAGGGCAACAAAGAGGGGATCTCCGGTGCCTGTGCGGGACGCTTTGAGATATAGGGCTGAAACCAATGCTGAATGTGCTGGATGATTTCGGCGAATTTTCTCTGTTCGTCTTGGGTTAGCCCGCTTTGATTGGCATAACCACAGCGTATGGAGACTTCGCGGTTGAAATGATCGGACCTCGGCATAGGATCCAAGTTCAGCATGACTTCGCCCACGAAATCACCCTCCGGTCGGGAAGTATCGCCGTGATTGGGCAGCCATGCTTCGATATTTCCCATCATGTTACGACAGAGCCTTACGATGACATTCTGCGAGAGACCGGAAAACCGCACATCCTGAATCATCTTAAAAAGAGAAAACGCAACTTGCCCGAAATGACCGCGGCGGCCCAATTCTGGATGAATGCCAAAGGCCAACTCGAGCGCCAGAGGATAGCGGGCCTGGTGTTGTTGGATTAGTTTTTCGGTGTCTTGATGCCACGATCTCAGAGCCTCTTGCTGGGGTTGATTCATCGAGGAAGAATCACCGTGCCAAACCAAGGCGTTGTCCGGAGTGACCACGAGGGGGATGGAGATGTCTCCGGGTTGTGGAAGGCGGTCGCTTCCGTGAAATTTATGGCGGCCGCGGATTTGGACGATTCTACCTTGGGCATCCAGTACGACGTCCCATTTTTTGAGGTTTCCTTGGATGAGTAAATCAGGTGTGAATAAAATGGCATGTCTGGGATTTGTGACATCGCAAAAATCCCTCAGGAGCTTCCTATTGTCCTGGTAGGGAGAACTTTTGCTCGCGGACATCGGGAGAACCGCCGGAGGTGGGGCCATGACGTAGGCCGATCTCTGTATGGGCGCTAACTGAGTGGCTTGTGCATGGGCGGAGCTAAAGACGAGTTTTAAAGAAGCTCCTTGGGGAGGCGCTCCTAGAGAGAGAACAACTTCGGAAAGGTCGCGGATCGAAATCTCCAAATGACCGACTTTTTGGCCTTGATAGTAAGTGCCGTTCGAGGAGAGGAGATCATTGATAATGAGTCTTCTGGAGGAAGAGTCATAAATAATTTCTAGGTGCTGTGCAGAAACGCCTTGATGCGAGGTCTTGATCAAGGGGCCATTTTCCCAAGACACGCCATTGCGATCAGAGCGTCCTACTCTGAAGGTATGTTCCCCAACGAGTCCGTGAAAGGCGAGAGTAATCCCTCCTTGAGAGGTGAACGACGCATTCTGCGTGAAATGGGCCAGCGCCTGTCTGTTAATGGGTGTTTGGTATGCTTGTTGGACGCCGATCGGTGGGGTATTCATGGGCTCGTGAGTCTCCGGTTTCGTTAAAATCTTCTCTGTGGTTATCGTGGTTATCGACTGGAATCAGCTTTCGTTGCGGGGAAATCAAAAATAGTAGTTCCAGCTACACACATCTAGGACAGTGAGTTTTTGAAAAGACCGATGGATAGAGTGGATTAAGCGATTTTGAATAAAGCATAGGCGCTCCGGGAGTTTCCTCGTATCGTTAAGATGTCGATTTC
>JBPOJN010000080.1:0-21617 GCA_052033505.1 Myxococcota bacterium | reverse complement strand
CCAACGCGAGCACGAGATTCATCGCGGGGCCGGCGAAGACGACGATGATTTTCTGCCACAAGGGACGCAGGGAATATTTTTTCTCGCGTGGGGCCGCGGCAGAGTCGCTCGTTTCGGCCGGGTCTTCTCCGACCAATTTGACGTACCCGCCGAAGGGTAGCAAAGACACCGTGTACGTCGTTTCCCCGCGCTTAAAACTCAAGAGCTTAGGCCCGAAACCGATCGAAAAAACCTCGACGCCGATGCCCTGCCTCTTGGCCGCGATGAAATGACCGAACTCATGGATGAACACGAGCAGGCCCAGCGCGATGATGAAGTAAATTATGGTCATATAAGGACTCGGAGTCTGTAAAAGTTAAGCGGCGATTTTTACCCGGCCCGCCTCACTGCGGGCCCAGGCGTCCGCCTCGAGGACGTCTTGCAAAGACGCCAAGGGGCGGCACTCATGACGGTTCATCGTCTCTTCGACGATAGCTGGTATTTCCAAAAATCCAATCTCGGAATTCAAAAATCTCGCGACAGCAACTTCGTTGGCCGCGTTCAGCACAGCGGGCATCGTCCTGCCCTCTTTCGCCGCGGCATACGCGAGCTTTAAAGCGGGGAAATTCTCCATGTCGGGCGGGAAAAAACTTAAATGCCCGATCTTCAGGAGATCCAAACTCCCAGCGCCCGAAACCACTCGTTCGGGATAGGCCATCGCATAAGAGATCGCACAACGCATGTCCGGCACGCCCATCTGCGCGATGACAGAACCGTCGATGTACTCGACGAACGAATGCACGATGCTCTGAGGATGCACGTGGATCGCGACGTCATCCGGCGTTTTATCGAAGAGCCACGTCGCTTCGATCATTTCCAGGCCTTTATTCATCAGGGTCGCGCTGTCGATCGTGATCTTCGGCCCCATACTCCAGTTCGGGTGTTTGAGCGCCTGCGCCAGCGTGACGGACGCCAAAAACTCCCGCGATTTCCCGAAAAAAGGCCCGCCCGACGCCGTGAGCACGATGCGGTGAACGTCTTGAGCACGATTGCCCTGGAGACATTGAAAGATCGCGCTGTGCTCGCTGTCGATGGGAATCAAAGGTTTATTTTGTTTACGGGCCGCGCCGGTCATCAACTCTCCAGCGATGACGAGACTTTCTTTGTTGGCCAAGGCAACGACCTTGCCCGCTTCGATGGCACGCATCGTAGGATTCAAGCCCGCCGCTCCGACGATCGCAGAAACCACGAGATCGACGTCCGCGTCCTGAACCATGTCTGAAGGTCCGGTCGCAGGATTTAAGACTTCTACTCCCGAAAACGACTTCCTCAACTCTTGAGCATCGGCTTCCGACGAAACGGAGACGTACTTAGGTTTGAACGCGCGTACCTGCTCAAACACGGTTTTCAGATTTTTACCGGCCGCAAGCCCGATCACGCGAAAGCGGTCGGGATGGCGCGCGACGACGTCCAAAGTCTGCGTGCCGATCGAACCGGTACTGCCTAAAATAACCAAGTTTTTCATAAAAAAGCCGCGAAACAATAAACGACCGGTGCGGTGAATAAAAGCGCATCGACACGGTCGAGCATCCCTCCATGACCGGGGATCACATTGCCGGAATCCTTCACGCCGAAGCTCCTTTTGATCAAAGACTCGCTCAAATCTCCCAAAGGACCTAAGCATCCGACCAAAAAGACCATCAGAAAACCCTGGGTCCATTCGAGGTCATTTTTGATCCAGAACCAAACGCTCAAGAAAGCGACCAGGCTTCCGACAAAACCGCCCAAGAATCCCTCGACCGTCTTGCCGGGAGAAATCATCGGAGCCAGTTTGTGTCGCCCGAAAAGGTGTCCCGCAAAATACGCGAACGTGTCGTTCAACCACGTCATGGCGAGTAAGGCGAACACCCAAAAAACACCGTAAGGCAAATCCCGCAACAATCCCACGAACGCGCCCAACGTCCCCACGTAAAAAACACCGAAAGAAGCCAGGGCGATTTTAGGGGCCATCCCTTCCAGCGAAGACGCCGGGGCGAAACAATAAAAAATGAACGTGGCCAACAACACCCCAGCCGCCTCCAACACGATCCAATCCCGCCCGTAGACGGAAGCGAAAAGGAGGAAGGAAAGATGGAGCACACCCAAAACAAAAGTGAAGATGCGATCGCGCCTCGAAAAACCCACCACGGTAAAAAACTCCAGGATCGCCACGGAAAAACACAAGAGAACGGCGCATTTAAACACCCAAGTATACGGCGATAAAATCGCCGCGATCACAAACGGCATGGCGATGAGCCCCGCGACGATCCGCTTTTTGAGTGCTGGCGTTAAAATCATGATGTCACCTGTTCGGATGTGCGGCCGAAACGCCTCTCCCGCGATTGGTATTCCTCGATCGCCTTATGCAATGCCTCGCGCCCGAAATCGGGCCAAGGCGTCTCGCTGAAATAAAGCTCCGTGTACGCGCATTGCCACAGCAGGAAATTACTGATGCGCCTTTCGCCCCCGGTGCGGATCAAGAGATCGGGATCCGGAATCCCGGCCGTATCGAGATACGCCGAAAAACGTTCCACCGAAATGAAGTCGTCGCGGAAATCACCGCGGTCTTTTTCTTTCAGGAGTTCCCCGATGGCCCGCATCACCTCATCACGGGCGCTGTAACTGAGCGCGAGGTTCAAAAACATCTTACCGAAAGGCTTGGTCATTTCTTCCGTGCCACGCAAGGTTTCCAAGACGTCGGAGGGCAATCTCTCCACGTCACCGATCGACACCAACCGGATTTCATTCTTAGAAAGCTTTTCCCGCTTGGACACCAGGAATTCCTTGAGCAAGGTCATCAACGCCGAAATTTCATCCTTGGGCCGGGCCCAATTCTCCATCGAAAAAGCGTAGAGCGTGAGGTAGCGCACCCCTAAATCGCGGCACTCAGTCACGATCTCGTCCACGACGTTACTGCCTTGACGGTGGCCTTCGATGCGGGGAAGGCCGCGTGACTTAGCCCAGCGGCCGTTGCCGTCCATGATCACGGCGATGTGTTGCGGCAACCTCTTCAAATCGAGAGCCACGTCACACTTCCATGATTTCTTTTTCTTTATTGGCGAGGATTTGGTCGATCTGGGCGACGTATTGGTCCGTCATTTTCTGGATTTCGACTTCGGATTTTTTCAGATCATCTTCGGTGATCTTGGAATCTTTCTGCAGTTTTTTGACGATTTCATTGGTCTCGCGGCGTGTATTACGCGCGGAGACGCGCCACTCTTCTGCGATCCTTTTGGCGACTTTCACCAGTTCCTTGCGTCGCTCTTCGGTAAGCGCCGGGATGGAAATACGCACAACTTTACCGTCGTTCATGGGCTGCAAACCGATCTCGGCTTTATGAATGCCTTTTTCGATCGCCTGCAAAAGCGACTTATCCCAGGGCGTAATCACGATCGTGCGGCTGTCCGAGATCCCAATACCGGCGACCTGGTTCAACGCCATGATACTGCCGTAACTATCGACGCGCACGCTGTCCAAAATGGCCGGAGAGGCGCGACCCGTACGCAGCTTCACGAACTCGGAACGCAGCGACTCGATGGTCTTATCCATCTTCTGCTTCATTTCCGACTGAATATTGGCGTCCATAATGCCCCCCTTTTAGAAATGTCCCTAAATTCCCACGATCGTGCCGATCGGTTCCCCGCAGATGACACGTTTTAAATTTCCCGTTTTAAAAAGATCGAAGACTATGATCGGCATTTTGTTATCCATGCATAAAGAAATCGCGGTCGCATCCATCACTTTCAAATCTTTTTTCAACACATCGATGTAAGAGAGTTTTTTGAATCTCTTTGCGTTCTTGTCTTTATAAGGATCCGCCGAATAAACGCCGTCGACCTTGGTCCCCTTGAAAATTGCCTCCGCATGCATTTCCATCGCTCTCAATGAGGCGCCGGTATCGGTCGAAAAATAAGGATTACCCGTACCGGCTGCGAAGATAACGACACGTTTTTTTTCCAAGTGGCGGATAGCGCGGCGGCGGATGTAAGGCTCGGCGATTTGCTGCATTTCAATGGCGGTCAGCACACGCGTGTCGACGTCCATTTTTTCCAAGGCGTCCTGCAAAGCCATGCTGTTGATGACGGTCGCGAGCATGCCGCTGTAATCGGCGGCCGTACGGTCCATCCAAGGGACTTGCGAGCCTCGAAAAATATTACCTCCGCCCATAACCACGGCGATTTGGACGCCTAATTCATGAACGGCTTTAATTTCCCGGCCGAGACTGCGGATTGCCTCTGGATCGATGCCGAAATTGCCATTACCTGCCATCGCTTCGCCGGAAAGTTTGAGGAGGACGCGATTGTAACGGGGCTTCATCGGCATGAGCACTTGAAAATCGCCCGAACGGAAACGGATGTCAATTCACAACTTCTTCGCCGACCTGAAAACGCACCATATCCGTGACCGTAGCATCCTTGGCCTTAGTTTTCAGGTAGTCTCCGACGGACTGCTTGCCCGCCGTATCTTTGATGAACGCTTGTTCGATCAAACAGATGTCGCTGTAAAACTTACCAAGTTTGCCCGTGATGATTTTTTCGACGATGTTATCAGGTTTACCGTTGAAATCCGGAGAGGCCTTCAAAACTTCTTTTTCGCGGTCCAAAATGGAGGCCGGTACCTGCGATCTGTCGACGTACTTCGGCATCATCGCGGCCGCATGCATGGCCACGTCGCGAACGGAAGCCTCGTCGATACCCGCTCCCTTTACAGACACGATCGAAGCGACTTTGGAGCCGGCATGAACGTAACCGGCCAGGACACCGCCGGAGGCCTTCACGACACGGAATCGACGAATCGACATATTCTCGCCGATCTTCGCGATCAGCTCCTGCAGAGTCTCACCAACCGTAGACTTGCCCAAGGGCAGTTTTTGAAACGCCTCTAAATCTTGAGGTTCGGAACGCAGAGCCGTCTCCGCAAGCGACGAAAGAAAACCGCGGAACTGATCGGTATTCGCCACGAAGTCTGTCTCGCAATTCAATTCGACCAAGGCGGCGGCGGATTTATCGGGGCTGATCGCGTAACCGATCAAGCCTTCGGAGGTCGCACGACCGGCTTTTTTAGCGGCCTTCACGACGCCTTCCTTACGCAGGTAATCGATGGCCTTTTCCAAATCGCCTTCGGTTTGGGCCAGGGCTTTTTTGCAATCCATCATGCCCGCGCCGGTCTTGTCGCGCAGAGTTTTAACTTTTTCAGCGGAGATATCGGACATAAACCACCTTGGAGGTTAGACTAATTCTTCTTTGACGGCTTCGGCTTGGGCGCGCTTGCCGGTGTATTCGCCACCGGTATTTTCGTCATAAGATTCTACTTTTGACACGAAGGCTTTACCCTTGGATCCGGACACGTCGCGCGAACCTTCCAAACGCTCCACGTTTTCACGGAGCACGGACTGGCGTTGACCCAAACCATCTTGGCAAGCTTGGACCACTTTAGAGACCAGAAGTCTGATCGACTTGATGGCGTCATCGTTGCCGGGGATCAAATAATCGATGTTGTCGGGATTGCAGTTGGTGTCGGCGATGGCCACGATCGGGATGTGGAGTCGCGCCGCTTCATCGAGGGCGATGGCTTCGTTGTGCGGATCGATCACGAACAAAATGGCCGGCAGACGATTCATCTCCTTGATGCCGCCGAAGGACTTCGTGAGCTTTTCTATTTCACGCTCGATCATGAGACGTTCTTTTTTGGTCAAAACTTCGAGCTCGCCTTTTTCTTTCTTCGCTTCCAAGTCCTTCAAGCGATCGATCGAAGCGCGGATCGTACGGAAATTCGTCAACGTTCCACCGAGCCAACGATGACTGACATGGAACATCTGGGCGTTCTTGGATTCTTCTTCGATGATGGGCTGAGCCTGACGTTTGGTGCCGACGAAAAGCACGTCTCCACCACCGGCGACCGTCTTGGTGATGAATTGGCAAGCTTCTTGGAAAAGAGGCAGCGTCTTCTGAAGATCGATGATATGGACCCCGTTCCGGCTCCCGAAAATAAACGGCTTCATGCGGGGGTCCCAGCGATGGGTCTGGTGACCGAAATGAACCCCAGCCTCCAACATTTCACGTACCGACATATCGACCATGATGCATCTCCTTAGAAAATAACGAACTTTGAAAAAATCAAGGCGGCGTGACTATCACCGCCACCGAAATAAAGGCAAGAGAAAATAGGAAGGAAAACAAGCGCGTTCCCGACTTAAGCCAGAGATTACTCCGCGAACGATCTTTCCATCTTTTCCTGCTCTTCCTTGCAGCGGATGCAAAGATCCGTCACCGGGCGGGCTTCGAGGCGCTTGACCCCGATTTCCTCACCGCAGGAATCGCAGATTCCGTAAGACCCATCCTCCACTTTTTGGAGGGTTTTCTCGATTTTCTTGAGCAAGACACGCTCGCGGTCGCGCAGACGCAGACTCATGGACTGTTCGGACTCCGAAGAGGCCAAATCGACCTCATCCGGCAGGTCGTCGACCGACAATCCCGAGTTTTGATCCTTGGAGAACGCGGTGTTCTTGAGCAATTCGTCGCGTCTTTCAGTCAAAAGTTCCTTAAAGCGCTTCAGATCTTTTTTATTCATAAAGATAATTTGGGGCTTGAGTGTTGTTTATTCCTCCGATACTTGTCAATGACTTTCCCGGTCGAGGGGAGCAAGACCTTATTTTTACATAATAAAGGAAACAACGCCATGGCCACGCGTAAAAAAAACGAACGCCCGGTTCCTATTAAAGATTTTTTAGACGACGCGATGAAAGCGCCGATCACGACCACAAACGGACTCAAGGTAACGATCGAAGAGGTCCGCCGCGCCTGGATGGAAGTCGCCGGCCGGCCACTGGCCAACAAATCCCGCCCTGTCAAGATCCTGGGCGAGCGTCTCTGGATCGAGACGGACTCCTCTTCTTGGGCCAATGAATTGAATTTCTTGAGCCGGGAGCTCTTAGAACGCATCTCGATGCGCTTCCCCCACCTGAAGATCCAAGAACTTCGCACGCAGATCTCGGGACGAAACTAAGTCAGCATCTAGTCCTCGTGCACTTCCCAGAACGTATTTTTTCCCCAGACCGGGTGCGCTTGCGGGTAAGCCACGCAGGCGAATCCTTCGGCGAGCGCCTTTGCCCTTAAGATAACGGCGTCTTCACGCCTGGGAACGATTAGGCTCAAAGCCGTCACAGGAGTTCCGTCAGGCAAGGCCTTGGCTTTAAGGATTTGCTGCATTTCCTTCCAGACAATGGGATCGACGCTATTGTCCTCGGGGAAGACGACGATCGCCTTCCATCCCCTCTTCCAGATAGGATCGTACAACGTCAGCACGTCGTGCGGTTCGGCGACGACCATGTCCAAAAGCGGCGTATCGCCCAGCTCATTCGCAGCGTCATTCGTCAGCGGATTGATCACGAGCCCGCTCGCGAGTTTCGGGTAAAAATAAGTCGTCTTCGGCGGCAAGACTTCACCAGCTTCCACGACGCCGCTTAAGACGTCCATGCGGGGAGCGCTGAGCAGGAAAACCACGTTCGTCCCTTCCCGGTCACGCGCCGCGATCGCGTCGTTTTCATCCTTCACGAATTCCATGTAACGCGGGTCTATTTGCTCCTCTTCCTTCATTTTCAGGAGCGCTTCCAAGATCCCCTTGTGAAGCACGACGGTATCGACGGGACGGGAGGCGGGCGAAACTTTTTTAAGCGCGGGAATCGCGTTTCTCTTTTTATCGGTCAACGTCAGTACGTAGAAGGCCGGGTCCACCTTCGAAGCGGCCAGCATGCCGAAGGCCTGGAGCTTCTTTTGTCCGGCTTTTTTCAGGGCCTGCAGGAATTCGTCTTTTTTGGCGAACGACGCGATGTCGAACGACGCCGAAAGCGCTTTTTTCAGTTTCGCGAAATCGAAGCCTTTCCAATGATGCAGGACCCGGTGCGTCGGCAGGATCAAAAGGCCCGGATCGGACATGTCCGAAAAAAACATCATGACGTAGCGATGCAGCGAGTCTGGCTTGTCGTAGGGTTGCTTGATTTCTTCGTTGCGGTAGTTCAAAGCCGTCTCGTAGCGATGATGTCCATCAGCAATGAAAAGGGGTTTCGACCCGATCAGTTTATTGGCCTTTTCAAAAAGCTCTTCATCCTGAACGACCCACAACCTATGGGCAATACCCTCGTCATCGCGGAATTCCGAAGTCGGTTTTGTGGAGAAATATTTCGCGAGGTACGGTGTCAGCTGTTTTTTGGGATCCGCATAGAGACCAAAGATGGGGCTTAAATTCGCCTTGCAGGCCTTGGTCAGGAGCAGACGATCCGCCTTCGGACCGGCCAGCGTCTTCTCGTGCGGCCGGATACCGCCTTTGCCGAAATCTTCGAGAAGCCGCGTCGCTAAAAAACCGCGGCGCTTGAATCGTCCCTTGCCCGGAATTTCGAATTCCTGCTCATACAGGTAAAAAGACGATTTGATTTCTCGCTTTAAAACACCCTCTTTTTCCCAGACCTCGAAGTCTTTTTCCGCGCGGGTATAGCGGTTGTCGCTTTCGGTGTCTTGAGGGTTCTGGTAACCCAAGATCAATCGGATGATGTTATTTGGATGGCGATCGTACAGGGCCTTCTGTCCTGCCGGTGAAATCACGTCGTAAGGAGGCGCCGTGACCTTCGCGAGGTCCGGTATTTTCTTCACGTTGTAACGGATACCGCGAAACGGCTTAATAATAGGGAGAGCCGAGGATTTGGAGGATGATTTTTTGGAAGACGACTTCGATGATTTCGACGGCTTCTTCGGCGTTTTTTTACGTGACGGCATAATTCTTAAACCTTTCTTTAGTCACTTATCCAGCTTGTCTGGGCTAGGTGATATCGGTGTCTTCTTCCTCGAAATAACGGAACAACACGTCCGCCTTGATGATGCCCTCGCGGATGATCGCGAGTTTGTCTTCGGTCACGTCGATGACGGTTGACCCTTCGGACGGAGGCAGCGAACCCGAATCGATAATTAAATCCAATTTGTCACCGAAATAGCTCTTCAAATGCCTGGCGCTAAGCGATCCCGGAAAACCCGAAAGATTCGCCGACGTCGTCGTTAAAGGCCGTCCCAAATGTTTGGACAGGGCTGTCGCGACGGGGTGAGACGAGACACGGATACCGATCTTACCGGTATTCGTCGTCAACCTCTTCGAGATTTTTTCATTCGTCTTAAAAAGAATCGTAAGCGGTCCGGGCCAAAAGGCGTCCATCAAGGCCGTGGCCTTTTCGGGAATTTCATCCACGAACTGAGACAGCATCTGGCGGTCCGCCACGACGACGGCGACGGGGTTGCCGTAATCGCGGCGCTTGATGTCGAAAAGTTTCTTGATCGCCTGGTCGTTCGTGACGTCGACCCCGAGCCCATAGAACGTCTCGGTGGGATACGCGCAGACGCCGCCGGACTGAAGTACCGTCACGGCCTCGCGGATCAACTCGGACTCGGGTATTTCGGGATGAATCTTAAGCGTTTTGGTCATGACTTAAGCGGCGGCCAGTTTCATCTTCCGGTCTTTCTCAGCGACCTGCTTTTCCAATTTCTTGCGGTAAGCGATCAATTTCTGGCGGAGCTTCGGTTCGGCCAAGGCCAAGATTTCGACGGCGAGCATGCCGGCATTGAACGCCCCACTTTTCCCGATCGCCATAGTGGCTACTGGAATCCCGCCCGGCATTTGAGCCGTCGACAGGATCGAATCCAAGCCTTTGAGCGAAGACGAATCGATCGGCACACCGATGACGGGGATCACCGTGTGCGCGGCGACGACGCCCGCGAGATGCGCCGCGTGGCCCGCGCCGCAGATAAGTATCTTCAAACCGCGGCGCTCCGCCGAAGTCGCGTAAAGCATCGTCCGCCGGGGCGAACGATGCGCCGAAGCGATGACCATTTCGTGCGGGATGCCGAAGTCTTTCAATACGCGCGCGGACTCCGCCATAATCCCGGCGTCCGAGTCGCTGCCCATGAGAATACCGACCAAAGTTTTCATAACTTTCTCCCTTATCATTTAATTAATAATCCCCTTCAACCCGATATCCTTCCGGTACTGCATGCCGGGCCACGAAATTCGCTCACACGCCGCGTATGCCTTGCGCCGCGCGTCTTTCAGGTCCACTCCCAAAGCCGTGACTCCCAACACCCGGCCACCGGAGACGGAGACTGCGTCCCCTTCTTGTTTCGTTCCTGCGTGAAAAACAACCAGATCTTTCTGTCCGGCGACATCTTTTAGTCCCGTGATCTTGGCGCCCGTTTTGATTTCGCCGGGATAACCTTCGGCGGCAAGCACGACCGTGATCGACGCACCGGGTTCCCAGGTTAACGTTTTGTCTTTGAGTCTTTGATCAATGACCCAATCGGCGACGTCGAGAAAATCCGTTTTGAGCCGGATCATCAAAGCTTGCGTCTCCGGATCCCCGAAACGAACATTGTATTCCAAAAGTTTCGGCGCGCCGGACTTATCGATCATGAGCCCCGCATACAGCACGCCTTTATAAAAGATGCCTTTCTTCTTCAGGCCCCGAAGCGTCGGTTCCAAAATTTCCTTCATCGCCCGCGCGCGAACCGATTCGGTAACCACCGGCGCGGGACTGTAAACGCCCATGCCGCCGGTATTCGGGCCCTGGTCACCGTCGAAGATGCGCTTGTGATCCTGGGCCGAATCCATCGGCAGCACCGTCTCGCCGTCGACGAAGGCCAGGAACGATGCTTCTTCCCCTTCCAAAAAATCCTCGATCACGACGCTCGCGCCCGCGGCGCCGAAAATCTTTTTTCGGAGGATGGAATCCAGGGCCTCGACCGCTTCCGCTTCGTCCTGCGCGATGACGACGCCCTTTCCAGCGGCCAGCCCGTCGGCTTTGATGACGACGGGAAAGGATTGTTTCTTCAAATAAACCACGGCCTCTTCGAAATCGTCGAAGTTTTCATAAGCCGCCGTCGGGATCGCGTTCTCTTTCAAAAAATCCTTCGTCCACGCCTTCGATCCTTCGAGGACGGCGGCGGCGCGGTTCGGTCCGAAGACGCGAAGATCTGAGGCCTCGAAACGATCGACTAATCCCAAGGTGAGAGGCAGCTCCGGCCCGACGACGGTGAGGTCGATTTTTTCTTTTTGGGCGAAAGTGAGAAGTCCTTCGATGTCATCGGCCTTGATGGGAATATTTTCGGCGAGTTCCGACGTCCCGGCGTTACCAGGAGCGCAAAAAATTTTCGAGACGCGCGAGCTCTGGGAAATTTTCCAAACTAACGCGTGCTCGCGTCCACCGTTGCCGATCACCAAAACTTTCATGTGCTTTCCCTTCGCCCGGAGCGGCGATGAAATCAAGAATACAAATGAAGAATATGTTGCATCAGGAGGCATTCCTTTTCATAATGGCAGGCCTTATGATAAAAAAATCTCTTTTAACTGGTCTCTTCTACTTGTTTGCTTTCTCCGCCTCAGCCCAAGAAACCGTCCCGAGTACGATGCCTCATAATGCCGCCCTGATTGAGGGGGGGGCTCCAACGGCTTTGCCGGCGGAGGGGGCGACGCAAGCCCCTACGATCGACGCCAATGCGCTGGTCGCCAAAGCCGATGCCATCCGTGTCCCGAAAGGCTCTTACGAATTCGACGCGATCATCACGAATTTCGAAGGCCAGGATAAAAAATCGGAAAACGGCTATAAAGCCTACGTCAAAAACCTGGATCTTTCACTGGTCGCCTACACGCTTCCGCAAACCGAGCGCGGTAAAAGCGTGCTCATGATGGGCGACGACCTCTGGATCTACCTCCCGAACGTAAAAAAGCCCGTCCGCATTCCCTTGCAGCAACGCCTGACGGGCAACGTCTCCAACGGCGACGTCACGCGGCTTAACTTCGCGAACGACTACAACGCCGTCGCCGCCGGCGAAGCGACCGTCGAGACGTCCACGGGCCCGGTCGAAACCTACGTCCTGGATCTCACCGCCAAATCCGAAAGCAAGACCTACAATAAGATCAAATATTGGATCGCCAAGACGGACAGCAAGCCGGTCAAGGCCGAATACTTCACGGTGTCGGGACAGTCGCTCAAGACCTGTACGTTCGAGGACTTCCGGAACGAAGCCGGCGGCGTCCGCCCGATGAAGCTGACGTTCCGCGATTCGGTCAACACGAACAATTCCTCGACCTTGGTCTTCAGCAACATGACCACGAAGACGCTTCCCGACAACATGTTCACGAAGGATTACATGAAGACGCTTGAGTGATCGTGTTTAGATTCTTTTCCCTCCTCTTACTTTTAAGTTTCCTGGCCGTTCCCGCGCGAGCGGACGATTCCAATTTCCCCTCGCCTCCCAAGGTCAGTTTTTGGGATGAGCGTTTCATCATCAACGGAGAACTCCGGCAGGAAACCGCCTTCCGCGTCGCGGAACCTTTCAATTTCAGCAAATTCAAAAACCAAGTCCGTCTCGACCTGAAATTTCTATTCAGCGATCATTTCAAACTCCGCATCGGCGGCCGCGCCTGGGTCGACGGCGTCTACGACCTGACCGACCAATATCCCGAATTCGTGAAAGACGACATGCGCACCCAGGCCATGCTGCGGGACGCCTATCTTGACATCCTGTACCCAGACATCAACATCCGCATCGGCCTACAGCAGATCGTCTGGGGTGAGGCCTTGGGACAGTTTTTCGGCGACGTCGTGACGCCCAAGGATTTGAGGGAGTTCTTCTTGCCCAGTTTCGAATACCTGCGCATCCCGATCTGGGCGGTCGATCTACAGTTTCGTTTTTTGCCGAACGCGAACCTTGAGCTCGTGCTTTCACCCGACATGACGGTGAATCGTTTCGCGCTTCCGGGGGCCGATTTTGCGTTCCGCATACCGGCGCCCGCGGGCGTCGAGACGGTGGTCCTGGACGATAACCGCCCCGAAACAGACTTCAAACGCTGGAATTTCGGTACGCGCATCTCGGCCCTTTTTTCGGGTTGGGACGTGGCAGGATTTTATTACACGAGCCCGGACCACATCCCGGGACTGGCAAAATCTTTTTCCGCCGATCCCTTTACCGGCAACCCCCTGCTCACGATCGAACCCGTGCATGAGCGCGTCCATCACTTCGGGACGACCGTCAGCAAAGGCCTCGGCGACGCCCTGATCCTGCGCGGCGAATTCGTCTACACGAAGGATCGGCTGATGAACTCGACGATACCGACCTTGGACCGCGGACTCGTGAAGAAAGACCTGTTCCGCTACGTCCTGGGCGCGGACTACAGCCTTTGGGGTAACGCCCTGCTCAACGGGGAATTCCAGCAGGAAGTCGTGACGTCTTCACACGCCGACTTAGACGATCAAGCACTGCGTTCGTGGGTGTTTTTGCGTTTTCAAAAACCCCTCTTAAACGACAAATTGATTCCTCAGCTCGTCGTCATCGTGGGACTGGACGGATTCGATACCATGATCGGCCCGCGTCTTTCCTACGACCTGACCAACTCCATCCAATTTTTATGGGGAGCCGATTTTTTCACGGGTCCGGCGGAGCAGCTCTACGGCCAATTCGACGGGCAGGATCGGGTATTCATGAATACGCAGTGGCGATTTTAATAGAAAAATAGCTGAATTCTTTAACTTGCAAGCGTTTCCCAAAACTCCATCTTCCATATATTCCAACTACATAAGATTACGGCAAAAGGAGCTTCAGGGTTTCGCTTAATCTTTTGCGATCGACCGCTGCCAGGCTGCCGATGCGGGAAATAATGAAGCGATGATCGAGAGTGAAAATTTTCATGCGGATCACTGAAGGCGCGGGCAATCCGGAAGATTTTAAATCCTCGATCGTAATATCCAACGGCCAAGGACTATTCTTGGCGCTCGTAATCATCGCCATGACGCTGTGTCCGATTTTGTCGTTGAAGAGGTTCTGTGCGGAAAGAACGATAGCCGGTCTTCTTTTCTTTTTTGGGGAATCCGTAAAAGGAAAAGGAACCGTCACAACATCGAAAGGCCTATAGGTCACGGTAGGCCTCTTCATCATTCGATGATTCCCACTCGCTCAGTGTCTTTTCGACCAGTTTCGCAAACTTCAAATCCGTCGGCGTCGCTTTTTTCAACGTCACCTTATCTTTGCTGATTTCAAATAAAACGGCGTCTCCTTGGATCAGCCTTAGAGCTTTCCTGACTTTTTCGGGGATCGTGGCCTGATATTTTGAGGTCAATCGGGATGCCATCATACAGCCTCCATGGTAATACGGTAATACTAAAAGACTCTCTAAGTCAAGAACGCTCCCCTCTTGAAGTAAGGGGGGGGGCTGGGGGGTATCCTCTCAAAGCGTCTTTCCGCTCGCCGATGTCGCAGGGATCATAACCCCACCTAGCCTCCCCTTGCCTCAAGGAGAGGATTTAAAAATACACGCTGAACGTCCAAGCCATGCGCAGCACGCCGTCTTTCAAGACCTCGCCGGGAGGTGCGGCGAACGGAGCCGAATCCCGTATCGTACGCACGGCTTCTTGATCGTAGAGCGGGAGATTGGAAGAATGGATGATCATGAGGTCGGCGAGCCTGCCGGCCGGGTCGACTGTGACGCCCAGCACTACGTCAACTTGCCCCTTCGAAACCTGCGTCGCCTGAAAAGACTCGCGCAAGGCGGGAGCAGGATTAAAAGTCATGCGGAAGATTTTCTTGAGCCGGACGAAGTAACCTACCTTGGGGTATTTGAGCACGTTCAAGAACGTGCGGTCGCCCACCTGGTAATTCGGGAAATAATCGTTCGAAACGCCCTGGAAATAATCCGGTTCTTCGGACTCGCTGTCCGCCCCCGAAGAAGACGAGGGATTATCGGGAGCCTCCGAAGTTTTCTTGGGTTCTTTTTTCTGGGCGGTCGCCGTCACGCCGTCTTTTTTCGGAGGACCCGGGGGGTTTTTGTCTAACTTTTCCGAAAGCTCTTTGTGCGACGTCTTCTTCGCGGTTTTTTGCGAAGAGCCCGGGATGGTGGGAGCGACGGTCTCCTTCTCGGCCTTCGAGTCATACATCCCTAAAAACTTCGCTTCGTCGGGGCGTTCTTCGACTTCCGGCGGGGGAATGTCGGCGATCTGGTAGGGCCGGTCCTTCAAGGTCACTTCGATCGAGTCCCGCTCTTCGGGCTTCTTCGGGGATTCCGTCGTGGGGATCAACCAGGAAAAATAAGCTCCCAACCCGACCAAGAGCAAATGGGCCAAGAGGGATAAGACCACGAACAAAAAAATCGAACGTTTCTTCAATGCCGGTTCCTCAGGAACGAAAGAAATAAAACGCCTCCGAAAAACGCCGCCCCGTACCACGCGTAGTCCGCATGCGGAGCACCGGTCGACGCCCAATAAGACGCGAGGAAAAGGCCGGCCACGCTTAAACCCGCGTAGATCATCTGGTGGCCAAGCACATAAAGCTTCTGCGTGTGCTCCGCGAGCCCGCGAATATTGAGGCTAAGCGACCCTTCGTTCCATTTCTTCAACGTCTTGTGCGCTTCATGAGGGAGCTGCAGATACGAAAACACGAGCTGCTTCACGACTTCGACGGCGACCTCGGAGAACGTCTTATCCTTCAAAACGAACGTCTCCACGTAAGGGATCACGATTTCGATGGGATTCAATTTGGGGTCGAGATGCGCGCACAGTCCCATGATGAGGAGCAAGGTGCGTTCGAGCAGGATCCAGTCCTTCGGGACGTGGAACGACGTCATGAGGTCGCGGAAACTGATCTTTATCTTGCGCAGCTCGAGAAGGTCTTCGAGTTTGCTTAATTGCGCGATATCGAGATTCCTGAAATTCTCGATTTTGATGTTCGAAAGTTTTTCGTAAAAATAATCCACGAGCTCTTCGAACGGCTCGAAGCTGTCCTGCCGCACCACGAAGCCCATTTCGCGCATCGCGTTCGCCAGCACGCGCGTGTCTTTTTTGATCACGCCTTCAGTAAAAAGCGTGATACCGCGCCGCATGCGGTCCGAGATCGCGGCCGTCGCACCGAAGTCGATCATGACGATGCGCGTATTCTCCCCTTCTTTCGCCACGAGCAGGTTCCCCGGATGCGGATCGGCGTGATAAATGCCGTCGATGAAGATTTGGCGGCAATAGGCGTGAATGATCTTGGTCGCGACCTGCGACGGATCGATGCCGCGGGTTTCAAACGCGTCCAGAGAGGAGATTTTGACGCCTTCCATGAACCGCAGCGTCAGGATCTTACGGCTCGACAGCTCCCAATAGACATCGGGGAACGCGAAGTCTTTTTCCTGCTCGAAATTCTTGCGGATGATTTCAATATTCTTGCCTTCGAACGTATAATCCAATTCCCGCAATACGACTTCGGCGATCTCCTGATAGACGCTCTTCAGCCCGTACACCGGGAAGAAGAGATGCAGGAGACCGAAGATTTTCTTCATGGTCTTCAGGTCGCTTTTCACGATCGCGTCGATTTCGGGGTATTGAACCTTGACCGCGACCTTCGTGCCGTCCTGCAGATGGGCCACGTGAACCTGACCGAGAGACGCCGACGCGATGGGAGTTTCCTCGAAATCCGCGAACATCTCCTTCGGCGTCTTCCCGAAATCCTCGCGGAAACGCCGTTCGATCGCCTCGTACGGATGCGGCGGTACCGCGTCTTGCAATCCCTCGAGACCTTGCGTCAACGCCGCCGGAAGAAAATTGCTCATGATCGAGAGCATTTGGCCGACCTTAATGAAAAGGCCTTTGAGGTCCAAAATTGCCGCTTCGATGCGGCGCGCATTGCGCTGGTGTACGCGCAGGGTCTTTTCCTGCAGACGGGCCGCGCCGAAGAGACGGCGCTGAAACGCAAGAAACGCGTAGGAGCCGATCACGGCCAACACGGTCCGGTAGGCCTTCAAAAAACGCAGACGGGCGCTCATAGATGCGCGACGCTAGTCCCTTCACAGGGCCGTTTCAAGAAGGAAAGGCGTCCAGAAACCTCTGGGTCTTCAACGGTCGCCCGAGTTGGTATTCGATGAACCGCGACAGCACGCGAGGGGCGCTCTCGCGGGTGAAAATGTCGGAGACGGCGCTTGGGGGTAGACAATCCGCGCAATAAAGACCGCCTTCCTTGTAAAAGAAAAAGAATTTTTCACGGGGGTTTTCGGCGCGGCTCTTCGCACAAGACAGGCATTCCGTGAGTTGTGGCTTCAATCCGCAGAGGACCAGCAGGCGGTATTCGAATTCGGCCGTCAAGGCGCGCAGCTCGCTTTCGGATTTGCGATCCAGGGCCTCGATCGCACCCCTTAAAAGTTTATAGATTTTTTCGTCCGCGTTCCGCTCGGGGACCAGCTGCCGGATCAATTCCAAAAAATGAAATCCATAGGACAGTTTCGGCAGGCTCGCGTCGATGTGATGCGCCACGGTATCCAACGACGCCTCTTCCAAAGCGACCAAGTTCCCGTGGTCGCGGTAACGCACGCGGATGCGGTTCAAGGGATCGAGAACGCCTCCGAAACGTTTGCGGCTTTTGCGGCCGTGGCGCGCAATGCCATGCAAGCGGCCTTGGCGCGGGGTTAGAAAATCCACCCAAAGGTCGTCTTCACCGACGGTTCTGGTTTTGAGAACGATGGCTTCGGTGCGGAGGTCGCGGCCGCGTTTGGAAGGCATTACTTTTTAGTCAAACGGATCACGTCGAAATGCGCAAGTTCTTTGAAGGCGTGTATTCTCTTCTGGACATCTTCGAGCGTGATCTTTTGAAGGCGGCGGCAGCTGAATTCTTCAACGTTGAAAGACGCCATCGCGCTGCCGACCACGACGGCTTGGCGCAAGACCGGCGTCGTGACCTTGCCGCTACGCGCGACATAGCCCAAGAAACCGCCCGCGAAGCTGTCCCCCGCCCCGGTCGGATCTTTCACGCGTTCAATGGGCAAACCGGGCGCCGAAAAAATCTCATCCCCGTGGAACAACAACGCACCGTACTCGCCGCGCTTGATGATGACAGTCTTAGGCCCCCAGCTGCGGATCACCTGGGCCGCCTTTACCAACGACGCCGCGCGCGTCAGCTCACGCGCTTCGCCTTCGTTGATGATGACCAAGTCTACCGAGGAAATCGCTTCCTTCAAAAACTTAGGCTCGCTGTTGATCCAGAAATTCATCGTATCGAGCGCCACGAGCTTCGGGCGCTTGACCTGTTTCAAGACCTGGATCTGGAGTTTCGGATGGATGTTGCCCAAAAAAAGATAATCCGCCTTGCGGAAACTGTCGGGAATCGTCGGCGAGAAATCGGAAAAGACGTTTAACTGCGTCTCGAGCGTCTTAGCGACGTTCAAATCGAATCCGTACTCTCCGCGCCAACGGAAGGTTTTCCCTTTTTTGACCTGAAGACCCGAGAGATCGACCTTGCGCTTCCTCAAAAAATCGAGCGAGTCTTGCGGAAAATCCTCGCCGACCACGCCGACCAACTGCAGCGGCGTGAAAAAAGAAGCCGCCGCGCTGAAATGTACCGCCGAACCGCCCAAATCCTCGGTCGTCTGACCGAAAGGCGTTTTCACGGAATCCAAAGCCACGCTACCGACGACGAGTATGCCCATAAAATTAAAGGTACTTTCCGGCGATGACTTCTAGCCTCTGTTTTGTTTTTTCGGGAATCAGCTTTCGGTCCGTGATGATCGCGTGTTTCATGGCCGTGCGGCATCCGCAGGTGCGCCCCGCCGCCTCGAGGAGTGACGGCACCGCGGCGCGCAGTATTTTTTTCGCCGTCTCCACGTTTTTGTTCAGGACCGCGATCACGTCTTCGATGCGGACGTCTTCATGGCCTTTGTGCCAGCAATCATAATCGGTCGAAAGCGCGATCGTGGCGTAACAAATCTCCGCCTCGCGCGCGAGCTTGGCTTCTTGCAGATTGGTCATCCCGATGACGTCCATACCCCACGACCGGTAGACGTTCGATTCCGCGCGCGTGGAAAATTGCGGGCCTTCCATGCAGATATACGTGCCCTTTTCATGGACCGTCGCTCCAACTTTTTTACCTGAAGTGATCAGGACCTTGCGCAATTCCGGACACACAGGATCGGCGAACGTCACGTGCGCCGTCACGCCGTCGGTGAAAAACGTCGACGCGCGGCCTTTGGTGCGGTCGAAAAATTGATCGATGATAACGATGTGTCCCGGAACGATTTCCTCGCGGAGGCTGCCGACCGCGGAAACGGCGAGAATGGTGTCCACGCCCAGCTTCTTCATGCCCCAGATATTGGCGCGAAAATTCAATTCGGACGGAGAGATGCGGTGGCCGCGGCCGTGACGGGGCAAGAAAACAACCTTCTGCCCTTCTTGCTCACCGCCTAATTTACCGATGACAAAGGCATCCGAAGGAGACCCGAAAGGCGTGTCGAGACGTACTTCCTCAACGATCTTGAGCCCTTCCATTTCGTAGAGACCGCTACCGCCGATGACACCGATGAGTGATTGCGACATGCGCCGCCTTTTAGCGGTTCAAGATGAAAAGTCAATTTTCTAGGAGTTTTAAGACTCTAGGGGGTTCATGGAGCCGGACCGGCTCTTCGTCGCCAATTGCCCGCACGCGGCCAATACGTCCAGGCCTTTTGAATAACGGATGTTTACCTGGAAATGTTTGTCGGCCAAATGCCGGAAGAACGCCTGAATCTTCTCTTCCGACGGACGCTTGAACGGCGAGCCGGGGTATTCGTTGTAGGGGATCAGGTTGATTTTGCACGGGACCTTGGCACCAATCTTCGCGATCCTTTTCGCGTCCTCGATCGCGTCGTTCAAACCGCCCATCATCACGTACTCGAACGTCACGCGATTGCCGGTCTTCATAGCATATTTACGGCAGGCCTCAATCACGCGTTCGAGCGGATATTTGCGCGTGATCGGCATGATCTCGAGCCGCCCTTCTTCCGTCGTGGCGTTCAGCGAGAGCGCGAGCTTGACCTTGGAGTCTTCCGCGAACTTCTCAATCTCGGGCGCAAGCCCCACGGTCGAGACCGTGATCCGGCGCTGCGACAGGCCCAGCGCGAAATCATCCGTCATGAGTTTTAACGAATCCAACAGCGTATCGTAATTATGAAACGGCTCGCCCATGCCCATCATGACGATGTTCGAAATCCTTTTGCCCTCTTCCATCTCGGCTTGGACGCCCAGGATCTGCCCCAGTATCTCGCCTTGGGAAAGATTGCGAACGAGCTTCATTTCGGCCGTGCGGCAAAACGTGCACCCCATCGCGCAGCCCACCTGGCTCGAAAGGCATAACGTCGTGCGCGTCTTCCACGGCATCAACACAGACTCGACGGAACGCCCGTCGGAAAGCCGGAACAAATACTTGGTGGAGCCGTCGATGGGCGACGTATGGCTTTCGGCTTTTTCCAGGTAACGAATTTCGAAATGGCGGTTCAAGACCTCGCGCGTCTGCTTCGAGAGGTCGGTCATCTCGTCGAACGAACGGACTTTTTTCTGATAGAGCCATTGCAGGATTTGGTTCAGTGCATAGGACTTAAGCCCGTGCGCGGCCAAAGTCTCGGCGAGCGCCGGCTTGGACAGGTCTAAGATGTTCTTTTTTTCGGCTTCTTCCATTGCTGACGAATCTCCGTGCTCGAAATATTCGGGATAAATGACTTCGGTCCCCGCGGGAAAACGATCAGGGCCGCCATTTTTTCGATCTTATCGAAATCCTTCCAGGCCTTCCGTTCCCGGTAAGCATCGCGTCCCAGAGCCAAAGACAAATTCCAGGACGGATGCCGCGCTTTCACGTATTCCAGTAGCCGCACCGTAAAACTCACACCGCCCAGGCGCCGCTCGACGTCCTTGACCTTGACCCGTGTCCCCAGCTTGCCGAAACGCTCGCGGCACCAGCGTAGCCTCGTCGTAAACGGTGCCGTTTCCTTACCGAAGGCGTGCCGGAAAACGGGACAAACCCAGACTTGATCGACGTCTTTACGCCGAAGCAGCCGCTTTATGATTTCGGAGTGCCCGGCATGCGGCGGGTAAAACGACCCTCCGAAGATCACGACATGCGGCGGCTTTTTCTTGATCTTTGGCATGAATATCAACGAAATGCGGCGTATGACACTACGAAAAGTCCTCATCGTATACAAAAAAAGCTCGTACGAAACGAAGGCCCTCGAACTCAAAGACCCGAATTACCTGCGGCTCTTGAGGAAACAAAGCCCCGCGACCGTGCGCTCGAAGAGCACGCACAACCGACACACCGAGACCCTCAAAAGCGTACGCAAACAGCTCTCGCAACTGGGCATCCCCTACGACATCCGCCTGCGTACGAGCCTCAAACCCGGCAGTCTCATCCGCGGGTACGACCTGGTCGTGACGATCGGAGGAGACGGGACCTTCCTCGAGACCTCGCATCACATCGACGACGCGAAAACCGTCCTCATGGGCGTGAACTCCGTGCCCAAGGAAAGCGTCGGCTACTATTGCAAGGCCACGTCGAAGAATTTTTCGGAAAAAATCCAAGCGTTTTTGGGAAACCGGGCGAAGATCTACTCCTTGCACCGGCTGAAGGTCTCTATTTCGGGAAAAACCCAGCCACCCCTGGCTTTGAACGACATCTTGTTTTCGAACACGCACCCGGCCGGCACGACCCGCTATCGGCTTAAGGTCAACGGACGGGAAGAGGAGCAAAAATCTTCGGGACTCTGGATCTCCCCCGCTCCCGGTTCGACTGCCGCAACAAAAT
>JBPOJN010000047.1:0-3396 GCA_052033505.1 Myxococcota bacterium | reverse complement strand
GAAATCGACATCTTAACGATACGAGGAAACTCCCGGAGCGCCTATGCTTTATTCAAAATCGCTTAATCCACTCTATCCATCGGTCTTTTCAAAAACTCACTGTCCTAGATGTGTGTAGCTGGAACTCAAGCGTCAAAAAACTAAGCAACTTTCTTGAAGCTTTTGCTGATAATAAGTAAGTCGGAGAGAAACCGGCTAAGTTTTTAGAGTCTGGAGAAAACATGAAAAATATCATCCTTTCGACCATCGCCGTATTACTTCTGGGAGCCGTCTCCCTCCTGACGGTTGACGCAGCCGCGCAACCGCAGAAATGTTATACTCACGTCAAAAAATGGCACGACTGCCCCGTTCAACCGCGTTGACTTTACTCCGCTTTCGCCCCTTCCAATTGCATGGTTTTTTCCATATCCAGCACCAGCAGCAATCGATCTTTGAGTTTGTAGGCGCCCCGGATCAGTTCCTTCGCCATACCAGTCAGTGTCTCCGGAGGCCTTTCGAAACAGTCCTCTTCCAACTCCAAGACGTTCCCGATTTCATCGACCAGAAAACTCACCGGCGCTTCGTCCGTGCGAACCACGACGTTCATGGGAAACAAATTTTCTTTTCCATTTTCATCCAAGACATCCAAGCCAAGCCTGCGTTTTAGGTCGATGGCCGTGACGATTTGGCCTCGCAGATTAATAAGACCGCGGATGACCTCCGGTGCCTGAGGCATTTTGGTCATTTCTTGGTAGCGGATGACTTCCTGAACTTTTTCGACTTCCACGCCGAAAAAAAGTTTGTTCAGGAAAAAAGTGCAAAATTGTTTAGGCGCGTTCATGAGTGTAACCGGCTTTCTTGCGAAATTTCTTTGATGTCAGATTGTGGCAGGTCGGTGGCCGCAAAAAAATCCGGCTTCGCCATCTGCACGGCTTTTTCGAGATCGAGCACTTCCGTCACGCGATCTTGAATGACCATCGAGCCTAAGATGCCCGCGCGGCATCCGGCTTTTTGCAGGTTTAGGGATTCATGAACGATATCGAGAATTTTTTCGACGACGATACCAACGACGCCCATGGCATTTCTTACGCCGTCGCCGTGATCCTCAGGAGTGTAAACGACCACGTGAACGGCCGCGCTCGGCGTCTCTTCCTTGTAAGCCTCGAGATGGCGAATCTCTTCGCGTCGCTCCGGGAGTACCTCAGAGATACGGATCAATGGCATGATTTTTCCGCGATATTGTACCACCTCTTGCCCGCTCATGTTTTCTATGGAGGTCAATGCGAATTCTTCCAGACGTGCT
Source organism: Myxococcota bacterium (assembly GCA_052033505.1). Lineage (GTDB taxonomy): Bacteria > UBA10199 > UBA10199 > JACPAL01 > JBPOJN01. The sequence continues at coordinate 2,114 of JBPOJN010000047.1, read as the reverse complement.
ACGGAGGAGAGAGGGATGGCCATCAGCCCGTTATCCCGGCTGCGTACGAGGAGCAGAGCTTGAAGATTTTTCGAGTTTTGGGACAATAAGGCATTTTGATCCGCCAAGGAACGGTCTCTGTTTTCACCGACCAGATGGGCTCGCTGGGCGATATTCAACACATCCAAGATCAGCGCTACATGCCCGTCGCCCATTATGGTCGCCCCTGCGTAGACAGAGACGCCCTTCATGAGCTTGCCCAAGGGCTTGACCACGATTTCCTGCGTGTCGTTGATTTCGTCTACGACGAGACCGAACGGCCGATCCCCGCTTTGGAGGACGACGATATTTAGGTCCGCATCTTCTGAATCTTCAGAGTTTTCAGACTCGAGCCCTAATTCCTTGCGCAAATAGATCAATGGAAGCAGCCGTCCGCGTAGACGATAGACCGGAGCTCCTTGAAACATCTCGATGGACTTGCGGACTTTTTCTCCGCTGTGGCGGACCAATTCCAAGAGACTTGCTTGCGGAATTGCATACCGATCACCTCCGCAGGTCACCACTAAGGCTGGGATGATAGCCAAGGTCAGCGGGATTTTGATCTTCAGAGTCGTACCCATGCCCGGTTTGCTCTGGATGTCGATGACGCCGTTGATACGCTCGATGTTCGTACGCACCACATCCATGCCGACGCCTCGTCCGGATACGTTGGTGACTTTTTCGGCAGTCGAAAAACCCGGAAGAAAAATCAGGTTCAAAATGTCGCGCTCACTCATGCGGGCGGCTTGTTCGGTCGTGATCATGCTTTTGGCGAGTGCCTTCTCTTTGATTTTATCGGGCGAAATGCCGCCGCCGTCGTCGGAGATTTCGATATTGACCTGGCCGCCTTCGTGAAAGGCCTTCAGCGTCAGTGTGCCTTCTTCCGGCTTGCCTGCCGCTTTTCTTTTTTCGGGGGATTCGACTCCGTGATCGACGGAATTTCTGACGATGTGGGTCAAAGGGTCTTTGATGGCTTCGATCAGGGTTTTGTCGAGCTCTGTTTCTTTTCCCTGCATTTCCAGACGCACTTTTTTCCCGCAGGACGCGGCTAAGTCGCGCACGACGCGGGGAAATTTGCTCCAGACGTTTCCGATCGGCTGCATGCGTGTCTTCATGATGCCTTCTTGAAGCTCGGAAGTGATGAGGTTCAAGCGCTGGGATACACCGGTTAAGTTCGAATCGGCTTGGGTGGAGATAAATTGTAGGATTTGATTTCGCGAGAGAACGAGCTCGCCGACTAAGTTCATTAATTTGTCGAGAAGCCCCACATCGACCCGGATCGCACTGTCGGTCACGCTGGCAGCTGAGGACTCCGTGGTCGGTTCAGGTGCTTTTTCCACGGGAGGAGTCGGTGCGGTTTTTGCAAGCTCGGCTTGCACGGGTGCAGGTTGATCTGCAGCGTTCGATTCTGCTGGGGTAGGGTCGGCTGGAGCCGGGGCCGATTTTCCTTCTTGTAAGCTGGTCAAGGTCGCGATCAATTCAGGATACGTGTTGTCTCCGTCGTTTTCTGACTTTTCGATCTGAGCGAGCATTTTGCGGATCGCATCGACCAAAGCCAAGAGAGCGCTGGTCATTTCGGCGTTCAGGATGAGCTTCCCGTCCCGGAGTTTTCCCAGAAGGTTTTCGCCGACATGGGTGACTTTTTCGAGTTTGGAGAAGTTTAGGAAGCCGCAAGTGCCTTTGATGGTGTGAACGGCCCGAAAGATCGATGCCAGGAGCTGTTTATCCGTGGGATTTTTTTCCAAGGTCACGAAGTCCCGATCGAGACGATCGAGGTTTTCGCTGGACTCCACTAAAAACTCTTTGAGTAATTCATCCATATTCAATGTGAATGGAACGGATGTTTCCGCTAATTCTGAAGTGATTTGTGGGAAAACGTGAGAAATGAGGCCTATTGGATAAGAAAATGCTCAAAAAGAGAGGCTTGAACCCGTCGGCTCACGGGGAAACCCCTTTAATTTAATTACGATTTTCCGTGGGAAGATAGTGTGGGCCCTGTATCAGGACACTCGGACCTACTTCCGCGATGAGTTCTATAGAAAAAATGGCGCAGTTTTAGAGAACGGAAAAAATAAAAAATAAATTTTTCTCACGCT
>JBPOJN010000007.1:0-11150 GCA_052033505.1 Myxococcota bacterium | reverse complement strand
CCAAGAAGACGATGGTCAGGGCCACCAGGAGGATGTGCAGCGCGATTTCGTTCGGCGTCCTTTGACGTTTGGCGCCTTCGACGAGCGAGATCATGCGGTCCAGAAAAGTTTCCCCGGGATTCGCCGTGATTTTGACGACCAACCAATCCGAGAGCACACGCGTTCCTCCGGTCACGGCGCTGCGATCGCCACCGCTTTCGCGGATGACCGGCGCGCTCTCGCCCGTGATGGCGCTTTCATCGACCGACGCGACGCCCTCGATAATCTCGCCGTCGCAGGGAATAAAATCGTTGGTTTCGACGAGGACAAAATCTCCCTTGCGCAAAGACGCCGCTGTCACTTCTTTGTATTCTGAAAAGAAGTTTGAATCGAGCGATGGGGGTTTGGGGGAGCTAGGGCGCTCCCCCGAGTTTGCGCTGAAGCATCCGGCTTTGCCGGTGCGAAGCGCGATAAGATCGGGGCGGTCGAGTTTTTTAGCGATGATGTCTTTGCGGGCTTTACGCAGGGATTCGGCCTGGGCCTTGCCGCGTCCTTCCGCCATCGCTTCGGCGAAGTTCGCAAAATAGACCGTGAACCAGAGCCAGAGGGATACCCAAAAAATAAATCCGGGCTTCTCTCCGCCGGGGGCGGAATGTCCGAACAGGGCCGCGATGAAAATGACCGTCGTAAGGATGCTGCCGATTTCGGTCACGAACATGACGGGGTTACGGAGCTGGTACATGGGGTTCATGCGTACCAGAGCGTCCCAGAGAGCTTGTTTCAAAAGCGAGCTTTGAAAGACTGATTTCGTTTTTTTCATAGGATGCCTCTTAATTTCCAAATAATTGTAAATGTTCGACGACCGGGCCCAATGCGAGCGACGGCAAAAACGTCAGCGATCCTACGATAACGATAACGCCGATCAGCATCATGACGAAGAGTGGCGTGTGCGTCGGCAACGTGCCGCTACCGGCCGGGATTTTCTTTTTCTGCGCGAGCATTCCGGCGATGGCGAGTACGGGAACGATGATCCAGTAACGGCCGACCAGCATCGCCAAGCCCAGGGCCGTATTGTAAAAAGGATTGTTCGCGCCCAGGCCCGCGAACGCGCTGCCGTTGTTGCCGACGGCGGACGAGAAGGCATAGAGAACTTCGTTGAAACCGTGCGGGCCCGGGTTGTAAATCGTGGCTTGCCCCGCCTTGGTCGAGACGCCGATCGCGGTTCCGATCTTGATGGCGACGGCCGGGATGAGGATGGCGATCGACGCCATTTTCATTTCGAAGGATTCGATTTTTTTGCCCAAATATTCCGGCGTCCGGCCGACCATCAGACCGGAGATGAAGACGGCGACCAAGGCATAGATCAACATGCCGTAAAGTCCCGATCCGACGCCGCCGAAAATGATTTCGCCCAATTGAATCAACCACAGCGGCACGAAACCTCCCATCGGCGTGAAAGAATCGTGCATGGCGTTGACCGATCCATTGGAAGCGGCCGTCGTGGCTGCGGCCCAAAGCGCCGAGTTTGCAATTCCGAAGCGAGTCTCTTTTCCTTCCATGTTTCCGCCGGAATGAAAGTTCGAGGCCGTTTGATTCACGTTTAAATTTTGAAACGCCGGATTACCGGTTTGCTCCGCCACCGTCGCGACTCCAACGAGAGAGACGAGGATAATCGTCATCGTGGCCAGGATCGCCCATCCTTGGCGTCTGTCCTTCACCATGTGGCCGAACGTGTAACAAAGACCGGCTGGGATCAGCAGGATGGACAGAAGTTCGAGGAAGTTCGTCAGCGGATTCGGATTCTCGAAAGGGTGGGCGGAATTCGCATTAAAAAAACCGCCGCCGTTCGTACCCAATTGCTTGATCGCGATCTGCGAAGCCGCCGGCCCGACCGCGATACTTTGTTCCGTGATCGGAGCTCCCTTATCGTCTTTCATCGGCTGCGTCAGAGTAGCCGTTTGATAAGGTTTGAACGTCTGCACGACGCCTTGAGAGACGAGGACCACCGCCAATAAAATGGAAAGCGGCAGAAGAATATAAACGATGCCGCGAACCGTATCCGCCCAAAAATTGCCGATGGTTTTTACGGATTGTCGCGCGAAACCGCGGATGAGGGCGATGACCACGGCCATTCCAACGGCCGCGGAGACGAAATTTTGCACGGTGAGGGCGAGCATCTGAGTCAGATAACTCATGGTCGTTTCGCCGCCGTAACCTTGCCAATTGGTATTGCTGACGAAGCTCACTGAAGTATTAAAGGAGGAATCCGGCGTCACCCCGGCGAATTCTTGCGGATTGAAGGGGAGAAAACCTTGGAGGCGTTGGATAAGGTAAGCTAAGAGAAAGCCGAAGAGATTGAAGATCAGAAAACTCCCCGCGTAGTGTTTCCAGGTCATCTCTTCTTCGGGATCGATACCGCAAACCCCATAAATGGCTTTTTCCAGAGGACGGAAGAGACGCGCAAATCCGGAGATGCGTCCCTCGTAGATACGGGCCATGTAGCTGCCTAAAGGTTTTGCCAGGACCAATAAGACGACGAAATAAAGCGCGATCTGAGTCATGGTGTTCGGTGTCATGAATGAAGCCTCGTTTTTTCTTTCGCTAAAATCATTAGAATCAATCAAACCATTCCGGTTTTAAAAGGGCCACCACCAGGTAACCCATCAGGACTACCGTGATCGCGGCCGAAGACATGTAGAGCCAGGTCATAAAATATCCTTTCTATTCACTTTTCTTTGCCCAGACGGTCGCAAAGCCCGACGAAAAGCCAGGTGAGACCGAAAAAACCGACGCCGATGGCGATCATGAGGACATCCATAAGAACTCCTTTTTGTATTCTCCGAAGTTAATCGCTTCAGCCCGATTTGGCGTGTTAAGCTCGACTCGTTTCGCATTAAAAAAATGTTAAGAACGCCTCTCGAAAGGGCCCAATGAGTTAATAAGTTGTTAAAAGTCGCTGAAAGCCGGCCCAAGCGTCGGAGACATCAACGTAGCCACATCGGGCTACGCGCGGTTTACGGAGATCCGAGGTCAAATTCTTAATGCTCTCGCGCGAAAATACGAATGTCCGGTCGCTAGCCATGTCTCTGAATCAAAAGCGGAAAGCGATATTTCTGTGTCTGGACGCGTTGTCCGCTTTGGCGCAGACCATTCAAGCGGAGCCCGCGCCTGCTGCTCCGATGAGTCCTCGGTAAAAGATTAAGAAAAGTTTAAAGCGCTGAGGCGAAGATATGTTCCGGAGTCGTGCCGCAGCAGCCGCCGATCCAGGTGAAGCCTAAGGCCCGGAATTTTTTAACCCAACCGGCGAAGACCCGAGGTGATGAAATGTGGCCGGGAAGGCCGGCGGCAGGACGGATGCAGAGCGGACCCGGGTCAATTTTTCTTAGAATGCGCGCGAGCGGATAAAGAGCGGCGGGGCCTGTGCCGCAATTGAGGCCGATGACGTCCGCTCCGGCTTTTCTTAAAACGCGTGAGGCTTTTTCGAGGTCTCGTTTCGTGGTCTTTTTTGAAAAAGAACAACAGGCGAGGATCAGAGCACGCGACCGCCGGCGTACGGCCGAAACGGCCGCTTTCGCCTCAGACAACGCCGTCATAGTTTCGATCAGATATCCGTCTGGACTTTTCTTTTCCAAGGCCAACACTTGTTCTTCGAAGAGGCGTTGCGCTTTTTCCTCCGGAATTTTCCGACCCAAAGGTCCTATGGAAGCCAAGACCATGATTTTTCGTTTAGGGTGCCGTTTAGCAGCCTGCTTCGCCAAGCGCACCCCGGTGCGATTGATGGTTGCGAGCTGGGTTTCCAAACGATGCGTGCTCAAGCGGATGCGATTCGCACCAAAAGTGTTTGCGACTAAAGTGTCGGCTCCGGCCTTCAGGTAAAGTCCGTGGATCTTAAGTATCGTCTTAGGTGCCGTGAGATTGAGATGCTCGATGCAGCCGCTCAGTGGAAATCCGTACGACAGCACCATCGTCCCCATCGCGCCGTCCATGAGCCGGACATGGCATCGGATGTCTTTTTTAGAGGTTAACATGGCGGACGTCCGTGAGCGGAAGGTCCAGGATCATGCGGGCCACGCGGCGGAAACGGTCGGGCGTATCGGTCACGCAGAAGACGCGCGAAGGTTCGGCGGGTTCCGTCTCCGCGAGGTTTTGTTTCGCTAAGAGGGTGGCTGTCTCCCGGGCGGTTTCTTCGGCCGAGTCGATGAGTTTGATGCCCGGTCCAGCGACCTTGCTTAAAACCGTTTTCAAAAGCGGGTAATGCGTGCAGCCCAAGATGAGCGAATCGATATTCTGCTGTATCAAAGGTTCGAGGTAGATCCGCGCCACGCGTTCGGTCACGTCATGCGACCACCAACCCTCCTCGACCAAAGGTACGAACAAAGGGCAGGGTGCGGAAAAAACCTCCGCTTCGGGACGGCGTTTCAACAGGCTCTTCGTATAGGCTTCGCTGCGGATTGTTCCCTCGGTACCGATGACTCCGATGCGTCCGGAGGCGGATTCGCGGAGGGCTCCCGCGGCTCCCGGCTCGATGACTCCTAGGATAGGTAGGGAGAATTGTGGTTGCAGGGCCTCTAAAGCGAACGCGGAAGCCGTGTTGCACGCGACGATGATGAGTTTGGCTTTTTCTTCGAGCAGGAAACGCACGTTTTGGACCGCATAACGCGTGACGGTCTCGGCGGACTTGGAGCCGTACGGAACGCGTGCGGTATCGCCTAGATAGATAAGGTCTTCAAAAGGCAGGAGTTTTGCGATTTCGCGAAAAACGGTGAGTCCCCCGACGCCTGAATCAAAAATAGCGATGGGGCGGCGGGGCACGGAAGGCGGTTAGCGGCGCGAACCGGATTTTTTCTTCGCAGACGCGCGACCGCGGCCCAGAGAGTCCAACTTCTTTTCCAACTGGTCGACGCGCTTTTCGTAATGCGACAAGTCGCTTTTCGAGGGGATGTTCATCGTCCTCAAGGCTTCCTGAACGTTCTTTTGGATCGTATGCGTGATCTCGTTCTTCGTCTGGATCACTTTCATGATCGTCTGCGTGAAACGAGGATTATTGACCAAGTCGTTGAACGTTTCGGACTTCAAAATCTGGCCAACGATGTCTTTCTTTAATTTCTCGCCGCGTGCGATGGCGTCTTCAATAACTTCTCGGATCATACATACCCCCTTAAAAGTTTTAAAAAATCTAATGCCCACGAAAAGTAATCAGCGGCCCAAAGACTGTCAACGTCTAAATCCCGGAAAACGCAGGTTGCAGCCTCTTTTGAGCGGTAAGCGCGCTTGACTTCGATCCTGATTAGAACGAGTTTTGCGTCATGGAATCGAAGTTGGATGCGTTGAAGCGAATCTTGGGAGGTTTAGAAAACGCACTCATAGCCTATTCGGGAGGCGTAGATTCCGTTTTTCTGCTCAAAGTCGCCGCGGAGTGCCTTCCAAATCGCGTCATAGCCGTGACCGCGGTTTCGCCTTCTTATCCCACGTACGAGTTGGAAGAAACGTCCGCGATCGCGCGCGAGATCGGCGTCGAGCACGTGATCGTGCGCACGCACGAGTTGGAAGACGAGCGCTACCGTGTGAACCTCGGCGATCGTTGTTACTTTTGTAAGTCCGAGCTCTATAAAGTCTGCGGCGAAGCGGCGAAGGATCAGAATTTTCGCTGGATCTTGAATGGTGTGAACGTGGATGACTTGGGCGATCATCGTCCGGGCCTCAAAGCCGCGGAGGAAAACCAAGTCCGCAGTCCTTTGGTCGAGGCGGGCCTCACGAAAAAAGAAATCCGCGCGTATTCGAAAGAGTTGGGTTTGAGGACTTGGAATAAACAAGCGCTCGCCTGTCTCTCGTCTCGTTTTCCACCTGGCACCGAAGTCACGGAAGAAAAATTGCAAAAAATAGACCGCATCGAAACCAAACTCGTGGGTCTGGGATTTCAAAATTTCCGCGTGCGCTTTCACGACCCCATCGCGCGCATTGAAGTCGGCCGCGAGGATTTTGAAAAATTCATGGATGAAAAGGTGCGCGCTGAAATTTCACGAGTCTGCCGCGAGAATGGATTCCTGTATGCGGCTCTGGATCTTGACGGTTACCGCATGGGGAATTTGAATCAATTCATGAATTTGCCCGCTTTTCCGCACGCCTAGCGTTTCCGAGATAGAGAAGTCTTAAGCCCTTCAGCGTCAAGTTCGCGTCCACGTGAGCGATCGTGCGTGACGCTTGAGCGACGACGGCCGATAGCCCCCCAGTTGCGATGACTTTCACCGGAAAACTCAATTCCTTACGCAGTCGCTCCACCAAGCCGTCGATCAATCCGATGTAACCGTAAAAAACGCCCGAACGGATCGCTTCCACCGTATCGCGTCCTACGGCCCGCTTCGGCCGCGCGATGGGGACCAGGGGCAACAGGGCGGTTTTCTCGTGCAGTGCCGCGTTTGCGATGCCGATGCCGGGGGAGATGGTGCCTCCGATATAGTCGCCGCGCGGCGTGATCACGTCGCAGGTCGTGGCGGTGCCGAGGTCGACGACGATGAGGCCGCATTTCCAGCGCATGTACGCGGCGGCGGCGTTGACGATGCGGTCTTGGCCAACCGAACGGGGATTTTTTACGCGCAGGCGTATGGGCATTTTAAGATAGGGACCGACGAAGAACGCGGGGCGGCCGCACAATCGGCGCGATATTTTTTGAAACGTGCCTTTCAAGGACGGCACTACGCTCGAAACCGCTACGGCGTCGATCGAACCGCTCAGAAGCCCTGCGGGAAATTTGCGGACAAGGCGCTGGATGTCCGCGGAGCCGGAAGGGACTCTCCAGGTTTTTTTCAGGCGGTTTCCGGAAAAAAGGCCGAAAACGGTATTCGTATTTCCGGCATCGATGGTGAGCAAGCGTTTCATGAGAGAGTTATGCCGTTATGGCCTCGGAAGAGGCAAGGGTCACGTCGCCGGCCATGACGCTGATGACGTCTCCGGAGTCGGTCCGGATCCGCAAGTGTCCCTGCGCGTCCAAATCCAGGGCCGTGCCCAGGCGGGATCCTTCCGGGCTTTCATAAACGACGGCGCGATTTTTCAGATAAGCGTGCCGGTTGCAGAAATCGATGACGTCGCCTTCGCCGTTCTTCAAAAAATCCAAGTAACGCTTTTCTAGGCACTGCAGAAAATTTTGAACCGCCTTTTCGCGGTCGAGCGTGCGGCCGGTCAGCCGGTGAATGGAAGTCGTGAGGCCGCGCAGTTCGGGCGGGTAATCCTCCTCACGGCCGTTCACGTCGAGGCCTACACCGATCACCACGCCGAAGTGCGCCACTCCCGCTCCGTGCGTTTCACAAAGGATACCCGCGATTTTCCGCCCCCCGGCGTAAACGTCGTTCGGCCATTTAATGGATAGATCGGCTTCGGGCATTTCCGCGCGTAAGAAATCGAAGACGGCCGCACCGGCCACGAGAGTCAGCAAAGGGTACCGTTCGGGCGGCAGCGAGGGGCGCAAGGCCACGGAAAGGGCGACGTCCCTTACCGTCGTTTCCCAAGAACGTCCCAAACGTCCGCGCCCGGCGGTCTGGCGGTCGGCCCAAAAGACGTGGCCTTCGTCACCACCGGTGCGGAGATGCTTCATGGTCTCGTCATTAGTCGAAGTCGTTACGTCGAGGTGATGGATTGTAAACGGCATGAGGCAGGTTTAAGCGGTTTTTTTTTCGATTTGAGCGAGGTTCGCGTCGATCACGCTTGCGAGCTTGGTGTTGATCAGGCGGAAGCTCGCCAAGAGATCGAGATGGATCGAACTCGTTTCGATGGTTTCTTTCAAACCCCGATGCAGACGCATCAGGTGGGCTTGGCGGTATTTATCTTCCAGGATCGTCATGTACGACTCATGCCGCAGGATTTTACGCGCTAAAATGACGTCCTCGGAGGCGAGATAGGACAAAGTCAGGTGGAAATTCTCATTCACCTTGGAGTGGAAATCGCGGATTTCTTCCTGGCCTTCCCCCGAGAATTCCACGTCACGCCCGATTTTTTTCTTCGCCAGCCCCAAGATGTGCTTGCTGATCACGTCGCAGATGCCTTCGAGGTTGTTCGTGATGGAAACCAAGCCCAGTTGCAGCCGTGCCTGCTCGGAACTCAAGGCTTCCTGGGAAATGCGTGCGAGATAAAGTTTGATGGAGTGATCGAGGATGTCGACTTGGTCTTCTTTTTCCTCGATGGCTGAGAGCTGGCCCTGCTGGGTCTTGTCCATGATATCGGGCGCGGCTTGGAACATCGCAGACGCGATCTCTGCCATGCGCAAAATTTCGCGTTTAGCGTTCGCAAAAGCGAGTGACGGCGTTTCCAAGGCTTTCGTGTCGAGGTATTTCGGTCCGAAGGGAGTTTTTACGGGGCATGGATCGTCAGGTATCAAGTTTGTAACTAATTTTGCCCCCCAAGGGATGGCGGGGAAGAAAATCAACGCGAGGCTGATATTGAACGCAATGTGCGTGACCGCGATCTGGGCGCCTATATTCGAAGCGAGCGGAATGCGGGTAAAAACATCGGTCAAGGCGAGGGACAAAGGACCCAGGAAGATTAGACAGACGATCGCCGTGAACGACTTAAACATGAGTTGCACGAGGCCTGCGCGGAAGGATGCTTTGCCATTGCGCAACGATCCCACGAGGGGACCCACGCAGGTGCCGACATTCGCGCCCAGCACAAAGGGTAAGGCCTGGGAAAAATCCAGCAGTCCCGACAGGGCGAGAGCGATCGTCATACCCATGGTTGTAGCGCTGTTCTGCACGACGGCGGTGAAGATCACGGACACCAAAAAAGCATGGATCGGATACTGGCCCAGCGTCGAGAAGATGTGGATCATCAGCTGGTTCTCGCGCAGCGGCAGCGTCGTTTGGATCATCATCTTCATGCCGAAGAACGTGAATCCGAGCCCTAAAATCGCCATCGCGATATGTCGTGTTTTTTTCTGGCTTGCCAATACGTCGAGGAAAACGCCTACGGCTACGAGGGCGAGAGCGTATTCCGCGAGGTCGCGGATGGAGAAGAGGACCGAGACGAGCGACGTGCCGATGCCCGCTCCGAGCATGACGCCCATGGCTTGTGACAGCGTGATGATTCCGGTGGAGGAAAAGCCGACCAGCATCATATTCACGGCGGTCGAGCTCTGCAGGATCAACGTCATCAAGATGCCGGTAAAAAGCGCGGCGATGCGTTTTTCGGTGAGGGAAGAGACCAATGTCCGGAGCCGTTCCCCCGCGAGGAGCTGGATCGCATCGCGGGAAATACGGATCCCGTAAATGAATATCGCCAAAGCCCCGAAAAAGGCGGCCTCTGAAAATGAATTCATGTGAAAGGCGAGAGTAGCACGAAAAAAAATAACTTCGAAGAAACTTTTCTTAAGGACCGGCGAAAAGTCTCAAACGATGAATCCAAATAAAATTTTCGGTGTTCAAAAACGTCCCGATTTGCTCTCTGCCATTGTTCGGGCGAGAACCGTCGATCGCAGTGCCGTCGTTCGGTATTTGAATAAATTTATTTGGACCTGCAAAGACATAGCAGGACATCAACGCCAAACGGCCGACACGGGTCTGAAATCTCCGCTGCATTTTCAGCCCCTTTGGAAAATCCTATCTTCGATGGGGGTGGTCCTTCCCAAGGCCAGCATGCAGGATGTCATAGAGTCTTTGCATTGGGTCCGCACGAAAAAGGCGGTTGTTCAAGCGATCGCCACCGAACCTGGAAGAGAATCCTTAAGAGCCTTGGAGGACGTTTTCAAAAATTTGGGAGAAGAATCGCAGAATTGCCGGGAGCATAAAACCCATACGGCTCGAAAAATCGTTTTTAGGCAGCAAGGATAGCTTCTCAAAGGCGCTTTCGTGTCCTTAGGCGTCGAGCATCCGTCACGTATGGAGCTTTTGCAGGCACCGGTTCTACGGAAACTTATTCATGATATTCAGAGCCTTTCGGAAAGTGATCAGGAAAAAAGACTCGGAGATTTTTTCGATTTCTACTTCGAGATTTTTTTGATCGCGGAGGAAAGTATGCCGCTTTTCTTAATCAATGTGGCGAGCATGGATTTGGGAACCTCTAAAAAGATCGTGCTGGAGGTTTTGGACAGCCTGGTCGTACATGCAAGCCATAGAGATCTTTTAGATGTAGCCAGAAGGAACGCGGACACTTACTAAGACGCCAGTTTCATCGCTTCGTTGATCCTCACCGACACCAATTGCGAGCAGCCCGGTTCTTGCATGGTCACGCCGTAGAGCAGGTCGGCGCGTTCCATCGTGCGGCGGTTGTGGGTGATCAGGATGAATTGGGTACGCGGGGTCATTTCGGCCAAGAGGTCGTGGAAGCGTTGGGTGTTCAAATCGTCCAACGGGGCATCGACTTCGTCCAGGATGCAGAAGGGCGACGGCTTGACCAAGAAAATCGAAAAGACGAACGCGACCGCGGCCATGGCTTTTTCGCCGCCGGACATGAGGCTGATGTGCGAGAGTTTCTTGCCGGGGGGCTGTACGAGCAACTCGACGCCGGCGTTCATGAGTCCGGTGCCTTCAGGGCCTTCGACCAAGCGCATTTCGGCGCGGCCGCCGTGGAAGAGGCGGGGGAAAAGGGTCTGGAAGCGTTCGTTGACCATGGCGAACGTCGCTTCGAAGCGTGCCTTGCTGGTCTGGTGGATGCGCGTGATGGCTTTTTTCAGGGCTTCCAACGAATCTTCCAAGTCCTGCACCTGCTTCGATAAAAATTCCTGACGTTGTTTCAGTTCTTCGTATTCCGGGATCGCGCCCATGTTCACGTCGCCCATTTGATCGAGCTTGGCTTTTAATTCGGACAATCTTGCGTCTTCGATTTCACGATCGAACACGGCCGGTGAAGCCGCGTTGTCCGTATCGCTCGCAGCCTGCGAGGCCTGAAGTTCGAATTCGGCCGCGGTTTGCGAAAGGGCCACGGAATATTTCTCGAAGATGCTTTGTTCGAGATGTTCGCATTCGGTCTCCGCGCGCGAGAGCGTCACGCGCAAGTCGCCCGTGTGGCTGCGCGAGAGGTCGTTTTCCTTACGGACGTCGCGCACGCGGGATTCTTTGTCGCGGAGTAACGTCGACAGGATGTCGATTTCGCGGCGCGCGTCTTCTTGGGAGACGGTTAAGTCTTGGATTTGTTTCTTGAGCGCGTCGCGCTGGCCTAAAGACTCTTGGAAAGTTTGCTCAATCAAC
>JBPOJN010000034.1:0-40734 GCA_052033505.1 Myxococcota bacterium | reverse complement strand
GTCGACCGTTTGGCGTTGATGTTGAAGACCACGCCGCATGAAGTGATTGAACGCGTCGAAAAGCTCATGGATCAGGTCAAAAAGCTCGAAAAAGATCTGCAAAAAGCCAAGACGCGGGGCGCGGAATCCGGCGGCGACCAAGAAGAATTGAAAGAAGTGAACGGCGTGAAACTCCTGACCTCGATCCTCGCGATCGACGATCCCAAACTCCTGCGAGAATTGTCCGATCAAAAAATCCAGAAACTAGGTTCGGGTATTTTAGCGCTGGGTGCGACGACCGGTGAGAAGATCACGCTGATGGTGCGCGTCTCGAAAGACCTGACCGAAAAGTACCACGCGGGAAACATCCTGAAAGCGATCGCCCCCATCATCGGCGGTACGGGCGGAGGCCGGCCGGATATGGCTCAAGGCGGTGGGACGTTCGACGCCGCCAAGCCGAACGCGCTTAAGGAAGCCTTGGCGAAAGTGGCAGAGTTCTTGAATTAAGGGCGGGACGCTTTTCCGCTTTCACACAACCTCAAACAAATTTCCGCGAGCGGATGGATCTTGTCTTTGGGCGAGATTTCTTTCCAGGCCTTGGCGGCCTTCGTCTTCTGGCCCATGGCATAATACGTCACGCCCAGTTGGAGTTTGGCCGTGCTGTAGGTCGGACGGTCTCCGAGTGCGGCGTGGAATTCTTTGACAGCTAAGTCTTTTTGCCCGTTGTCGCGATAGGTCAGTCCCAGTTTCGTGCGGATGTCCGCGTAGCCGGGACAAAGCCCTAAGGCTTTTTTGTATTCCTCGACGGCTTCTTTCCAGTGCCCGGCTTCGCGGTAGCTGTCGCCCAGGCGCGCGTGCGCGTTGGCCTGTTTGCCGTTCCACAGCAGGGCCATGGCTTTTGTATTCCCCGTTTTTTTATACAGGTCCTTGGCCTTCTTGTATTGGCCCAGGTCGTTGTAAAGCACGGCCAGGTTCAAGAGGGCTTCTTGGTAATTCGGATTGATGGAGACGGCTTTTTGGAAGGCTTCGAGCGCGTTGTTGAACTTGCCTTCCGCGTGCTGGATCATGCCGAGGAGGTTGTAGACGTCGGCGTAGTGCACGTTCATTTTGATGATCTTCCGGAAAGACTGCTCCGCGCGCGCGTGATTGCCGCTCTCGAAATGTTTTTTTCCGGCCTCTACGAGTTCGCGGTAAGGCATGGGGACCTCTTTATTTGGCGTTCAATTTTGAAGCTAATTTCTTGCGATATTTACTGTTCGGGAAATGTTGGTCAAAGACGCCCAAGATTTCAAGTGCGTTTTGTTTCTCGCCCAATTTCCGGAAAGAATCGCCCATGAAGTAGAGCGCGCGTTCGTCCAACCCCAAGCCCGGGTAGTGGGTCACGATCTCGTGAAAGCGCGGGATGGCTGCCAAATACTCGCCCACGCGGTAGTAATAACGCCCGATGTACTCGTGCCGGAGCGCGATGCGCGTCCGGGCTTCCACCCAGCGTTCGCGCGCGAGCTGTTGGAGATCGCCCGAGGTACGGGAGATCGCCACTTCGAAATATTGGATGGCGCTGTCCAAGTATTTTTGGTCGCGGTCGATCGCCTTCGGGTTTTCCTTCAAGTAGCAAAGCCCCGTCTTGTAATACGCGTAACCGGTTTTTTCATGCGTCGGATGCAGTTTGATGAAGCTTAAATAAGTTTCGGAGGCCAAGAGGAACTCGTTTTTACGGAAATGATTGTCTGCGATCTCGAGGTCCGCTTCCGCCGAAACGCCGGTACCCGCGAAACGGCTTTTCAGGACTTCCAAGCATTCGTTGGAACGGTCGTAGTCCTTGTCGAGAGCAATCTTGCGGCATTCTTGAAGAGCTTCTTCGCTCCCGCTTTTGGCCGAAAGGAAGGGTTTTTTGGAGCAAGAGACTCCCGCCACGAGAGTCAGCACGCTTATTATAAACAAGCGGCTAAGATTATTTCGAAGGGATGTCGGTGTCTTTAGTGTCTTTGGTATCAAGGAAGACTCCTTAAGGTGATTAGTGGATGCCCGCGCTTTCGAGGACGGTGCGGATTTTTCTCTTGGCGCGTTCTTCGAGTTGGCGCGCGCGTTCGCGCGAAATATGATAGTGGTCGCCGATTTCCTGCAGCGTCATGGGCTCGTCGTGCATGATACGTTTTTCGACGATAAAGCGTTCTTTTTCGTTCAAGCCCGTCAGCGCCTCTTCCAAATGCGCGTTGACCTGGTCTTTTTCCTGGGCCTTCGCCATCCTCTCTTCTTGATTGTCGGGGGAGGGAAGAAGGTCCAAAGCCGTCGTCGATCCGTCCTGCGTCAGCGGGGCGTCGAGCGATGCGTCGCGGGCGCGCATCCGGGCGTCCATCTCTTCGATGTCGTCGGAACGTACGTTCAACGTTTTAGCCAGAAGTTCCGCTGAGGGTTCTCCCGGCAGGTCGGATGCCTGGGCGCCCATGGCCGTCAGCGCACGGCGGGTCTGTGAGAGCTTGTAGAAAAGTTTGCGTTGGGCTTGCGTCGTGCCGATCTTAACCAAGCTCCAAGTCTTCAAGATGAAGCTCTGCATCATGGCCCGGATCCACCAGACTGCGTAGGAGAGCAGGCGGTTACCGCGGGTCGGGTCGAATTTTTTGACCGCGAGCATGAGGCCGATATTGCCTTCCTGCACCAGGTCCGACATGCGGACGCCGTAAGACCCGTATTCGCGCGCGACTTTGACCACGAAGCGCAGGTTCGCCGTCACGAGGCGGTGGGCCGCGTCCACGTCTCCGTCTTTCCAATATTTCATGGCGAATTCATGCTCTTGTTCGGGCGTCAGCAGGGGATATTTGCTGATCTCGTCTAAATAACCCGAGAGAGAGCCTTGAGGAACGGGAAAAGCCATCTTTGAAATATAAGAGGGGCCACCTCAGGGTGTCAACTTCCAAACCCCGTCAGATATCTGGGACTTAAATAACCCTGCCTTTCTTGACAGTCCGCTAAGGGTGATTAAGATTCGAACACCAAAATTTAAAGAAAGAGGGGTCCTCTGCTATGCGTAAAAGTCCCTTATTCGCCGGAGTGTTGGGCATCGGGCTGATCGGTATCTTGATCGGTATCGGTTTGACCGTAAGCCTGGATCGGGCCGATAAAGCCTCCGCCCTCACTGCTTTTAACGAAGGGCAAACTCCGCCGCCTGCCGCCCCTCTCGGAAACGCAGTCCAACCTGTGGGTTTCTTTGGGGGATTGCCCAGTTTTGCCGACCTGGCCGAAAAAGTCAGCCCTTCCGTCGTCAATATCAGCACGACGAAAACCCCCAAGCGCCGCACCGTGGGTAGACCCCAACGCCTGCCACGCGATCCTTTCGACGATTTTTTCGATAATTTTTTCAACGGCGGCCCGATGGGCGAACCACAACCCCAGAAGAGCTTAGGTTCGGGATTCATCATCAATAGCGAAGGCTTCATCATTACGAATAACCACGTCGTGGAAGGCGCCGACGAAATCCAGGTGCTCATTGACGGCAAGAAAAAGTACGACGCCAAGGTCGTCGGTAACGATCCTAAGACCGACTTGGCCGTCATCAAAATTGCGGCGACGGGATTGCCTGCCGTGACACTCGGAGATTCGCAGGCCATGCGCGTGGGCGATTGGGTCATGGCGGTTGGAAATCCCTTCGGCCTCGATCACACCGTGACCGCCGGCATCATTTCGGCGAAAGGCCGCGTGATTGGCGCCGGACCTTATGATGATTTCATCCAGACCGACGCCTCGATCAATCCCGGCAATTCCGGCGGCCCGTTGTTCAACCTCAAAGGAGAAGTCATCGGCGTGAATACCGCCATCGTCGCCTCGGGCCAAGGCATCGGGTTTGCGATTCCCATCAACATCGCGAAGGACCTTGTCCCGCAGTTGATCAGCAACGGCAAAGTCACGCGCGCCTGGTTGGGCGTTGGCATCCAGGACATGACGCCCGAACTTGCGAAATCCTTTGGCCTGTCGGATGAAAACGGCGCCCTGATCTCGAACGTCTTCCCCGGCAGTCCCGCGGAAAAAGCCGGTATTAAGACCGGCGACGTTGTGCGTTCTTTCGAAGGGAAGCCGATCGAAGCCTCCCACGACCTGCCCGCAATGGTCGCGCGTGAGCCCATCGGCAAGACGATTTCCTTAGGGATACTCAGGGACGGAAAGGCTCAAACGATTTCGGTTAATTTAGGCCAAATGGAACAGTCCGAACCCGTCGCCAATGCGGACCCGAAAACCGGATCTTCGGAATTAGGTCTGGTCTGCCGCGATCTAACCGCCGATGAAGCCGCCGAGCTTGGACTGCCGTCGGGCCAACGCGGTGTCGTCATCGTCAACGTCGAAAACGGAAGCCAGGCCGAAAGCGCCGGTGTCCAACGCGGCGATGTCTTATTGTCTGTCAACAATACCAAGGTCACGACGACCGCCGACTACTTGGCTGCCGCACGCGCGGTGAAAAAAGGCGAACTCGTGCGCCTGTATTTGAGAAGGGAAAGCGCCACGATCTTCTTGGCGTTCACAAAATGAAACTCGACCAACTCACGATCAAAGCCCAAGAGGCCGTTCTGACCTCGCAGCGCTTCGCGGAGGAGCGAGGCCATCAACAGGTCGAACCGGAGCATTTGCTGCTCGCTTTACTCGAGCAAAAAGAGGGTATGATTCGGCCTCTCTTGATGAAGATCGAGGCCGATACGGCGCTTCTCACGCAGAGGGTCGAGGCGGAGCTTAAGAAACTTCCGCAGGTCAGTTCTTCCCAGGGCAATGTCTATATTTCGTTCCGTTTGAAACAGGTCTTCGACCAGGCGCGCGTCGAGGCGGAAAAATTAAAAGACGAATTCGTCAGCACCGAGCATCTCTTGATGGCCGTCCTCGAGATCAAGGATTCTCCGGCCTCCCAAATCTTACGTGAATTCGGGGCGAACAAAGAAGCTTTGCTCAAAGCGCTTCAGCAGTCCCGCGGTACGCACCGGGTCACGGACCAGAATCCGGAGGGAAAATACCAAGCTCTTTCGCGTTATGGAAAAGACTTAACCGAAATCGCGCGCCGCGGAAAAGTCGATCCGGTGGTTGGACGCGACGAAGAAGTCCGGCGCGTGATGCAGGTCCTTTCGCGTCGCACGAAGAATAATCCTGTTTTGATCGGGGAGCCCGGTGTCGGCAAGACCGCGATCGTCGAAGGCCTGGCTCAAAGAATCGCGCACGGCGACGTGCCCGAGACGTTGAAAGACAAGCGCCTAGTGACCTTGGATATCGGATCCCTCATCGCTGGATCCAAATACCGTGGAGAATTTGAAGATCGTTTGAAAGCCGTTCTAAAGGAAGTCACGGAAGCTGCCGGGGAGGTAATCCTTTTTATCGATGAATTACATACCCTCGTAGGCGCGGGCGCCGGAGAAGGTGCGGTCGATGCGGCGAACATGCTGAAACCAGCCCTCGCGCGCGGAGAGCTTCGATGCATCGGTGCGACGACTCTGGACGAGTACCGCAAGCACATCGAAAAAGATCCGGCCCTCGAACGCCGCTTCCAGCCTGTCTTGGTCGGTGAGCCGTCCGTCGAGGACACGATCGCGATTTTGAGAGGCTTGAAAGAGCGCTACGAAGTTCATCACGGCGTGAAAATCCAGGATGCCGCCTTGGTCGCGGCCGCGACGCTGTCGCACCGTTATATCGCCGACCGTTTCCTGCCGGACAAAGCCATCGACTTGGTCGACGAGGCCGCTTCTAAGCTTCGTATTGAGATCGATAGTCTCCCGACGGAGATTGACCAGCTCGAACGTCGTGTGCTCCAGCTCGAAGTCGAAAAGCAGGCCTTGAAAAAAGAAACGGACAAAGGCTCGTTGGAACGTCTGGCGAAGATCGAAAAAGAACTTGTCTCACTAAAGGCTGAATCCGAAAAATTGAAGGCCCACTGGCAGAAGGAGAAATCCGCCATCGCGAAAATCCGCGACACGAAACAAAAAATCGAAAGCGCCAAGCTGGAAGCCGAACAGGCCGAGCGCCATGGGGACTTGGGCCGCGCCGCGGAATTGAAATACGGGCGCCTGCATGAATTTCAAAAAACCCTGGAAGAAGACAGCCGAGAGCTCGCGGTGCTACAAAAAGATCTGAAGATGCTGAAGGAAGAGGTCGAAGCCGAAGACATTGCGGAAGTTGTGGCCAAATGGACCGGCATTCCCGTTTCGCGCATGCTCGAGAGCGAAGTTCAAAAATTGATCCACATGGAGAAGAGCCTCCAAGAACGCGTTATCGGCCAAAAAGACGCGCTGGAAAAAGTCTCCAATGCCGTACGCCGCTCGCGCGCGGGGCTCTCCGATCCGAATCGTCCGATCGGTTCGTTTATTTTCTTAGGTCCCACCGGCGTCGGCAAGACGGAGACCGCGCGGGCGCTCGCGGAATTCCTCTTCGACGACGAAAACGCCATGATCCGCATCGACATGTCGGAATACATGGAAAAGCATTCCGTCTCGAGACTCATCGGCGCGCCTCCGGGTTATGTGGGTTATGACGAAGGCGGACAGCTCACCGAAGCCGTGCGCCGGAAACCCTATTCGGTCGTGCTCTTCGACGAGATCGAAAAAGCGCATCATGATGTTTTTAACGTGCTGCTGCAGGTTTTGGATGACGGGAGACTCACCGACGGTCAGGGCCGGGTCGTGGATTTCAAGAACGTCGTCATTATCATGACCAGCAACATCGGTAGCCAATACCTGACCGAAGCCGCCGGCAAGGCCGAAAAAGAAGTCGAGAGCCAAGTCTTGGGCGCTTTGCGTGGCCACTTCCGGCCGGAATTTTTAAACCGCGTCGACGACATCATCCTCTTCCACAGTCTCACCGAAAAAGAGATCGAGAAGATCGTCGACATCCAGACCTCGCATCTTCAAAAGCTCTTGGCCGACCGCAAGATCACGCTTGTCCTCACCGCGAAGGCCAAGAAGTTACTCGCGAAGCACGGCTTCGACCCCGTCTACGGCGCGCGCCCTCTGAAGAGGGCGATTCAGAAAAATCTCCAAGATCCGCTTTCAATGAAAATCCTCGAAGGTGCCTTCCGTGACGGCGATCATTTGACCGCCGACGCCGACGCGTCCGATTCTCTGGTGTTTCAGAAGAAATGACCTTAGAGGAATTTCGGGCGTAAGCCCCTTC
Source organism: Myxococcota bacterium (assembly GCA_052033505.1). GTDB lineage: Bacteria > UBA10199 > UBA10199 > JACPAL01 > JBPOJN01. The sequence goes on along the minus strand of JBPOJN010000034.1, from coordinate 33,621 downwards.
CATGAAAGACTTCATCCTCGAACATATTAAGAGGACACTGGGGACCCCGGCGTCCCTGTCCTCCGGCAAAGACGAAAAGGACCGCTCGCTTCCGTTTCATATCGGGACCATTCCTAACTGCCCTTCGGAAGGGACGACGACGCTCGTGACCGTGGGTTTGAGCGAGAAAACCCTCAAACAAGAAGACGGAACCGGGATGCGGCATGAACTTTTGCTTTGTACCTACGACGATTTCGGAAAAGACGTTTTCTCGGAGCTCATGAAAGTGTTGGGGTTCATCGCCAATGACATCCTGCAAAGCGGCGAAGCGATCGGCGACGGCGATCTGATCGACTTGGGCGCGCCGATCCTGCCCGATTCCCGTCTTTCGGCTATTTATTTGTGCGATCCCGTTTATTTTCCCGAAGAATTCTGCAGCATCGAAAACATCGACCCGCCGGTGACTTTCGCCTGGGCGGTCCCGGTCACGCGCGAAGAAATGCTCTTCGCCGAAGAGGGCGGGCCGGAGGCTATGAACGATCTTTTTTCCGACCAAGATCCCGACCTCATGGACGTAATGCGCGACGGGATCGTCGGAAATTCTTAAACCGAATTATTATTGAGCAACTCCATTAAGCGGAAGGCTTCTTTTTGGGAATCAACAGAGAGGCTATGACTGAAGCCGCAATGACTGACCCAATAATTCCCAAAGACCAGCCGATCGGAAATTTTCCGCCGAAGAGTTCATTGAGCCAAACCATTTTGAGTCCGACAAACACGAGAACGAGAGCGAGGCCGTATTTAATAAGATGGAATTTTTCGATCACTCCCGAAAGCATAAAAAACATCGAACGCAGACCTAAGATGGCGAAAATGTTCGACGTAAAGACGATCAAAGGCTCGTTAGTCAGAGAAAAAATCGCAGGAACCGATTCGACGGCGAAGACAACATCGGTCATCTCTAGGAAAAAGAGTGCCATGAAAAGAGGTGTGGCGTACCAGACCCCTTCCTTCTTAACGAAGAAATTTTGCCCTTCGATCTTGTCCGTCATCTTGACAAGTTTCTTGAGCCCTCGAATCACGATATTCTTATCCGGGTTCAATTCGCTCTCTGAGGTGAAGACCATCTTGATTCCCGTCAAGATGAGCAGTGCGCCAAAAATCAAGACCACGGCATGATATTGCATCAATACGGAACCGAGGGAGATGAAAATGGCACGAAAAATAAGGGCGCCCAAGATGCCGTAGAAGAGAACGCGATGCTGATATTGCGAAGGAATGGCAAAGTAGCTGAAGACAACGAAGAAGATGAAGACATTGTCGACGGAAAGCGATTTTTCGACAAAATATCCCGTCAAAAACTCTAACCCCAACTGGCGGCCGATCTCTGGCGAATGCGCGTGGGATACGTACTCATAAAATCCCCAATTGAAAAGCAACGCAAGACCGACCCAAATCGCACTCCATATTGCCGCTTCTTTGAACGACACTGAATGCGCCGTTCTGTGGAAGACTCCTAAATCAATGGCTAACATGCCGAAAACAAAGAGGATGAAAAACAAGTAGAACCACCAATAGTCCGATAGGGGAAAAAGAATGTCCGTCATGACAGGGATTTCCTTTCCCAAGAAGGCGCTCCGGACTGATAGCGAAAGTCCCTCCGGCTTTCGAGGTAGCGTCCCACGGACCGATGAGTGCGGTCCGCGGCGACATCGATGGCCACCTGCCAGCCGGCCTCAAGGCTTTCCGCCCGCAAGCGTCCGCCTTCTTTAAATCGAACGAGGATAGCGCAGTTGTGGTCAACCCCTCCCCGTGGCCCGTTTTCATCATGCAGTCGGATGTCGACCGATGCGATCCGGCCTGAGAAGCGGCCCAGTGAGAAACTAAGCCGCGTTTGCGCATACTCTTTCATTAGGGATGCGTCTTTATAGTGGCCTTGGAGTCTGATTTTTATTTTCATGACAACCTCCTTCTCTTTCTTTTGCTGGAGATCAGAGTCATTTACAAATTGAATGTTTTTAATTAATAAATAACATTTAATTATGTATTAAGGCGGGTTCATGAATTTGATCAACTACCATCATCTCCTCTATTTCAGGACAGTTGTGAAGGAAGGCAGCATCGCGAAAGCCTGCCAAGTACTCCATGTCTCTCAGCCTGCCATCAGCACGCAACTCAAGACGCTCGAAAAGATTTTATGCGAAAAACTCTTTCAGAGAGAAGGGCGAGGATTGATACCAACGGAAGTCGGCCGTGTTGTTTATCGATATGCCGATGAAATCTTCAATCTGGGCCAGGAAATGTTCGAAGCGCTCAAAGGCCGTCCCACGGGACAATCATTACGTCTCAGGATCGGTGTGGCTGATGTGCTTCCGAAGACGATCGCCTTTAAACTGATCTGTCCAGCTCTGCATCTCGGAGAAACCGTTCAAATCGCCTGTTATGAAGATCGCGTGGATCGATTATTGGCATCTTTAGTTTTGCACGAATTGGACATTGTGTTCTCCGATGCCCCGATTCCAGCCTCGATGGGCATTCGAGCATTCAGCCATTTTTTAGGAGAGTGCCACGTTTCGATCGTGGGGAATCCGAAGTTGGCTCGTCAGTATCGAAAAAAATTCCCGCATTCCCTGGATCGCGCGCCATTTCTGCTTCCTCTTTTGGGTACGGCCCTTCGTTCTTCGATGGATCGTTGGTTTGAAGCTTCGGGAATTGCGCCCGTCATTTGCGGAGAATTCGAAGACAGCGCTTTATTAAAGGCATTTGGAAACGAAGGCGTGGGCCTTTTCGCCGTGCCGCAAGTGATTCTCGATCAGGTCGTTAGAGACTACCACGTCCAACCTGTCGGGGACATTCTGGAAATCAAGGAAAGCTTTTATGCCCTGTCTATGGAAAGAAAACTCAAGCATCCGGCCGTGGGAGCCATCGTCGACGCCGCGAAAAATAATTTTTTCAAGTGAGGGTACGTTAAGCAAGTTCCCGTAGCTGCTTCTGGAAACTCACTTCATTTTCAGGGCGTTCATTCGGCACCGTCATGTTTTCCGACCAAGATCCCGACCTGATGGACGTGATGCGGGGCGGGATTGTGGGTAATTCTTAAATATCAGCGGTTCTATTGTTGATTTTATAATTAAATCAGCGATAGAATCGACAGTATGGAATTCGAACGCTGTCTTAACCTGGCGGAATTACTTAATAAAAAATCATTCTTTCTTTTTGGGCCCCGTTCCACCGGTAAGACCCATCTCGTGAGACGGCAATTGGGAAATAGGGCCGTTTGGATCGACCTGCTCAAATCAGAAACGTTCTTAAGGCTTTCGCAAAACCCGACCGAGATCGAGGCCTTACTGGAAGCTTCGCCAAAGTTCCCTTGGGTCGTCATCGATGAGGTGCAGAGAATTCCCGATCTTTTGAATGAAGTGCATCGGCTGATCGAGGAAAGGGGACTTCACTTTTTATTGACCGGCAGCAGCGCGCGTAAACTCAAGCGCGGCCAGGCGAATCTACTCGGAGGACGCGCGTGGACGGCCCAAATGTTCCCTTTATGTTCGGAAGAAATTCCGGATCTGCAATTGGATCGTTACTTGCGTTACGGAGGGCTTCCGCACGTCTATCAAAGCGAAAGTCCTGAGGAGGAATTGGACGCCTATGTTCAAACCTATCTCAAAGAAGAGATACTGGCAGAAGGATTGATCCGCAAACTCCCGCCGTTCTCGCGTTTTTTGAAGGTTGCCGCCCTCTCCAACGGACGACAACTGAACTTCGCCCAGATCGGCAGCGACAGCCAGGTCTCGGCGTCCACCATTCGCGAATATTATTCCATCCTGGAAGATACCCTGATCGGTTTTTTGTTGGAGCCATGGACGGGCTCCAAAAAAAGAAAAGCGGCGCAGACCGCCAAGTTTTATTTTTTCGATCCCGGCGTCACGCACGCGCTTGCGGGCACGAAAGCCGTCGACCGCAACTCCGATCTCTACGGCAACAGTTTCGAGCAATTCCTCGGCATGGAGCTGCGTGCTTATCTAAGCTACCGCAGGATCAAGGAACCGCTTTCGTTTTGGCGCTCCCAGTTGGGGCACGAAGTCGATTTTCTTGTCGGGGAACGAACCGCGATCGAAGTGAAATCGACGGGTCACGCAACCGCCGGCGATTTAAAGGGGCTCAAAGCCCTCCAAGAGGAAAATGTTTTCCGCGAATTCTTCCTGGTCAGCCAGGACCGGGTCGCAACGAAGAAGGACGGGATCGAAATGGTTCCCTGGCGGATTTTTCTCGACCGGTTATGGAAAGACGAGATTCAATTCTCCGCGTCTTGATCGCAGGTCCGCTAAAACCGCATTCCATAATGTTAACTCATCCCAGTTTTCTCTAAAACAAAACCCCATAATGCTTCGCCAGAAACGCCTTGGCGGTTTTGATGCCTACGACTTTGTCGGCGATTTCGAAGCTGTGACTCATGTTTTCGTTGTATTGCAAGAGCCTTAGGTTTTTGAGGTCGTTGCTGATGTCGCGGAAGGTCTGATCGCTGATGGCGGTCTTTGCGTAGCGCGAGGCTTTCCAGAGGTATTTGTAGCTGATGACGTGATCGATCTGCCAGGCGGTGGTGCCCCAGGGAGTTTTGGCGGTGCTGGGGAGTTCGATAGCTTGTTTGCCACCCTTGAGAGATCGTACGGCGCTGCGGACGAGGCCTTTGGCCGTGGTTTGTCTTTTGATGAGGGTCGATCGGACGCCGCTGGCGCCGCTCTTCCAGGAGGGACGTTTTATTTTACGGGCGTCGAGGTGTTGGTTGACGTTGTTTTTTTTATTGAGCTGGCATTTGGAATTGTGTGCGAGCACGGCGTCGGCATGAGCCTTATCCGAAACGAAGTAATTGTGGTTTCCGTCGACGGCGAAGTTGTGGACCAAGGCCGGCGTGTCTTCGGAAATATTTTTTTCAAGAGAAGCGATGGGCGACCAGGAAATGTCCCCTTCGTTAATGTCGTCTAAAGTCGCGACGGAGTCGCCTTTTCGGAGTTTATCGGAAGCGGTCCAATGCCGATCTTGGCTTAAAAAAGGATGTTGTGCGGTCGTGAGGAGCCGGGTCTCATCGACGGTCATGGCGACGAGATCGCCGGCCATATGACGGAAGGTTTGGATGACAGGTTTCCATTCGGTTTTTTGAGACCGTTCATTCCACGAAAGAACGGAGTCGCCTTTTTCGATGTCTTCGATCGGTTTCCAACCTTCATGGCTTAAGACTTCGGTATTGCCGGCGAAACTCGAGCAGAGTCCTTCGGCTTCGCGTTCGATCGTGCGTGCTTCGCCGACGCCTTCTTCGATGGCTTCGGTTCCGTCGCCGACGAGCCGGCTGCCGATCCTGCGGCCTAAGACTCCGGCCGCGATCCCGGCCCCGCCCAAAATACCGCCGAAAAGCGCGCCTTCGGCCGCGGCGGTTAAGACTTCTTTCCCGCTGCCTCCGCCCATGGCGGCGAAAGCCGCGTTTTCTCCGGCGCCGAGGAACATTTCGCCGGCGATGCCGACGGCGATTCCGGTCGTGCCGCCGATGGCTCCGGCACCGGCGACGACGGCGAGACCCGCGAGGCTGGCCACACCTCCGATGGCGCCGCCGCCGACCAAGCCCAGGTAGGTTTTTCCGTCCCTCCAATTCCAGTGAAGGGGATTGAAGTCGTGATTGACGGCGGCACCTCCCATGTAGGCCCCCACCAAGGCGCCGACGACGATGATGCCCAGGACAAAAAAGAATTCTCCATCAGGGTCGATCGCGGACATGGGGTTGTCGCCCGCGTAGGTGTATGGGGCATAGGTTTGCCGCGCAGGATCGGGCGTGGTGAAAACGCCCAGGGCGGGATCGTAATAGCGCGCGGCGAAATAATAATTTCCTGTGCTGCTATCGTATTCTTTGCCGCCGAATTTCGGACGAAAAATATCGGGTCCGCTCGAACGGTCTTGATCCAGAAGGCCGTAAGGCAAATAACCGACCGTCGTGACAAGATTGCCCGAAGCGTCCGTGAGAGCGATTGTGCTGCCTAAATGATCGGTGTGGAAAAAAACGGTCCCGATGGTGGGAATGCCAGAGCCGTTTTGTCCGGGGGTTAAGGCAGCTTCCGAGAGCGAAACGTGAGTGAAGAAAAAGAGAACGACCGGAATGAGCCGCGCCAAGATGGGATGGGATCTGGCCGTTTGCGTTTGCCACCGGCGCAATAAGATCAGGAAAAAAAGAATCGCGAATCCTAAGTAGATCAAGGCCTGAAGAGAGCGCGAAAGGACGATGCCGGTGTGCTTATCTTGAATTTTTTCGGCGGCGAATTTTAAGAATCCGAGAAAATTGGTTTTGTCGTAGAAGGCCCCGAGCTGGGAGCTGCTTTGCGTGTCTCCAAAACCGCTGGCGGTGATGGTGGCGATGACGCCGTCGGGGCCAAGGACGTATTTCGTGTATTGGGCGGAGCCGTCGGAGAACGTCGTGACTTCGTAGGTGTCGGCGATCGACCATGTGACCGCGTTATTTGCATCCGTTTTTTGAACGCGCGTACCGTCGTCGTCGTATTGGTATTGATTGACGGAAGTGTTGTTTTGCGAAGCGGCGGTGAGTCTGAGTTCGGCGTTGTAGGCATAATTCCACGGCGTCCCGCCCGCCGTCTTAGCCTTGAGGGCGCCGTTTTTGAAATAGGTATACGCCGAGCCGTCGGATCCGCTTTGGATTTGATGCGTCCCGGGAGCGTAGGAATACGTGACACTGTTGATATTTGTGACGCCGCCGATCGTGTTATAATTATAACTTTTTACGCCGTATGCTCCTCTGGCCTGAGTGAGAAACCCCATGTTCGATGCATCGTAGGTAAAATACTCGACGGGGGCCGAGGTGTTAGGGGCGAAGACGGTTTGTAAATCAACGAGATTTCTTAAGTGGTTCCACCCATAATTGATAGATGCGAAGTTTTGATTTTGGCGGGTGAGAGAAACGCTTGCGAGGGTGTTGGTCTGATCTTGTAATGGATAGTAAGTATATCCGTAGTTGATCGTTCCAGGGCCCGTACCGTGCGTGGCGCCTAGGAGTTTATCTTGGGCGTCATAACGTGTGTACTGGGCGTAGTTCGTCGCTGTGCCGTCTGTCGCGTAAAGATTGATCTGATTGGTTAGTCCCGAAGGCCCGTAAAAATCACGCTGTGTGAGGCCGTCGGGAAAAGTGAAAGTGTCCTGACGGCCTTGAGGGTCGTAGGTTTGTCCAAAGACGTAATTTTTCCCGCCGATGGTTTTTCGGACGTTCGCGATCTGGCCTAAGTTGTCGTAAGCGTAGGCCGTCACGGGGCCGTTCGAGTCGGTGTATTGTGTGAGATTGCCTTTTCCGTTGGTCACCGCGGGGTCGTCGTAAACATAGCTGAACGACTGCGTCGTGGAGCCTGATGTTTGCAGGGTTTTAGTCAGCATCCGGCCCAAGCGGTCGTAGGTGTAGGAGACGGTTTGGCCTTCGGCGTCGGTCTTGGACTGGAAGTGTCCGAAATTGTCGTATTGATAGGTCGTGTGACCGCGGTCGGGATCGGTCGTGGAGCTTAAGCGTCCTATGGAGTCGTAGACGTAGGTCGCGGAGATGCCGTACGGGTCGATAGTGGTCGTGAGCCGTTGCAGCGGGTCATAGACGAAGTTCGCGGCCAATCCATTGGGGAGTATCTTGGAGATCGTCTTGCCGCGCGAATTCAGGATCCTGAGGGTCGTTTGAGCATTCGCCGTACCGTAAGCTTCCGTGCTTGTGACCTTTTTATGAATCATGTCGTAAGCAATTTTTTTCGTCGTTCCGTCGGGTAGGGTGACTTGGGTGGGGCGGTTGTGGTCGTCGTAAGTTGTCGCGATATAATAGGGTGTGTCGGTGATGAAGTAGGGCAGAGATTCTTTCCAGACGCGGCCCGAGGCATCGAAGATAATATCTTCGTTGACGGACCACGTACCGTCCGGAGTTTGAGTGAGTTTGGGAAAGCGGCTGCTGGGCGGTGTTTGGGGAAGGCCTACCGTTTGGGAACGGTAAGAGCGCTCCATGCCGTCGAAATAATCGGACTCAAACGACCACTGATCGAAGGAGTTGTTTTGGCCCCAATACTCCTTCGACATTTCTTTTTTGAAAAAGCCGGTGCCGTCCTGGCCCCAGGCAATTTTTGAGACGATCTCTGAGGTGCCACTGGGGTTCGGGAGCCAGATTTCGCTTAAGCGCCCGAAGGTGTCGTAGTTTCTCTGGATCGTATTGCCGTTCGGGTCGGTCATCGAAGTGAGTTGTCCAAAGTTCGGCTCGAAGACGGCGGACGTGGTCAATGCGGCGCCGTTTTGATTCGGAGGCGTGGTTGTCGTGGCGATGAAGGTGTGGAAGGTCGCATCCGGTGCGTAGGTCGTCGTATTGCCGGAAGGATCGGTAATGCTGATTTTATTGCCGAAGCCGTCGTGGGCGTAGGTCAGTGTGAGCCAGGCCGAATGGGGATCGTCGTACTGACTCTCGGATTTGAGATTCATGCTGGCATCGTAAGTGTATTGCTTCCGCGTGAGCGTGCCGGTCATCCAGAGAACGTTCGGAAACTGGAGATATTGCTGACAGGTGGAGAGGTTCTGCGTGACCGCGGAGTTTTGCAGGTAACCCAATCTCCAGTCGAGCGCGTCGTTGACGTAGCTCATGCAGGTGTAGAGCTCATCGCCTCTTCGGCTGTTATCGCCCAGGTCCTGGAGGAGGTTCATGTTGCCAAAGGCGTCGTAGCCGAACTGTTTTTCGAGTGTGTAGGCCAGAACGCCATTTTCGTAGATCCCGGTTTTTTCATCATTGGGCAGGACTTGAACAACGAAGCTGTTTCCTGGGACGGTCGCGGTGATTTGATAAGTCGTGGCTGTCGTTCCGAGGATCTGGCCGCTGCCGTTGGTGACCTGGCTTCCCGCGACGGTGCCGTGGTTTTGCGAGGTTTGATTGAAGGTCGTGACGGTCTTCGTGCTGCTCGCGAGATCGAGGATGGCCATTGTCTTGAATCCCAGCCAGCCGCGTCCCTGCATGTCCGACTTAGCGCCTGCGTATTGGTACTGGTACGTGTAAGAATTTCCGCGGCCGTCGCTGTTGATTTGCTGAGCGACCACGGTGTGACCGTTTTGGATGTCTTCTACGGGATAGGTGGATTCGGAAATTTTTTGATACACGTTCGGATCGGTCAGGGTCGAGTAAGAGAGTTGGATCGTGCCGTTAAATCCGTTCGTAATGCCGGTGATCAGGTCGGACTTCGGACCTTGCTGCGCCATAACGTAATGCTGCCCGCGCCCGCCGTTTCCCAGGGGCAGGACGTTGTCGCAAAAGATATCGGCCAGGCCATCGCCGTTGAAATCGCCCCAACTGATTTGGCTCGCTCCATCGCACCAGTTATTCAGAATAACCCCATTCTCTCCGTTTACGGGCACGAGGGAGGGACCTATGGCGGGGTCCGTGACGGTGGAATATCCCGAGAGCTGAAGCCAGTGGTTCACTCCTTGATAGGGAGAGCCCTGCTGATAGCAATCCATGTCAGCGCGCCCGTCGCCGTTGACATCCGCCCACACGATGTTTTTTTGGCCTTGGCACCAGTTAATCGCGATCGTCTGGGCGCCCATGAGATTGCGGCCGTTGGAATAAAAAACAGAATGATCACCTACGATGTTTCCCGAACTGTCCACGCTACTCGTCAGGAAATCCACCAAGCCGTCGCCGTTGAAATCGCCCCACGAACCGATACTATTTTGACCTGTCTGGCCCACATACCCATTCGTGCCGCCGTTGTTGGTGTTGGCAGGGACGATGCCGTTTCCGGTGGAGAGCATGACGTAGTGATTTTTCCCCGCTTGATCGAAGCAATGCAGGTCGGATTTTCCGTCGCCGTCGAAGTCGGACCAGGTCACCACGCCGTTATCACCGGGGCACCAATTATAGAGTCCGAGATTGCCGTTGGGATCGTTGGTTGGAGAAACGTAAGACGAGCCGGTGGAAAGCATGACCCAATGATTGCCGTGCTTTTGGTCGTAGCAACCGAGATCAGCCAGACCGTCGCCGTTGAAATCCATCGATGAGACTTGGTACCAGCACCAGTTGTTGAGGATGAGGCCGTAGTTGCTATTGATGTTGCGGGAGTTTAGGACGGCGTTGTTTCCTGAAAGCGTGGTGAAGATCACGAAATGCTGGCCGTTGCTGCTGTCGTTGCAATGAAGATCGGGGAGCCCGTTTCCATCAACATCGCTCCAAAAACTGGTTTGGTTCGGTCCGGAGCACCAGCCGCTAGGATTCCAAGCAGCGGTGAGGAGTCCGTGCGGTTGTTGATTTGCAGAAATCAGGCCGTTTTTGACGGAGAATTCGGCCCAGTGCTGGCCCGCGTAAGACGCGGTTTGATTATTGTCGCAATGAAAGTCCGCGAGTCCGTCGCCGTTTAAGTCCGACCAAGTGGTCCGCCCGCCGTCCCAGCAGATGGATTGGAGCAAGAGACCGTTGGTATTAGCGGAGGTCGGCGAAGTGAAAGAATAGGGCGCGTCTTGCCAACTAAAAGTCGTCGCCGGCAGGCACGTGCCGCTCCCGTCGCAAAGCGTGAGCGTGGCCAGGCGGCTGGTGTTTGTGATGGCATTGGTCTGATAGCCCAACTGATAATCCAGCACCGGACTTCCCTGCACGGAAGTCTGGATGTGGCTTAACCTCTGCGACATCCCCGTCTGCGCACCGGCGACGAAGTCGGTGGACGTGTCGGGGCGGGTTTCGTAGACGAACTGGATTTTTCGCGAAGGTGAAAAGTTTTGTGCGTCGTTGCCGGTGTAATGAATCTCGCTCGGGTAATATTCCCCCGCGTCGCGATTGATCGTGTAGCTTACCTCGGTAAAATTTCCGTCGAGATCAGTGAAGCGTTTCGCGCTCCAAACCAAGACTGAAGGGTTATTATTCGCCAAAATTTGAGAATCACCGACGCCGAAGGTGAGCGTCGCCCCGTCTTTATTGACCGCCGTAAAAGAACACGGCCCGCTGCCGCAGACGCCGTGGGCCGTGACTTGAGTCCAAGTTTCTTTTTCCGTGCGGTAGACCGCCCCGTCGCCGCCTTCGGTGCCGGAAACCAAGACGAGCCGGATGCCGTCCAGACAAAAGCGGTCGTTCGCATCGAGTCTGACGCCGCCTTTGACCCCGTCGATGTATTGTTTCCGCCCGCAACGCGTGATCGCGGAAATGCCGTTCAACGACCAGCCCATGCCGACGTATCCGTTCCCGCGGCTGCTGTCGTAGGTGAGCGCGAGATCGGGAGCGATTTTGTTGGTCCCCGGGGGCGTCAGGATGGGGACGATGTAGGTAGAGGAGCCGTTGGCGTTCACCGCAAAACTGCCGTCGATGTAGCCGACGGTTTGGGCGGTGGTGGTTTTTTCGGAGAGGAAATTTTTAAGTGGGAATTTTGAAGTTTGGTCGCAGGAGGTGGCTCCTAAAAGAAGTAAAGAAGACCACAAAGTGATTCGAAGCAGGCTTCGGGTGCGCATGTGAGGGCTCCTGGGTTTTAATTTCGGATGGGAGATTTTTATCTTCCAGATATTCTTGTTCGTGTCCAAAAGATTTGCGTGTTGATTGGTTTGTGCGGGGAATGAGCTTGTCTCTTGCGGTGAATCCAGGATATAATCTCCGCATTATTCGCGGAGATTAATCGTGTATATTCATGAGCAAAAACAATGGCCGCGCTTTACTTGGGATCAGGTTAATTTGGCCAATGCCCTTGCGGAAGTACGGCATGTGCAAGGGCGGTTGTTGGGCCGCATGGAAGCTGTAGGTTTTCCTTCCTGTGATGAAGCCACTCTCCAGATCCTGACGCAGGATGTTTTAAAGACGAGTGAAATTGAAGGCGAGACACTGGACTATGAGCAGGTGCGTTCCTCGATCGCCAGAAAGCTAGGCATGGATCGCGAGGAGGGCTTAGTTTCGGTGGATCGTCATGTGGATGGAATCGTCGAAATTCTCCTCGATGCCACTCAACACTATCAGGCTCCGCTGACGAAAAGCCGGCTGTTCGGTTGGCATGCGGCTCTTTTCCCCACGGGGCGAAGCGGTCTGCGGGGTATTGCTGTCGGTAGGTGGAGGTCGAAATCCAGCGACCCGATGCAAGTGGTCTCAGGACCTTACGGACGCGAAAAAATTCACTACGAAGCTCCTTCTCACGGCCGGCTGGAAAGCGAGATGAAGCATTTTCTCCACTGGTTCAACGCCAAACCCGATACGGATTTGGTTGTCAGGTCTGCTTTGGTCCACTTCTGGTTTGTCACTCTGCATCCTTTCGAAGACGGGAACGGACGCATCGCCCGTGCGCTTGCCGATATGATGTTGGCACGCTCGGAAAAAAGTCCGCAGCGGTTCTACAGCATGTCTTCGCAGATCCAGCGCGAGCGAAAGGATTATTATGACGTTCTGGAAAAATGCCAAAAGGGATCGCTGAACATCACTCCCTGGATGGAATGGTTCTTGAGTTGTCTCAAGAGAGCCATCGAAGCGTCCGACGAAATCCTTGTTGCCGTCCTGGCAAAAGCCAGGTTTTGGAAAGCTTATGCTGGAGAGTCTTTTAGTGACCGGCAGCGTCTCGTGCTGAATCGGCTGCTCGATGGGTTTGAAGGAAACCTGACTTCTTCGAAATGGGCGAAGCTTGCGAAGTGTTCTCAAGACACGTCGCTACGCGACATTCAAAATCTTTTGGAGCGAAGGATTCTGGTGCAAGAAGAGGCAGGTGGTCGCAGTACGCGGTATCGATTGGTGATTTAACGGAACGGGATTCTGTAAGCTTGAGCCCGGACAACTGACGACTGTCAGTTCGAAAACTGTCGCGGCTCATGTTGTATTTCAGCCCATCCTTTAGTCTGCCGCGAAAAGGAGATTTTATGGCTTGTAACGTCGGCAAAATAGATCGCATCGTTCGTATCCTCGGTGGCGCCGGTTTATTGTCGTTGGCTTTCGTGGGCCCGCACACACCTTGGGGGTATCTAGGGGCCGTGCCCTTGATCACGGGATTATTGGGTTTCTGTCCCGCCTACACTTTGTTCCGCAAAAAAGAGTGCTGCCTTCCTGACAAGAATCATATTTCGCGTTGATGGACGCCATCCTTCTTCAGGGGACGCGCCCTAGCTTTTTTAATCCTCACCTCGGGTAGCGATCTCGCAAGCCCCTGATCGTCCATCCCATAACCCACCACGTAATCGTTCGGGATCGTAAACCCCAAATAGTCGATCAGCTTCTGCGCGTCGGTGTCGATTTCTTTATAAAGCAGGCTACAGACTTTGACCGAGGCGGCGCCTTTGGCGGCCAGGTGTTTGAGCAAGAATCTCAAAGTCCGGCCGGTGTCGACGATGTCTTCGATGAGCAAGATGTGTTTGCCGGCGACCGCTTGGGTCAGATCAAAATCGATGCGGATGTTTCCGGAGGAGCGATTCTTCTCGTAGCTCGAAACGCGGATAAATTCGCAGGTGAGGGGCACGGAAATCGAACGGATCAGGTCCGCGGTGAAGACGAAGGCGCCTTTGAGGACGCAGACGACGACGAGTTTTTTGCCTGCGTGGTCTTTTGAAATCTTCACGCCTAAGGCTTTCACGCGCTTTTGCAGGTTTTTTTGTGAAACTAAGGTTTTCATCATCGCTTCATTTTGAGCGCGCGGTCGATTTCGCGTTTTTGGGATTTTTTCTTGATGTCCTCGCGGCGGTCGATGGTTTTCTTGCCCTTTGCGAGTGCGATCTCGATCTTGGCCAAGCCTTTTTTGAAATAAATCTTGGTGGGGATCAGCGTGAGTCCGCGTTCTTTGATCTTGCCGATCAGGCGTTCGAGTTCTTGATGGGTTAGGAGTAATTTCCGTTTGCGCATGGGTTCGTGATTGAACTGGTTCGCGGGCGGATACGGAGAAATATGGCAATTGATGAGCCAGAGCGCGGCTTCTTGATGGATCACGTAGGCGTCGCCTAAGTTCGCGTGGCCGTCGCGCAGCGATTTGACCTCGCTGCCGACCAAGACCATGCCGGCTTCCCAGCGGTCGATGAGTTCGTAGCGGAAACCCGCCTGGCGGTTCGTGGCGACGATTTTGATGTTATCGGCCATTTACGCCTTGATCCGGTGGCCCTGGATGAAAACGGCCGCGATGTCGCGCGGTCCCGTGTGGTCGATTACGGTGGCCAAGAGGTCGGATTCGGAAGTCTCTCGCGGAAACCGCACGGCGATGAGGTCGGCGTCTTTGTCCGCTTCGAGCGAGCCCACACGGTCGCCCCAGCCCAAGACACGCGCGCCGTTTAGGGTCGCCATGCGCAGGATGTCTTCGGGTGAAGGCGCGTCTTCGGCGTAATGATCGCGCAGGAAACGCATGTCGTCCCAGAGCGAGAGGGAGTCGACGGCGCCGGTGATGTCGGTGCCCAACGCGATGGGGATTTTCCGTTCCATTAATTTCTTAAGCGGCGGATGGCCGAGTTTCCAGCGGGCGTTGAACCGTGGCGTGTGGATTAAGCCGCATTTGATTTTCGACAAAATATCCAGGTCCGGATCGGCCAGGTGATTGGCGCCGAGCAGGGCCGTGTTCTTGGTTAAAAATCCGATCGATTCGAGGTGTTGGACCGGCGTTTTGCGGTAAGCCGGCGGCATTTCGTTCCAGCCCAGGGCCGGGAAGATTTTTTCCGCGATCTCGCCTTTGGATTCGTAGAAAAACTGCATCTCGGCGAAGGTCTCGGCCGCGTGGATCTTGATCGGCATCGTATCGGCATTTTCCGACTGAGAGATGATTTTCAGGAAATGCCGCGAGAGGGTGTAGGCCGAATAAGGCGCGAGGCCTACGTGAAGCCGGTCGGACACCGACGCTTGGACTTCGTCGATCTGCAGGAAGGCCGTTTCGTAGTCCTCGGTCACGTGCGTCTTTCCACCCGAAACGAGCTCCGGGAAGAGCGTGAGACGTAAAGGGCTATTAGCCGCCTGAGGCACGACGCCAATGTAGTGGCCCACGTCGCCCGCGCAGGTGACGCCCGTTTGCAAGAGAAAGCGAAAACCTTCCTCCAAGGCCTGGCGGCGCGTCGCGGGCGGGATGGTCTTGCGGTAAAGCCACAGGGCGAGCAAGTGCCCGAAAAAATCCGAAGACGCGCGGTCGGCGTGCAGCAGGTCCAATTGCGTGTGTGCATTGACGAGGCCTGGCATCAAGACGCATTGGGGAAAATCTTCGACTTCAGCTTCAGGAAAACGCGCCTGCAGGTCGGAGACGGGTCCGACTTCCACGATGCGTCCGTCTTCGATGGCGACCGCGCCTTTTTCCAACAAGGGCTTCGTGATGGGGAGAACGTAGGCGGCGGCGATGATTTTCATGGGTCGGAATTTGTAACTTAAGACGTTGCGAGAAGGCAATTATCAATCAACCGCACGCCTTCGATGACGACGGCGACCGCGAGCAGGGATTCTTTACGGATCGTTTCGATGGGATCGAGCGTTACCGCGTCGACCAGTGAAACGTCCTCGACCGTGAACGCTTTTTCTTTCGCCAAGTCCTTGAGGACGCATTCCTGGATTTTTTTCGCGCGCTTTTCGCCGGAGTTGTAGAGGAATTCACCGGCGCGCAGGGCCTTGTAGATTTCAGTCGCGCGCGTGCGGGCGACCGGCGAGAGGCGTTTGTTGCGCGAGCTCATGGCGAGGCCGTTCTTCTCGCGGACGATGGTATGACGCAGGATTTTGACGTCGAGTTTTTGTTCCTTGACCATGTCCTCGATTACGCGGACCTGCTGATAATCCTTCAAACCGAACACGGCGATATCCGGCCGGATGAGCTGGAATAGGCGGAAAACCACGTCCACGACGCCTTGGAAATGGCCCGGACGCATCTTCCCCTCGAGGCCCGCGGCCACGCGCGGCAAGGGAACGGAAATCACGTCTCCGTCCGGATAAACATCGGCGTCCGATGGGACGAAGGCGATGTCCACGCCGGCTTGGATGCATTTTTTGAGGTCGTCATCGGGAGTGCGCGCGTATTTCTCAAAATCCTTCGGGTCGTTGAATTGACGGGGATTCACGTAAACACTCGCGACGACGACGTCGGCGTTTTTTTTTGCGGCTTGAATCAACGCCAGATGGCCGAGATGCAGGTCGCCCATGGTCGGGACGAAGGCGACGGTCTTTTTTTCGTCATGTAAAGCCTGGCACAGGGCTTGGATGTCGGCGGCACGGGAGACGGTTTTCATGGATTTCCTTTTTTGGGACGCTTCGGGGACGGCAACGCTTTTTTCGGAGTGGCGGCCGAGTAGATCGCGGCGTTTCTTTGGAACGCATGCTCCGCCGTGGGAAATGCCTTCGCTTTGACGTCTTCGACGTAGCGTCCGACGGCCTGCGGAATGATTTCACTCAAATCGGCGTAGCGTTTTAAAAACCTCGGGCGGAAATCCGGGTTCATCCCCAAAAGATCATAGAGCACCAAGACCTGTCCGTCGCAGTGCGGACCGGACGCGATGCCGATCGTGGGGATTTTCAGGGCCGCGGTGATGCGCTGTGCGGCTTCCATGGGGATGCCTTCCAGCACGAGCGACCAGCAGCCGGCTTCTTGAAGGGCTTTGGCTTGTTTCAGCAAGTGGCGCTCTTCTTCGGAACTTTTCCCCTGGATTTTGAAACCGCCGTAACGGTGGATTTTTTGAGGCTCGAGACCGATGTGGCCCATGACGGGAATGCCGACGCGTGCCAAACGGTAGGTGAGCTCGGTGACTTCTTCGCCGCCTTCGACTTTCACCGATTGGGCGTTGCCTTTTTTCAATAATTGACCCGCGGCTTTCAGTGCGGCGCCGAATTCGGCCTGATAGCTCATGAACGGCATGTCGGCGACCAAGAGCGGACGCGTCAGTCCGCGCGAGACCGCGGCCGTGTGGTAGATCATGTCGTTTACCGTGACCGGGAGCGTGCTTCCGTGCCCTTGGATCACCATGCCGAGCGAGTCCCCCACGAGCACGAGCTCGATCCCTGTCCCGTCGACCAAGCGCGCGAACGAGGCGTCATAACAAGTCACCATGGCGATTTTCTCGCCGTGGGATTTCATCTTTTGGATTTTAGGGATCGTGAGACGGTCGGTCATAAAACTATTTTCCGATCGCGAGATAACGCTTCCCGCGCTTGGTGGCCAAGATTTCTTTGACCAGGTTTTCGTAGTCGGATTTGTTTTTGACGAAGTCGATGTCGCTGACGTTGACCGTGAGCAAGGGACTGTCGTTGTAGGCGAAGAAAAAGCGATTGTAGGACTCCGATAACTCGTCGAGATACTCGCCGTCGATGTGTTTCTCGTAGGCGATGCCGCGCTGTCGGATGTGTTTTTTCAGGATGTCGGTCGAGGCCTGCAAAAAGACCACGAGGTCGGGCTTGGGCAATTGCACGTCGAGCAACGAATAGATACGATCGTAGAGGAACATTTCTTCTTTATTCAGGTTCATGGCCGCGAAAATGCGGTCTTTCGAGAAAAGATAATCGCAGACGATGGTAGAGGAGAACAAGTCGTGTTGAACCAGGTCCTTCTGCTGCTGATAGCGGTTGATGAGAAATAAAATCTGGGTCTTGAGCGCGTGTTTGCGGCGGTCTTTGTAAAATTCGGGCAGGAATGGATTGTCCTCAAAGGATTCGAGCACGAGGCGCGCATTCAAGTCTCCCGCGAGTTTGGCCGCGAACGTCGACTTGCCCGCTCCGATGGGGCCCTCGATGGCGATGTAGTGAGGCGACATAGAAAAAACACGTAGCGAAATGAAGCTCCATTGTCTAGGTGAGAGAGTATGTCTCTGCAGAGCTATTCCGGGAATCTTAAAATTTTTCCAAACGTCTTTGATTCTTCTCTTGGGCCTTCGGATATCAGGAGGACTGTTTGGAAGGGAATTCTTTGGGGGTTGTTCGCTTTCCTTTTGGGGGCTGTGGGGGCTCTTGTGTCGTTTGTCATAGGGATCTTTCAACTGGGCATGTTTTCTTTGTTGATGTTTTCTCTCTACCTCGTCCCCATTATTATCGTCATCGGGGGAACCATTTTTTTCTATCGATATGGAATGATGCGAAGCGTGGCTGCCATTCTCGTCTCTCACGAATCAGAATGGAGCATTGCAGGGCCTTGGATTAAGATTCTTGTAAAGAGTTTAGAAGTAAAAATGGGGCCTACAGTTTCTGGGGTTTCCGTCGGCGAGTTTCGCAAGCAGCTCAAGGCTATCCTGCGAGATCAACAGCCTCTGGAGGGATACGGGCCGCTGTCGGGGCGCAAGCTTTGGATGTTCAAGAAGGCTCAGGGTCTCATCTCCGACTGTCTCCAATCTCAGATGGTGCAGGCTTATCGAGAAGAAGCAGAAAAGAAAGAAAGCGCGGTTGTTCTTCAGAAGATCGGTTCGATAGTCACGGAGCGATCTTCGACATCTTGGAAGCCGATTCTTTTCAAATCCCTTAATTTGAAAACCTGGCTTTTTATGCTTGGCTACCTTTTGCTTGCAGCAGGTTGGTGGCATGTTTTTTTTGTTGGTATTTTTGGAGGCTTTCTCAATCTTGTGTTTTCTTAAAGCGGCTAACATGTGACAAAGGGGATTGTTATGGATTCACAAAAAAATGAAACGTCTTTGCTGTCTAAAGCTGGTGGTCTTGCGTCGGCTCTTGCCAAGCATATCCTTTGGAGGAGCATTCTTTGGGGGGTGATTGGATTTATCGTGGGTGCGGTTTGTGTCACCCTTTCGTTTGTCATCGGGGTTCGTGTGATGGGGCGAGGTTCAGAGATATTGGCCTTTGTCGTTTTTATACCACTTACGATTCCTTTTCTAGGAGGAGGCTTTTTTTTCTTGCATGGGGTGCAAAGAGGAATCGCAAAATCTATCCTCTCTTTCGAAAAACAGTTAGGTCTTGTCCATAAAGTCGTTGCTCACGTCACCTCTCTTTTGGAAGAGAAAATTCCTGTTTTACAGGGACTCTCGACAGCGGAGTTTAAGAGCAAAGTCAATCAGGCCCTACGGCAGTACGCGGACTCGGATCAGTCTTTTGAGGTCTCTGGGTCTAAAGGTTGGGCTATGAAGAAAAGCAAAAAAATCATCGTCTCGCGTATCCAGGGCTATCTTGTTAAGCTCTATCAGCAAGAAGAAAAACTGGCAGGCCCTGGAGGTAGTATTTCACTATCGACTCTAGGGGAGAAGGCGACAAATCAAATTTCTGAAAAGCTCGAAGGAATTGTTTTCTCTCCGCTTAACAAGCAAGCTGTGGTCTTTATGTTTCTTTATGTGCTCGTTGCGGGAGGCTGGTGGTACTGGTTGTTTTTGATCCTGAAATTATTTTTGAGGAATACCCCTTCGAGCTAGCCGGTATTTTCCGCGAGTGCGTTTGAAATCTCGACAAATTTTTCGATAGCAATCGTCTCAGCGCGTGCCAGCGGTGAAATGTCACCTAGGGCCTTGGTGATTCTTTCTTTTGACCAACCGCCGGATTGAAGGGCGTTAAAAATCGTTTTTCGCCTTTGTCCGAATGCGGCACGGACGGCAGTTTGAAATGTCTCCATGTGATTAATCGAAAAGCGACAGGTATCCCTTAATGTAAATTGAACGATTGCAGAATCTACTTTGGGCGGTGGAGAAAATGCTCCGGGTTTTAATCTCATGACGA
This sequence comes from Myxococcota bacterium, assembly GCA_052033505.1. Classification (GTDB taxonomy): domain Bacteria; phylum UBA10199; class UBA10199; order JACPAL01; genus JBPOJN01. The sequence continues at coordinate 14,054 of JBPOJN010000034.1, read as the reverse complement.
TTTTATTTTCGGAAAAAATCTGAGTCATGATGGAAAGGACCCCATACGTCTTGGAGCCGGGTTTTGAGCAAATGCGTTCGGCGACTTCTTTTTGAAACATGAGGTGGAAAGAGGAGAAATTTTTCCGTGTCTCCAGGAGGCGGAACGTGATCTCGGTGGCGACGTTATAGGGAAGATTCGCGACGACTTTCCATCGCCGTCCTTCGGGGAGTTTTGGTAACAACGCCGGGATTTCGGTGTTCAAAAAATCTTCTTCGTGGATCCGGAACTTGTCACCTAAGTTTTTGTATTTCGCCTTCAAGGCTTCGGCGAAACGGTGGTCTTTTTCGACGAGCACGATGCGCGCGGCGCGGCCGGCTAAGCGTTCGGTCAAGAGCCCAGGGCCCGGGCCGATTTCTAGGACGTGATCTTCAGGGCCTATTTTCGCGAGATTCAAAATATGGTCGGCGGTCGCGGGATTGTAGAGGAAGTGCTGGCCTAAGGATTTTTTCGCGCCGAATTTCGTCACGAGGCCGCCAGATCGAGGTTAGAGACCGCGTTTAATTCCAGCGGAGAAAATTCTTGGGCCATCAGGCGTCTGCCGCCGGCGTAGGCGATCATGGCGGCGTTGTCGGTGGAGAGGATGGGGGAGGCGAAGTACGAAATTTTTTTGGCGGCTTTCGCGGCTTCGGCCATTTTCGCCCGCAGGCGCGAATTACAGGCGACGCCGCCGGTGACCAAGACTGTCTTGCAACGATAGGCTTTGGCGGCGGCTAAAGTCTTCTCTATTAAGATATCGACGGCTGTCTCTTGAAACGAGGCGCAAACATCCTGCAGAAACACCAAGTTTCCGTGGGACCGGCCGTCGGCTGCGCTCAAACGCCGCTCCGCCGCGCCCTCCGTTCTCGGACCGCCCGTTTTTGAAAGGCTTTCGTGAGACGGTTCTGCGAAAGGTCCCTCGGAACCTTGGCCTTTCTGCAGGACAGATTTCACCGCGGTTTTTAGGCCGCTGAAGCTGAAATCGTATTTGGGCATTTTGGGTTTGGTGAAACGAAAGGCGGCTGGGTTTCCTTGTTTTGCCATTTTATCGACGATGGGTCCTCCGGGGTAACCCAGCCCTAAGATCTTAGCGACCTTGTCGAACGCCTCTCCGGCCGCGTCGTCGCGCGTGCCGCCTAAGAAACGGAAATCACCGAAGCCTTTGACGAGATAAAGAGCTGTATGCCCGCCGGATACGATCAAGCCGATATGTGGGTAAGAAATTTCGGGATGCTCGATCATCGGCGCGTGCAAGTGGCCTTCGAGATGGTTCACTCCGAGAAACGGAATACCCAATCCGTACGCGTAGGATTTCGCAAAAGACAAACCAACCAGCAGCGACCCGACGAGTCCGGGGCGATTCGTGACTGCGATGCCATCTAAGTCTCCGGGAGTGATTTGGGCGGTTTTCAAGGCCTCGGCGACGATGGGTTGGATGACTTCGATATGCCGCCGGCTTGCGAGCTCCGGAAACACACCGCCGAAAGGCGCGTGGATTTCATGTTGGGACGCGATGCGGTTGGCCAGGAGTTTCGTCGTAGGCGCTTTCTTGCCGTTGGCTTTCAGTTCCATAACGGCCGCGGCGGTTTCGTCGCAGGAGGTTTCGATGCCGAGAATGATCATGGCGGGGTGTTTAAGAAGAAGCGCGGAATCTTTCAACCATGGCTTTTAGCGGCGCCTTTTAACGCCGATCTTCGGGCAATCGGATGCGATGGGGCATTTCGAGCACCAGGGCGACACGGGCACGCAGAGATTCTGCCCGAAGGCGACCAGGATGTCGTTGTAGGTCTTCCAATGTTTGCGCGGCAGTTTTTCGCGGAGAGCCATTTCGGTTTCGTCCGGCGTCTTGGTTTTTACGTACCCGAAAAAATTCGTGATCCGGTGCACGTGCGTGTCCACGCAGATCCCGTATTTGTCGAATCCCAAAGTCAGCACGAGGTTCGCGGTCTTCCGCCCCACGCCGGGCAAGGCCAGCAATTCTTCCATCGTACCCGGTACGCGCCCATGATGTTGATTCACAAGGATTTTGCAGGTCTTGAGCAGGGCCGCGGCCTTGTTGCGGTAGAAGCAGACGGGATAGATCAGTTTCTCGATTTCGGACGCGGACAAGGACAGAATCGCCTGCGGGGTTGGGGCTTTTCCGAGCAGCCGGCGGCTCGCGGCGTCGGTGACTTTATCTTTGGTGCGCAGCGAAAGGATGGTCGAGACGAGGACTTCAAAAGGCCGGTCGACCGCCTCGTTCGCGATGACACCGACGACGGGGACGTTCCATTTTTTGATTTCCTTTTTGAGGATTTTTAAAACTTTCTCTAGAGTTTCGGTGGTCATGGGTGTCCGTTTTCGAGAAGCTTGCGGGATCCTTTTCTTACATTATATGCGACGTCAACGCCTGGGACGTTTTTTTAAGAGCAACGTTTATTTGAGTTCTGCAGATTAAAGACATCATGGTCGCACTGCCTTCGAAGTCCGCTGCGTTCCCCTCCAAGACTTGGTTCGGCGCGTCGTTTTCGCATCCGGCTGTGAAACCGCTCGCCGCGATGCCGGGACCGGTCCTTCGGGATTTTTTTGCCGGTTTGATTCCCTCTTTCCGAGGGACGGACGCCTCCGCTTCGCTTCTGGGTCTGCATCGTCGAGTGATGGACGTACTACGGCCCATCCCCGGCGTTGTCTGCGCGATTCCCCTGGATGAAGTTTTCCTTTCTCAATTAGCCTTTGGTTGTTCGTTCGTGGTGCGTCCGGCGGAAAAAAATTTCCTCCTCGAGGGCGCGCTTAAGATGTCCGCGTCTTTGGAAGAGCATCGTTATTTGCTGGCCTCGTCGCTGGCGGGGCTGTCACGGAAATGTTTTACGCCGCGGGATCGAGAGCGGGTGCGGACCTGGCTGCCTGTTTTAGGCACGGCGGATCAAGCGGGGCAAGCGCAACGCTTGTCACCGGAGGTCTTGGAATTTTGCCGCCTGCGCCAGGATGGCATGAGACTTTCAGCGGTGTTAGGTGAAGTCTCCGCGGTCTTGAGTGCGTTGCAATCGTGCGGCCCCACGAATGCGTTCCTTCGCGCCGACGCGGCGGCGATGGCCGCGGGATTTCCGGGCGATGCCCGGGTGGAATCCGCCCTCATGACGGCCTTAGACGATCCTTATCTTTATACGCGGGTTTATGCCGCTCGTTCCCTGGGTTTTTTGAAAAGCGCCCGTGCTTTCGAACCGCTACTCGATCTTTTCTTGGATCTGATGACCTCAGGCAAAGCCCCGGACGAAACCCTCTCCGTCGTGGCCGAAGCGCTGTCCCTCATCGACGCGCAAAAAACGAAGGAAGCCTTGCATGACTTTTTCTGGGTGCGCGTTGTTTCTTGAGATTAGGGAGTTTTCGGCAGGGTAAATCTTAAGTGATTTAGCGAATCTACTTTGCTACGTCTTGCTCCACTATGGCCAAAATCTTTCGACCCTTATCGGTTTTTTTCTTTCTCCTTGGCGTTTCTCAAGCTCAAGCCGTCGAAAACCGCTTTTACCGTCAAGGCGACGGTACGGTAAAAATTTCCAGCGCCAAGACCGCCGCCCGCGGGACTTATGTTTATAGCCACGGAATGGAACTGGACGCCGAGGCCTTGAAGAAAATCGAAGCCGTTTTCGGGCTCGGCGCATCCTCGCGCGCGGCCGGGGAATTTATTCATCCGCGTTTGATTTCTTTGCTGGATTATCTCCAAGACGAATTGAAAGGCGGCACGATCCGGATTGTGTCCGGTTACCGCAGTCCGACTTATAATGAAGGGCTTCGCAAGAAAGGCCGGTTGGCCGCGAAGACCAGCATGCACATCGAAGGCATGGCGGCGGATATCGAGATGGATGGGGTGGACGGGCGGAAGCTTTGGGAGTTCGTGCGGGGCTTAGATTGCTGCGGGGCGGGGTATTACCAAGGTAAAGGCATCCACGTGGACGTCGGGCCGTCGCGTTTTTGGGACGAGAAGACGACGGGCGTCGAAAAAAATCTCGGGGGTGGCAATAAACTTGTGATCGTCAACACGAGATACGACGTGTATCGGTCGGGCGAAACGATCCTTCTGAAACTGGGACGTATCACGGATTATCCCATCGGCGTCGCGACGGAAGCCGCGCTTGTGACGAAGGACGGAAAAACGCTTCGTAAAATTTCCATCAATGATTCCAAGACGGCCTGTCTCTCGATCGGCGATCACCGCGCGGCGGGGGATTTCTCTTGGAAGATTCCTGAAGATTTCGACGCGAAAGAATCGCTTCAAATCCGCGTAGATTTTTGTCAGAAGCCCGTGCCGGAGACGCCGGATGCGGTCTTGTCCAATGTCTTCTCCATTAAAAAATAACGAGAAGGAGCTTCTTATGTCATTCCGCACCGAAAGCGATTCGATGGGCGAAGTGAAGATCCCCGAAAATTTCCTCTATGGGGCTTCGACCCAGCGGGCTGTCGAAAATTTCGAAGTTTCGAAGCGGCGGTTCGACCGCCGGTTCATTGAGGCCCTGGCCTTGATCAAATGGGCGGCCGCCGCGGCCAATCAAGACTTGGGCAAGCTGGATGCGAAGATCGCGCGCGCGATCGCGGAGAAGGCGCTTGAGATCGCCGAAGGCAAACACGACGCGCATTTCCCCCTCGATATTTACCAGACGGGTTCCGGCACCTCGACGAACATGAACGCGAACGAAGTCATCGCGAATTTGGCCAATCAATCTTTGACCGGTAAGATCGGCACGAAGTCGCCGGTGCATCCGAACGACCACGTGAACATGGGACAGTCGTCGAACGACGTCATCCCGACCGCGATTCACGTGGGCGCGGCGCTGGGTCTGGCGAAGGGATTGATCCCGGCGTTGAAGGGGTTGGAGAAAGCTTTCAACATCAAAGCCAAGGAATTCGCTGACGTCGTGAAGGTCGGCCGCACTCACTTGCAGGACGCGACGCCGGTCACGTTAGGACAGGAATTCGCGGGATTCGCCTCGCAAATCTCGCACGGTATTAGGCGTTGGGGCCCGGCGTTGGAAGGCTTGCTGGAACTCGCGATCGGTGGCACCGCGGTCGGTACCGGCATTAATACGCATCCGAAGTTCTCCGAAAAAGTTTGCGCCCTACTCTCCGAAAAAACGCAGGTAAAATTTAAAGAAGCTGAAAATCATTTCGAAGCCCAGTCGGCGAAGGACGCTTGCGTCTATGCGAGCGGCGCGTTGAAGGCGGTCGCGGTATCGTTGCTCCAGATCGCGAACAACATCCGATGGCTCTCGTCGGGCCCGCGCTGCGGAATCGGGGAAATCTTTTTACCGGAACTCCAGCCCGGCTCTTCGATCATGCCTGGCAAGGTCAATCCCGTCATCCCCGAATCCGTCATGCAGCTTGCCGCTCAGGTGCAAGGCAACGATCTCGTCGTGCAGATCGGCGGTCAGCACGGGAATTTCGAATTGAACGTCATGATGCCCGTGATCGCGGGCAATCTCTTTGAGTCGATCGAATTGCTCACGACCGGCTCGATCATGCTGGCGGAGAAATGCGTGAACGGCATCGAAGCGAATGTCGACCGCTGCAACGAGCTTTCGGATAAGAGTTTGATGTTAGTCACGAACCTGAACTCGGTGATCGGCTACGACAAAGCGGCTCAGGTCGCCAAAAAGGCCGTGAAGGAAAACAAGACGATCAAAGAAATCCTGCGTGCCGAAAAGCTCCTTTCCGAGGAGCAAATGGAAAAGCTGCTCGATCCGAAGACGATGCTCAAGCCCAAAGAGTAGGAACAAAGGATCAAGCAGCGCAGGTACGGAAGGCTTTTTGGGCGGCCAGGATTGTTTGCTGAAAATCTTTTTCCGAATGCGCCGCTGAGACGAAGCAGGCTTCGAATTGCGACGGCGCGAGCGAAACGCCTGAATCCAGCATCGAGCGGAAAAAAAAACCGAACTTTTGTGTGTCGCAAGTACGTGCCGAGTCCGCGTCGAAAACTTCCTGATCCGTGAAGAAAATCGTGAACATCGAACCGAGTCGATTGATCGTGACGGGAACTCCGGCTTCGCGAGCCGCTTGGGCGAGTCCGTCGCAAAGCCGTTTCACGGATTTTTCGAGGCGCGCGTAGGGCTTCATTTTTTTCAGGAGCTTTAACGTCTCGAGGCCCGCCGTCATCGCCATGGGATTTCCGGAGAGAGTCCCGGCTTGATACACGGGACCCAACGGCGCCACGCAGTCCATGATGTCCCTCCGTCCGCCGTACGCCCCGACGGGCCAGCCGCCGCCGATGATTTTTCCTAAAGTCGTGAGATCCGGTTTGATTTTGTAAAGTGCCTGGGCTCCGCCGTAAGCAAGGCGAAATCCCGTCATGACTTCGTCGAAAATCAGCAAGGCTTCGTGGCGGTCACAGAGCGCGCGCAGACCTTCCAAGAAACCCGGCTTCGGGATCAAGACGCCCATGTTGCCCACGACGGGCTCCAAGATCACGCCGGCGATGTCACGGTGCGCTTTAAAAAGATTTTCTACCGACTCGAGATCATTGAAGCGGGCGATCAAAGTTTTGGAGACGAATTCCGGAGGTACGCCCGCGCTGTCGGGATGTCCTAGAGTCGTCGCTCCCGAACCGGCTTTGACGAGCAAAGAATCCGTGTGCCCATGATAACAGCCGTCGAACTTGATGATGTTGCTCTTGCCCGTGAATCCCCGGGCCACGCGGAGCGCCCCCATGACGGCTTCAGTGCCGCTGTTCACGAATCGCACCTTTTCGATCGAAGGCACGGCCCGGACGACCTCTTGTGCGAGTAGAACTTCCTGCTCGCAAGGGGCGCCGAAGCTGGTCGCGTTTTTCATGATCTTCGCGACGGCACCGACGACGGCGGGATGGGTGTGTCCCAAGATCATCGGCCCCCAAGACCCGATGAAATCCACGTATTCGTTCCCATCGACGTCCCAGACGCGCGCACCACGCGCTTTTTTGAGGAAAAGGGGATGGCCACCGACGGATTTGAAGGCGCGGACGGGCGAGTTTACACCTCCGGGCATGAGGCTTTGGGCTTGGGCGAAGAGTTTGGCGGATTTTTTCTTTTGCATTTGGGTCCTATCCTTCGACATACACACGAACCTTCCATGTCACTCAACGAAATTTTCACGTCTCCCGTTTTCGACGGACTCTTGCTGAACAAAAGTCTCGTCATTTTCACCGTCTTGCTTTTAACGGTGAGGTTCCTGCCGGATTTCGCGCGCAACTTGACGATCCTGCTCTCGTCGGTCGCGGTCATCGAGATCATCACGTCGCCTTTTTATACGTTCGGGTTCGTCGCGACGACGGGGCTGATCTACTACGGGCTTTTCTGGCTGCAATGGCATCCGCGCAAATCATTTTGGTCGCACGTGATCGCGGTAGGTTTGGTTGTGCTTTATTTCTTCCTGCTCGATTTGCCCATGGTGTCTCCCGCGTGGGTTTCGCCTTGGATCGGTCCATTCGTGCACCGCTTCGGCGTCGCGTACGGGCTCTTCCGGATGCTGTCGGTGACGCTCGACGTGGGACGCGGGAAACCGCTGCCGTCCGATCCTCTGGAATTTTTCGTGTATGCGTTCTTCGCGCCGACTTTTTTCCAGGGACCGATCGAGAGGTTGGACGAGTTCCGGAAAAATCTCTCGTCCGAGATGAGGCCTCTGCTTTCCTGGCCCGAGACCGGCTCGCAGTTCATCCGCATCGCCGTGGCGATCCTCAAAGGCTGGGTGGCGACGCATTACCTGGAGTTGGACTGGAAGACGTATTTCGATTATCCGCAGCATCTCTCGTACGGGACGCTCGTATGGGGTCTGTACGCGCGGGCCTTCGGTTTTTATCTCTTCGTGTCGGCCGCCAACGATCTCACCATCGCCTGCTGCGCGCTTGCGGGATATCGCATCTCCGAGAATTACGACTATCCGTATTTCCGCAAAAACCTGGCCGAGTTTTGGCGTACGTGGCACATGACGCTGACGCGGTTTACGCGCGATTATCTCTACATCCCTCTGGGCGGAAAGAAGCGCCACATCTACCGAAACTACGCGATCGTCTTTCTCGCGATCGCGATGTGGCACGTGACGAGCTGGGCGTTTTTGATTTGGGGGCTCTGGCACGGGCTTGGGATGTGTTTTCTAAAAATGTGGCAGGATTTCTGGAAGCGTGTGGAAGCCAAAGACGGGGGACCGCTGAGAAATTTGCAGCTCTGGGGACGAAGCCATCCGCGTATGGTGACCATGCTCTCGGTGTTGGTGACGTTTCACTACGTGGCCTTGGGGTGGTTGCCGTTCTGGGGCGGGCATCCGCAGGGGTTGAGCATGCTCTTGAGGATCTTGAGCGGGAATCATTGGACGCTGTTCATCTGGTGATTTTCGATCTTGTCATCGCCCAAAAAGGCGGCTAGCTCCTTCGTCTCTATGGCCGTTCCCATCGCACAAGCCTTCACCGTGGCTTCCTACGTGTTGAAGCAAAAAATTAGGCGCAATAAACGCTACCCGCTCGTTCTCATGTTGGAGCCTTTGTTCCGCTGCAATCTCGAATGCGCGGGCTGCGGCAAAATCCAGTTTCCCGACGAAGTGTTGAATAAGCGCCTTTCGCCCGAACAATGTTTCAAGGCCGTCGACGAATGCGGCGCGCCGATGGTGAGCATCCCCGGCGGCGAGCCTTTGATCCATCCCGAAATGCCTGAAATCGTTCGCGGCCTGGTTGCGCGCAAGAAATACGTCTACCTCTGCACGAACGCGATCATGATGGATCGTAAACTCGATCAGTACGAGCCGTCGCAATATCTGACGTTCAGCATTCACTTGGATGGTTTGAAAGAAGAACACGACCACGCGGTCTGCCGCGACGGCATTTTCGACATCGCGGTCGCCGCGATCAAAAAAGCCAAGGCCAAAGGTTTCCGCGTTACGACGAACACGACGCTCTTCGAAGGCGCGAATCCCGAACGCGTGCGCGAGTTCTTCGATTTCGTCTCGGAATTGAAAACCGAAGGCATGATGATCTCGCCGGGCTATAGCTATGAAAAAGCGCCGGACCAGGAGCATTTCCTAAAACGCAGCCGCACGACTCAGCTTTTCTCGAAGATCTTGGAGAAGCCGAAAAAATCCTGGCAGTTCAACCAATCGCCGCTTTTCTTGAGATTCCTTCAGGGCAAGGAAGACTATAAGTGCACGCCGTGGGGCAATCCAACCTACAACGTTTTCGGGTGGCAGAAACCCTGTTATCTTTTGGGCGAAGGCTACGCGCAGACGTTCCAAGAGCTGATGGAAACGACCGAGTGGGACCGCTACGGCACGGGCCGCCACGAGAAATGCGCGGACTGCATGGTGCATTGCGGTTACGAAGCGTCCGCGGTCGACGACACGTTCGGATCTTGGAAAGGCTTCTTCAAAACCGTTAAGCACACGCTGCTTGCCTGATCTCTCCCCATGGCCTCTTCGAGAAAACTCGTTTCCTGGAACGTCAACGGCATCCGCGCCGTCATGAAGAAAGATTTCGCCGGATTCCTGAATAAATTTTCCCCCGACGTGTTGGGACTTCAAGAAATCAAGGCCAACGAAGCGCAAGCCGCAGAGGCTCTCAAAGATCTCGCGCCCGGTTATGAGATGATTTTTAATCCGGCGCAAAAGCCGGGTTATTCAGGCACTGCAATTCTGACCAAGATCAAACCGAAAAGCGTTTCCTTAGGCATCGGCATGAATGAGCACGATACCGAAGGCCGCGTGATCACCTGCGAGTTTCCCGACTATTTTTTGGTCAATGTGTATACGCCAAATTCAGGCGAAGAGTTGAAGCGCCTGCCGTACCGCATGCAATGGGAAGTGGATTTTCAGAAATATCTGAAAGAACTCGAAAAGAAAAAACCGGTCATCCTCTGCGGTGATTTAAACGTCGCACACACCGAAATCGATCTCGCGAATCCAGGCCCGAACCGTGGCAGTTCGGGCTTTACGGATGAAGAGCGCGCGCATTTCGGAAGATTGCTGGAATCCGGTTTCGTCGATACGTACCGCCACTTCGATCCGTCGCCCAAAAAATACACCTGGTGGACCTACCGCTTCGGCGCGCGTTCGCGGAACGTCGGATGGCGCATCGATTATTTTTGCGTGTCGAATGATTTAAAACCCATTTTGGAAAACGCCACGATCCATCCGGACGTCCTCGGGTCGGATCACTGTCCGGTCGGTTTGGTCGTCAAATAGAGGCTAAGCTAAATTTCGGAGTGAGCTTCGATTACCGACTCGATTTTCGAGCCGTAAGTGGAACGCAGATCCGTCACGGCGACGCGGCTGTCGTCGCCGTATCGTATCGTCGCATGCGGTGAGTCGACGGTGGGGTCGCCCGGAAAATCAAACCGCCCCAGGGTCAAGGATTCCCCGCGCGCGAGTTTGAGTGATTTCCCATCTCCCATCCGCAGTTCCAGAAAGCCTTGATTGTCGATACCCAAGACATGGACTACGGCTCCCTTCTTGCCGAGATGGATGACGCGTTTTCCGATGACGGGGAAGAAGGCGTAGGCTTGCTCCGGCGCCAGTTTTTCCAGGCCTTTGGTGAGGAATTTATCTCGGGGAGGAACTGGTGTGACAACGGTCGGAGAGAGCGGTGAAGGCGCCTTTTGCCCCTCATTTGGAGCAGGCTGCGCGATCGCCGGCGGGGCTTTCAAGAGGACAGCTTCCGTGCCGTTCAAGGATCCTATGTCGGTGATCATGGCCGCTCCGTTGTCCTCGAACAAGATTTCCAAATGCCGATGGGAGACGCTCGCCGACGCGTCCGAGGGTTCTGCGATGTTCGCGCGCCCGAATACGATTTTTTCGTGGGGTTTGAACGCTTTTTGCGAGTCACGGGAAAGTCCGTCGCCGCGCAGGTAATAACGCCCGTCCTTGAAGGAAATGAAAAGTTGGTAGTGGCCGAGCCGTAGGGTCAGAGGAAGACCTTTGGCTACCTGGTATTCGTGCGGAAGGTGCGAAGCGAGTCGGCCGAACTTTTCCCGGGCGACGTCGAGGCCGCTGATCGGGCCGAGGAGTTGATTCAACTTCGGGAAGTTCAACTCCGCCACTTCGACCGTGCCGAACAATTCGAAAAAACGCTCGAAGGAAAGGACGTGTTCTTTCTCGGTTTGGTGGGGATTCACGACGACGACGGTTTTTTCGTCCGGATTCACCTGGAGAACGGAATAGGCGTGCCGCGTGACGAAGCGGCGTTCGGCGTCCATATAGTAGACTTTTTCCATTTTTTCTTCGTCCTCATCGTCGTCGCGTGCCCAGGCGTACCAAGGAGTTTCCCCGGCCGGAGTCGAGGCGAAAATGACGTGTTTGCCCGGGTCCCGGGCGATCTTGATCAGCAGGTCCGTCACCTCGCGCGTCAGGAGGCTTTGCCGGAAGGTCCGGTTCCCCATGGAGGATATCTTGATTTGAGATGCGTAAGGGGCGGGAAGGAAAAGGTCATCCACGGTACTCGCCCATCCGCCTACCATGACGTTTTCGGTCCTCATGACCTTTTGCTCGGCGGCTTTCTGTTTGTCTTTCCTTTCGTGTCGCTTGAGGTGGCGTCCGAAAGCTTTTTCGAGAATCTGATCGAGCAGGCTTCCGGAGACGAATTTTTTGAAGGAAGGGAAAAAGTCCTGTTTCTTGCGATAGATCCGCCCACCCCTGAAAATTTCCTTCTTCGTGACGATGATGGTTTCCTTCCCGCCGAGGAAGGTCACTTCCCAATGATCTTTCTTTTCCTCCACCATCTTGGCGACGAGATAGGGGGCGAAGGGGCTTCTTTTGTAAGCGTGCCAGCGGCTGACGAAGTAGCAGTCGCCGATATTGCCCTGGCGCATGTGCGAGGTTCTGAGGCCCTCGGGCGCCAGCCGCGCGAGCATGCGCATTTTATCGAATGTCATGGTGGTGCCGGGCTGCAATCCGGCATAGGCTTTCGTGCCGGTTTGCAGCGACTTGCATCGGTAGACGGCGTCCCGAACGAGCCCCCCTAACAGCGCTTGAACCACCGGTTGTATCCCAACCGAGTAGAGGATCATGCCCGAAACCAAGGTCAAAATGCTCAAGAGGAGGATATCAGCCGTTCGTTGGTCCAGGACGATATCGGAGGAAGAACAAGCGGGACTCAGGGCCGCTAAACCTGCCGCAATCTGAGGCGCGTAAGACCGGCGGACCGTTTCTCTCGAAGAAAATGGGACATGAAAAATCGTGGGGCGATGAAAGGGCGCGATCGGTGCGAACGGAAGTTGCGAAATCGGAAGCGCAGTCTTGCCTACGAACGGAGAGCCCGAAGAATTCCGAGGCGGCGATAAGACGGCCGCGGTTCTGATCCATGGAGCCGTTTGGCGAATCCGGAACTCATGCGAGGACATGCTTTCTTATCGTCGCAAGACGCCAAAAGTTGTGACCTATAAGGTATTGAAATTATTTTGGTTTATAGCACATCCGCCATCGCCGAGCGATCGGTGGTGACGATGCGCGCGATGTTCAGGTCCATTTCGGGGAGGATGTTTTCAACGTAGAATTTCGCGACCTCGATCTTGCCCTGGAGGAACTTCGTGCGGTCGGGATTCGGTTTTTGTTCGAGTTGTTTCGCGGCCACTGCGGCACGGCGCACGAGGAGTTGGGCACAGAGCAGGTCGCCGAAGGCGCGCAGGAAAGGCGTCGCAGCGAGGCCAACGGCGTTCGCATCCTTCGCTTGAGAGGCGATGTGCAAGGCCGCCTTGCCGAAGCGGTCGACGGCCGCGAGGACTTTGTCGGCCAAGGGTTTCAGCTCGGCGGTTTCACCGGCCTTCTTCGTTTCGACGGCGATCTTCGCGAGATATTTCTTCATGTGCTCGCCGGCATTCTTCAAGAATTTGCGCCCGATCAAGTCCATGGCCTGGATGCCGTTCGTTCCTTCGTACAGAGACGCGATCTTCAAATCGCGCATGTATTGCTCGGCGGGATAGTCGGAGACGAAGCCGTAGCCGCCGTAGGTCTGGATCGCGAGTTCGGTCACGCGGAAACCCATGTCGGAGCCGAAGGCTTTGCAAACGGGCGTCATGAGGCCGAGTTGGCCTTCGTATTCCTCGCGCGTGTGCGCGTCGGCGTGATGCCAGGCGTAGTCGACGTACATCGCGGATTCGAAGATCAAACAGCGCAGGGCTTCCGTGTAGGCCTTCATCGTCATGAGCATGCGGCGCACGTCGGGGTAATTGATGATCAAAGTCTCTCCGCCTTGGACGCGTTCCTTCGCGTACTGCAACGCGTGCTCGTAGGCCGCGCCGGCGGTCGCGACGCCTTGCTGGCCGACCGCGAGACGCGCTTCGTTCATGAGGTGGAACATGTACTTCATGCCTTCGGATTGCTTGCCGACCAGCCACCCGATGCATTTTCCTTTGTCGCCGAACTGCAAGAGACAAGTCGGAGAGGCTTTGATGCCCATCTTGTGTTCGATGGAGACGAGTTTGACGTCGTTGTCTTCGCCAGGCGTGCCGTCTTCGTTCAAACGCTTTTGTGGGACGACGAAGAGAGAGATGCCTTTCGTGCCGGGTGCGTCGCCGATCACACGCGCGAGGACGAGATGGACGATGTTATCAGTCAAATCATGATCGCCGCAGGTGATGAAGATCTTCGTGCCGATGATTTGGTAACTGCCGTCGTCGTTTTTCTTCGCTCCCGTGACGATGTCACCGACCGCGGATCCGGCGTGCGGTTCGGTCAAGCACATCGTGCCGCACCATTCGGCGGAGGTCATTTTCGGCAAGTATTTTTGGTTCAGTTCCGGGGAGGCGAAGGCCTGCATCATGTTGCAGTCGCCGCGCGTGAGCAGATGGAAGAAGGCGAAGCTCGAGTTCGCGCCCATGACGAATTCGGAGACGGCGGTGTTGATCAAGGTCGGCAAGCCCATGCCGCCGTGCTGGGGATCCAAATCGATCGCCATGAAGCCGTTTTCGCCGAAGCGTTTCAGAGCGCCTTTGAAACCCTCAGGCATCTTCACGCGGCCGTTCACGACTTGGGCGCCGACGCGGTCGCCTTTTTCGTTCAAGGGCGCGATTTCGTTTTTGCAGACCTTCAGCGCCTCGTCGCTGACCGAGCGGTACATC
>JBPOJN010000017.1:0-50593 GCA_052033505.1 Myxococcota bacterium | reverse complement strand
AGCAGCCGTCACCGCTAGAGGTATCGCCGTCGTCGCAGGCTTCGTCCGAGGCCTTGGTATTGTCACCGCAGGTGCTGGTACAAACGGAAGGGGCCGTGCCGACGCAATCAAAACCGGTCTCGACCGTACAAGTCGCCGAGCAACCATCACCGCTGGAGGTATCGCCGTCGTCGCAGGCTTCTGTCGAAGCCTTGGTCCCGTCGCCGCAGGTTGCCGAACACACGGAAGGGCTACCGACGCAGTTGAAACCTGTCTCGGCGGTACAGGTCGCGGAGCAGCCATCGCCATTGGTGGTATTGCTATCATCACAAGCTTCATCGGCGGCCTTGACGCCGTCACCGCAGGTACTGGAACAAACGGAGGGGCTGCCGACGCAATTAAATCCCGTCTCGATCGTGCATGTGGCCGAGCAGCCATCGCCGCTGCTGGTATCGCTGTCGTCGCAAGTCTCGGGGACGGAGATGATACCATCCCCGCAAACTCCTAATTCCAAAGCGCCGATATCACACACGGCGGAGGCGTCGCTGTTGCCGTCTATGGGGCGCGGTGCTCCGCGCTGGTCTTCTGTCAAGCCGTCGCAAGTGCCGCTATCGATGGCGGGACTTCCTGCCTGGAGGCTATGTGTGTAAGTTATGTCTCCGTTGTTGGCTAAGGCGACAAGGAGGGGATTTGTGGTTTCTTTGTCTCCACCCACGCCGTGGTTAAAATTGCAGGAAGTGCCACTGTCGATGTTATAGCCTTGTGTCGTGAAAGTTCCGGCGCAGTTGTTGCTGCCGATGCCGCCGGTAATAATGCTGTTCTTGATGTAGAAGGTATCGCCGTCGTTGTAGATATTGCTTCCGCCGTCGGCCGTGTTGTTCGCGAATGTGACGTGATCCAAGGTCACGGGCGTAGAGTCGAAAACAAAATGCCGCATACCGCCGCCCAGAGCGCCGTTGTTGGCGTTGCCGCTGACGGTGACGTTCGTCAACGTTACTCCGCCGTCGGGAGTGGAGTAAATGGCGCCTGCTTGACCAGAATCCGCTGTATTTCCTGTGATGGAGGATTGAGTGACTATGCTCGTCGATGAATCCAACCAAATGCCGCCGACATAGGCGGTGGATCCTATTCCCGTCGCCTCGTTGTCAGCGATCACGCAATTATCCATCGTGAAGGTGCCGCCCGAATTGTATAAGGCGCCTGTTTCAACGGAGATATTGCGCTCGATGCGAGTGTTGGTCAGGGTCGTCGTATTGCCTGCGAGATAAAGCCCGCCCAAAGAGCCGTAAAATCCCGAAAATCCCCCGATATTGTCCGTGATGACGCTGTCGATGACCGAGGTGGTGCCGTTATCGGCCTCGATCATCGCGCCAGCATAGCCTCCGATGGTCGTATTGTCGGTGATGGTTGCTCCGGAGACATTACAGTACCCGCCGTTGTCTGAGGCGCGGCAGCGCAGTCCGCCGATGCCGTCATTGGAGGTGATGTCGTTACTGGTGAATGTGCTGTCGGTAACTGTGGCATGGCTGACGAAGATGCGCAAACCAGCTGTCTCGCCAGCGGACTGGTTGTTGTCGACGGTGGCGGTATCGACGCTTGCAGGACCACCGGTGAGACTGGCTCCTCCGTAAGAGCCACCGGCGGTGTTATTGTTTATCGTTACTGTATCTAAGATGGATTCACCTTCTAAATTTAAGCCACCGACGTTGTTGGAGGCGGTGTTCGAAGTGATGGAAGAGTTTTGGACGATTAATGGCGTATCCGCACTAAAAAGGCTGATGCCGGCTCCGTTAACCGCGGTATTGTTTTGAACGGTACAATGGTCGATGGTCACGCCGCCGCCACTGGCGGATTTATAAGCGCCTCCGCCGTCTGCGGAGCCAGGATTGCCATTTTTGATCGTAAGATAAGACAATGTCACGGTGCCGTTCGTCGTAATAATATGGAAAACACGGTCGACGCTGTTCGCATCGATGATGGTAGGTGAAACAGAGGATCCCGTAATTGTAACGGGGCTTAAGATATCAAAGTCGCCCTGAGCGGCCGCATTTTCGGCCCGGCCATTGATGGTCATCGTATAAGTGCCTGCGGGAACGTTGATGGTATCCGCGCCGGCGGCGAAATTAGCTTCTTGGATGGCCGCGCGCAAAGTACAGACGGCACCGGCCGTGGCGCAAACACCGTTGCCGATATTCGCATCGACGACGTCAGTCGTGCTGTCCACGTTAAACGTCGCTGCTTGCGCGGAAAATGAGAGCAGCACTAGGAACAGCGCTTTCGTGAAGCCGAAACATACACGTAGTGCGTTCTTCATGAGTTTCTCCTAGGGAATGCGGTTTGCTACCCACGGAGAGAAATTGTCCATCTTTAGCGAGAAAAATGCAAATATTTTGATAAAAAATAAATCTTAATTTTATATTACCCTTATTTTTTAAATAGATATAAGAGTGTTACTTTTTTGAAAAAATGATAAGACGCTACATGCGAAATAAGGGAGCGATGCGTTCTAGCAGCAGCCAGCCTGCAGAGCCGATGAGGGTAAGAAGGCCTAAGGCCAAGACGGCATAATTCGCAAAAGATCTAGGATCCGGTAGAGGGCCGCGCCAAGCGAAGAAAAAGCCGAGCGCCCCGAAGACAAGGGCCGCAATCGCGCCCCATTGCTCCAACTGTTTTTCCAGCTGGCCGCCAACCCTGTCGTTCGCATCGGACAGCCATAGCTTTTTGTGATCGGTAAGGCGTGCCTGGCGTAAGCTCGAGGCATGATTGCTGAGGAATAAGGTCGCAAGAAGACCGACCGCAATGATGGCAAAAGCCAATATATTATAGTGTTTCATGATAAATTTACCCGAACCAAACGGAGCGGCGTTTTTTTAGCGCCTCTGTGACCAAGTTCTGAATGCGCCCACGGACCATTTCCGAGAGTTTATTGACGAGCAATTGATCTTCCGCAGCCTCCGGGCCGTATTCCGTCAAAGCGATCGGTTCGTCGAAAACAATGGTCCATTTCGAAGGCAAGGGTAGCAAGCCTGCCGGTCCCAGTAGTGGAAGCGTGGGCGTCAGAGGAATGTAAGGAATACCAAAAGGCCGGGCCAGAATCGTTGATTTATACAGAAGCGGATGAATTTCCTCGGCGCCGATGACGGCGGTGGGGATGATCGGCGAGCGCGTGCGTAAGGCGAGCTTGATGAAGCCGCCACGTCCGAAACGTTGAAGGCGATAGCGTTCCTTGTACAGCTTGCCGATGCCTTTGACGCCTTCGGGAAAAACCGTCACGAGATGGCCGCGCGTGAGAAGTCTTTCGGCGTTTTCCTGACAGGCGCGCACGCCGCCGATGCGGTACATGAACGTCCCTAAAAAAGGAAAGTGATACACGAAGTCTTCGACCAAGAAACGCACGTCGCGGCGCGAAGGATGCTCGTTCGCCACCGCGGCTCCGATCATCGAACCGTCATAGGGCAATGTGCCGGAGTGGTTGGCGACGATGAGTCCTCCGCCTTCACTCGGAATGTGCTGCAGTCCTTCGACGGAAACGCGCCAATAATTATAATAAAGGAAGTCAAAAAAAGGTTTTACCTGTTTCACGAAAGCCGGATCCATGCCGAATTCATCGACTTCGTAATTATCTTCTGATTTTTGGGATGGGCCGAACCACAGGCTTTTCAAAATGTCTTTGTACACTGCTGGGTCAACGGCGCGCTTCATTCGCTTCAAAAGTTCTAAAAAAACGATCAATTGGCGAGAGCCTTTCGGTGACAAATTATTCTTGAGGTCATCCGACATTGTTTGGATATGGTCCTCGAGGTTTTTGACCAGAGAGGAGAAGTCGGACGCTTGCTGTTGGGGCCGACCTTTCTTCATTTCCGCCACAGCACCGCGGAATTCATTCTCGATCCGATCCATCCTTTTTTCGAGTCCGGCCATGAGATCGGTGAATTGAGAGTCTTTTTTGGATTCAACTTCCTCCATAGAAAGGGAAGCTGTTCTCGCGGTGTCTTTATTCGTGGCTGCAGGCGCGGGAACGCTTTTGAGGTAGTGAATATTTGTCGTCTCTTTCTTAGTTCCTCTGGAATTTCCGTTGGTCATAACGCTGCCATGGTTTCTTTTAAGCTGTCTTTAAAGTGGGTATGATTTTCCTGCGTATCTAAATGAATTTCTCTCAGTCTTTGAGCGCCGATGAAAGAGAGGAGCGCGTCTTTTGTGGAATATTTCGGGCGGAAACCGGCTTTTTTTGCTTTTTCTCCGTCCGCGACCGAAAGATATTTCAAGAAATCCAAACGGGAGGCGGGCGCGAATAAGATATTTGCGTACCAGAGCAATTGCACGGCCGGATAAAGAAGCGGGGCAGGCACGGGGACAGGGATTTTGCCGCTTAAGCTTAAGATCTTCGAGAGAGGCAGGAGCCCTTCGCCGACGATGTTAAAAATACCCGGCATGTCTTTCTCCAGGGACATTTTAAAAGCGCGGATCACATCCTCTTCGTGGACGAGCTGAAAAAGAGGATCGTAGCCCATGACGGTCAATACCGCGGGTTGTTCCAGGAAAGTCGTTTTGTAATTTTTGACGTTCGGTCCTGCGATCGAGCAAGGGCGCAGGATCGTCACGAGCGTCCCCGGATTTTTCTTGGCGAATTTCTGTACCTGGATCTCGGCGTCGATCTTGTCGCGAAGGAAGCGGCTCTTAAAACCTCCGCGAAGAGGATGTTCTTCCGTCAAAAAATTCGGATTCGTGGCATGGGCGCCGTAGACTTCGGTCGTGGAAGCGACGACCAGCTTTTTGATTTTTTTCGAGGCGCAGGCGTCGAGCACGTACATCGTACCGACGGAAACCAATTCATGGGCCCAAGATAGATCGCGGGGCGGTGAAATCGGAAACGCCGCGTGCACGACCGTATCGACGCCTTCTTTCTCGAAAATTTCCAGGAGCTTGGAATCGGCTAAGGTTTCAGTCAGATCGAAGCGGTAAAATTTCGTCTTTTTGGTATCGAGAGGGGGGCGTCTTAAGTCGAATGCGATGATTTTTTCGTAACGATCGTCTTTTTCGAGTTCACGAAGCAAAGAACTCCCGACGAATCCTGCGGTACCGGTTAAAGCGACGACCGGGCGGGAAGTTTTGCTTTCCTTCTCTTTTCTTTTAGACATAGGGCCCCGTGTTTATGTCTTTCTTGTCTTTTAAAGAAATTTAAGCTAGCACGCTTCTCCGAAATATCCACATATAAAGGAGAATCAACATATGAAAGTAACCAAAACCACGATCGTCGTCGGAGCTATGATGGGAGCCATGATGCTTCTGACGGCCGGAACAGTATCCGCTCTTAATTTGGGCGGAGGTATCGGAGGAAAGATAGGCAACGCCGCCGTCGACGTCGCGCACTCGGGAGCGAAAGGCGCCGTCGAAAGCGACATCAATAAGAACTTAGCCGCGAAAAATTGCAGCTTTGTTCCCAAGTCCACAAAGGCAACTTGTAATCTCGATGACATTCTCAATACTTTAAAGAAGCAGAAGACAATCGCTGAAAAGAGCGGCTTCTCGAACGATGTCGATATTTTTGTCAAAATCGGACAAGGGAATGACAAGAAGAACAGAGATCTGGGAAACCAGCGCAGTGCCTTGCTTGAAACCGAGCTCATCAAACGCGTCAGCTGGTGGGATTGGCGCACCAACTACGTGCCGGGTGATACCTTGGAATTCTCGGTTAAGATTCGTTAATCCGCGATTTTCATGAATTTTAAAAAGCCCTCTGTGCCAAATGGTGCAGGGGGCTTTTTTATGCGCTTAATTTTTCTTTCTGCACGTCCTCCGAAATTCTCATCGAACAAAAGCTCGGTCCGCACATCGAGCAAAAATGCGCGCGTTTGGCGCCGTCGGCGGGGAGGGTTTCGTCGTGGAAGGCTTTGGCCGTGGGAGGGTCGAGGCTTAGGTTGAATTGGTCTTCCCAGCGGAATTCGAATCTCGCTTTCGACAGGGCGTAATCTCGCTCTTTCGCGCGCGGGTGGCCTTTCGCCAGATCGGCGGCGTGGGCGGCGATCTTGTAGGCGATGACGCCGGCTTTAACGTCATCTTTGTTGGGCAGGCCCAAGTGCTCCTTTGGCGTGACGTAACACAGCAGCGCGCAGCCGGCGCGGCCGATCATCGCGGCGCCGATGGCGGAGGTGATGTGGTCGTAGCCTGGTGCGATATCAGTCGTAAGAGGACCTAGGGTGTAGAAGGGCGCTTCGGAGCATTCCTTCAACTGCTTATCCATGTTCTCTTGGATCAAATGCATCGGCACGTGGCCCGGGCCTTCGATCATGGTCTGGATATCGTGTTTCCAGGCTATTTGGGTCAATTCTCCTAAAGTCTTGAGTTCGGCGAACTGCGCGGCGTCGTTGGCGTCATGGATGGATCCAGGGCGCAGGCCGTCGCCTAGCGAAAAACTCACGTCGTAAGCTTTCATGATCTCGCAGATCTCTTCGAAATGCGTGTAGAGGAAGTTTTCTTTCCCATGCGTCACGCACCATTTGGCTAGGATCGCTCCACCGCGCGAGACGATGCCGGTGAGGCGTTTCATCGTCAGCGGAACGTAATCCTTCAGGACGCCCGCATGGATGGTGAAGTAATCGACGCCTTGTTCTGCTTGTTCGATCAAAGTCTGGCGGTAACTTTCCCAAGTCAATTCCTCGGGACGGCCCCCGACTTTTTCCAAAGCCTGATAAATCGGAACGGTGCCGATCGGGACGGGGCTATTGCGCAGGATCCATTCGCGCGTTTCGTGGATGTTCTTTCCGGTCGAGAGATCCATGACGGTGTCGGCACCCCAACGTGTGGCCCAAACCAATTTTTCGACCTCGTCTTCGATGCTCGAAAGCACCGCGGAGTTGCCGATGTTCGCGTTGATTTTAACCAGGAAATTCCGGCCGATGATCATGGGCTCGAGTTCAGGATGGTTGACGTTCGCCGGGATAATCGCGCGGCCACGGGCGATTTCGTCGCGCACGTATTCGGGAGAAAGGCCTTCACGTAAGGCCGCGAATTCCATTTCTTCGGTTATTACGCCTTTGCGCGCGTAGTGCATTTGGCTTTTGTTCGTGTCGCCTAAGCGCTTTTGGATCCAGGAAGAGCGGATCTTCGGGAGGCCTAGGCTCAAATCAATGGTCGCACTGGGATCGGAATGCGCGCCGGACGTGTCATAGGTGCGGAAAGGTGCGTTGCCGCCGGAGAGAGGAATCTCACGGAAGGGAACGCGCATGTTTTTTTTCTCTTCATAGACTTTCATAATTTCTCCCAATCCTTCCAAACCGGTTCGAGGCCTTTGGCGCGGATCGCACTCGCGACCTCCGAGGGCGTGCGTCGGTCTTCGTTTTCGAATTGTTTCAAGGCTTCTTCGGGCTCGAGATAACCACCGGGTTCCGTGCGCGATCCTGCGCTGACACGCGTGACTCCGAGTTCTAAGAGCCGGTCGCGCAGAGGCGCTGGTTCGCGGGTCGAAAGCACCAGACCGACTTCGGGCAATAAAATGCGTAGTGCAATGACGAGTCTTAAAAAATCCTCATCGGATACCGGATGCGGGACGTCGTAAGAAGATGCGCAAGCCTTCAAGCGTGGCAGGCTGACCGTGAATTCCGTACGCCAGTATTTTTTGCGCAAACTTTCCAAATGCTGGACGAGCGCAAAGGCGTCCTCGCGCCAATCGCTCAAGCCTAAAAGGATTCCCATGCCGAAATGCGCGATTCCCGATGAAAGGGTTTCCTCCGCGGCCGCCAAACGACGTTCGTAGTTTTTCTTTGGCCCTGCCAGGTGAGACTCCGCATAGCGCGCACGATCGTAAGTCTCTTGATAGAGGACGACGCCGTCCAGCCCGGCGGTGATCAAGTCTTTATAAACTTCCGTCGAAAACGGGGCAACTTCGATCGAAATAGATGCGAGACGCGGGCGGACCGCCGCGATGACTTCTTTCAAATAATTCGGAGAGACGTGGATGGGATGTTCTCCGGCGACATACAGGATATGTCGGAATCCTTGTGCGATCAAAAATTCGGTTTCTTTGACTGTCTCCGTGACGGTCAGGGTTCGCCGCGGGATTTTGTTCTGAAAGCTGAAGCCGCAATAGGTGCAGGTGTCGACGCATTCGTTGGAAAGATACACGGGTGCGAAAAGCTGGATCACACGCCCGAAGCGTTGGGTGGTCGCGTGCTTCGCTTCGTTTTCCAGAGAGGGTGCCGTTTCCAAGATTTTAAAAAATTCTTCCTTACGCATGAACTATTCCTTGCAGGGGGCTGGAGGCTGAGGCTGCGGTTTGTTCTGGAGCTTTGCCCGCGAGAAAAGCCCGTCGGCCCGCGATCACGGCATCCGAAAAGGCGAGAGCCATCGCGACTGGGTCTCCGGCGGTCGCGATCGCCGTATTGACCAAGACCGCGTCCGCTCCCATTTCCAGAGCTTCACACGCGTGCGACGGCGCGCCAAGGCCGGCGTCGACGATGATCGGGACGGTTGCCTGTTCAATGATGATCCGCAAAGTCTCACGCATTTGGAGCCCGCGATTCGAGCCGATCGGCGCCGCAAGTGGCATGACAGCGGGGCAGCCGATCTCGGCCAAGTACTTCGCCAGGATTGGGTCGGCTTGGATGTAGGGAAGAACGAAAAAACCTTCTTTGACCAAAATCTCAGCGGCCTTCAGCGTCTCGATCGGGTCGGGCATCAGGTAGCGCGGATCCGGAATCACTTCGAGCTTGAGCCAAGGCCCAAGACCGCTCTCGCGCGCAAGATGAGCAAGCAGGATCGCTTCTTTTGCATTACGCGCGCCGGAGGTGTTCGGCAGCAAAATCGTCCGCGAGCGGTCAATGAATTGCAGAATGTCGCCTTCGCGCCGCGCCAGATCGACACGGCGCAAGGCTACGGTGACCATGGCGGGTTGGGATGCTTCGATGGATTTTTGCATCGTTTCTTGAGACGGAAATTTTCCCGTGCCGAGAAGCAAGCGGCTTTTGAATTCGGTTCCGTTTATTTCGAGCGAGTCTTGCATTTATCCTCCACCGACCGCTTGAACGATTTCCACCCAGTCATTATGCGCGACCGTGAACGTCGTGAACTCGGAGCGGGGGACGATTTCGGAATTTACCGCGACGGCGACAGACGGGGCGATTTGAATATTTTGGATCAATTGGGCGACGGTCAGAGCCTGCTCGAAGGTACGATCTTCTCCGTTGATGTGAACCGTAATCACTTGAGTCTCCCTCCGCCCGCATGACCGGGATCAGGTTTGTAGGGTTCGGATCCTCGTGATCCGTCTCAGCCCTCCTTTATTTTAGAGAAGGAGGACACCCCTGACTTCAGGGAAGGGATTACGTCAGCGGAAATAGAAAGATCAATCGGAAGTTTGGCAGTTTCGAAGAAGTTCAGATTTTCAGAACTTGTCCCGGTGCCAGGATTGGGACTCGATCGTGAAGATTTTTTTGGGAGAGTAAGCCCTTAAGCGTGTGCATCGGCTGATCGGCGGGATCCAAGCCGAGTTTAAAAGTGCCCCAATGGATGGGGATCATGCGCTGGGCATTGATCTCCTGAAAAACACGGAGCGCATCTTCCGGATCCAAGTGCCTCGGCTTCATGAACCACTTGGGCTCACAAGGGCCGATCGGGAGTAAGGCCACGTCAGCGCCTTGGAATCTCGAAAAATCGCGATAACCCGTATCCCCCGGAAAGAAAATTTTCGTGCCGTCCCAATCGATCCAATAGCCGTGACAGCCGCGATAAGTCAGGCCGCTCAAGCGGAAGCTGCTGTGATTGACCGCGAAGGTGGTCGTCTTCAGTCCTGGAAAAATTTCGGCCTGGGAGCCGGTGGAGATTTCAACGATTGGATTTTTGACGAACTTGGAAATCAAGCGGCCTAAGCCTCGCGGTGTGACAATAACGGTTTTACAATCGAAATATTTAAGCGTGTGCAAGTCCAGATGATCGTAATGCGCGTGGGAAATGAAAACGGCGTCGGGGTTCGGGACTTGATTTAAAGCCAAAGGGAAGGGTTTGCGGCGTTTCACGAGCAAGACGCGGTTACTGAAAACCGGATCCGTCATGATCGTTCGGCCGTTCCTGCGGATCATGACGGTCGCGTGTCCGAGCCAGGTGATTTCGGTTCCGTGAGCCGGTCCCGGTGCGATCTGCGTCGACATCTCCGTTGACATAAAGTTCGCGGAGCCTATACCAAAAGAATTCATCTGCAAGAACTTCATGAAACGAATCACGCCGACTTCCGTTACCATCGACCTTAAAGCCCTTAGACATAATTTCCGCGTTCTGAAACGACGTCTGCCGAAGGACGTCAAAACGCTCTGTGTCGTCAAATCAAATGCTTATGGCCACGGAGCCGTCGCCGTCGCACGCGCCTTGGAAAAAGAGGGCTGCGATGCGTTCGGTGTCGGGACGATCGACGAAGGCGTGCGTTTGCGCGAAGCCGGAATAAAGAGTCCGATTTTGACATTGTTGGGCTATTTAGATGATGCGGTCGCGGATATTTTGAAATTCAATCTGACGCCGGTGATTTACGATGAAGCTTCGGCACGTAAGCTCGATGCACATGCACGTCGCTTACAACGAAAAGTTGATGTGCATCTTAAAGTAGACACCGGCATGACGCGATTGGGCGTCTTGCCCGGCGAGTTCCTCGACTTCTGCCGCAGAATCTCTTCCCTTAAGAACCTTAAACCCGTTGGTTTGTTAACTCATTTGGCGGAAGCCAGCGATCCGGCATTTACCCAAAAACAAGCGCGCGTATTCGCGTCCTGCGAAAAAACCTTCGTGTCTTTTTTCGGAGAGGCTGTGTTTCATTTGGCCAATAGCCAGGCGAGTCTCGATAGGAATCTTGGGGGTGGGCCTCAGCGTATGGCGCGGTTAGGTATCGCTTTATACGGAGCCTATCCTTCGTTGAAATCAGAGAAATCCGAAAAATCGAAGAAAATCTTTCGGCTGCAGCCGGTGCTGACATGGTCGACGCGGCTTTTGTCGCTTAAGTCCGTCCCTCCAGGCACGAAGATCGGGTATAACCGCACGTTTACGACGAAAAGGAGTTCGCGCATCGGCGTCCTGCCGGTCGGTTATGCGGATGGGTATCCGAGACTCTTGTCGAATCGGGCGCAAGTTTTGGTGAAAGGCCGCAAAGCTCCTGTCCGCGGAATCGTCTGTATGGATTTGACGATGATCGATTTGACCAATGTCCCCGGCGCGAAAATAGGGGACGAAGTCATATTGATCGGCCGCCAGGGAAATAAACAGATTACGGCGCAGGACTTAGCTTCCATGGCGCAGACCATCACTTATGAAATTTTCTGCCGTATTTCAGAGAGGGTGGAACGTGTCTTCATTGGCTGACAGTAAAATCCTCCGTCTCGGTGTGGGCTTCGTCGAAAAAATCGGCGCCGCTTTATTAATGCCTATCCGTGAAATCGGTGAGTTTTTGGTTTTCGCCAAAGACGTCTGCCGCTGGTTTCCGGCTCGTCCTTTCCGGCGCGATGTCTTTCTGCAGCAGCTTGAATTCATCGGCGTAAAATCTCTTCCAATCATCGCATTGACAGGGGTTTTTACCGGCATGGTCTTCGCCTTGCAGACTGGGTACGCCTTTCGTCAATTCAAAGCCGAGGCCTTCGTAGGTACGACCGTGGGACTCGCGCTGACGCGTGAAATAGGGCCGGTTTTTACCGCCCTCATGATAGCCGCACGTGCCGGATCCGCGATGGCAGCCCAGATCGGTACGATGAAGGTGACGGAACAGGTGGACGCGCTGCAGAGCATGGCGATCCATCCCTTGCATTTCTTGGTCGTACCGCGCGTGATCGCCACGACCCTCATGGCACCGCTGCTGGCGGCTATTTTTAGCTACATGGGAGTTGTGAGCGCTTATGTAATCGCGGTGCATCTTCTCCATATCGATGCGATCACCTTCACGCAAAAACTGACATATTACGTCGACGCGGATGATTTCCTGGGTGGGCTCGTAAAGGCCGCTGTTTTCGGATTTATGCTTTCCTTGGTGAGTTGCCATCGCGGTTACCGCACGCACGGTGGAGCGGAAGGCGTCGGACGCGCCACGACGGAAGCCGTGGTGATTTCTTCGGTCATGATTCTCATCGTGGATTATTTTCTGACCTCTTGGATCTTGGCTCTCTTTCCCGGGGACGGACCATGACTGCTACGGAAACTTCCTGCATTCAATTCAAAGACGTTCATAAAAGTTTCGGCGACCAGGAAGTATTGGCCGGCATCGATCTTGAGATTCCACGCGGAAAACTTTCAGTGATCTTAGGGCCCAGCGGCACGGGAAAGTCCGTTTTATTGAAGCACATACTGGCCCTTCTGCGTCCGGACCGTGGCCAAGTATTGGTTGACGGCGTCGATCCCTGGAGTCTGTCCGAAAAAGACCGTAATGAATTTAGAAAAAAATTCGGGATGCTGTTCCAAAACGCAGCTCTCTTTGATTCTTTGACCGTAGAAGAGAACGTGGCGTTTCCCATCAAGGAACATATGAAGCTCTCCGCCGAAGAAACGCACCAAAAAGTCGTAGAGAGACTGAAGCAAGTTGGTCTTTCGGAAGCGCTTGGAAAAATGCCGTCCGAATTGTCCGGCGGCATGCGAAAAAGGGTTGGACTTGCCCGAGCCCTTGCCCTAAAACCCGCCATCATTCTCTACGACGAACCCACGACCGGCTTGGATCCGCTGATGACGGACACGATCAATCGCTTGATTCAGGATACCCAGAAAAAACTCGAAGTGACTTCCGTCGTGATCAGTCACGACATTGAATCCACATTCCAAATCGCCGATTTCGTGGCCATGCTCTATGAAGGCCGCATCGTCGCTCGGGGCACTCCCGAAGAATTGCGCAAAAATCCACATCCTTTCGTGAGGAAATTTTTGGAGAGGCGAGGGGACGCGTGAGCGAGAATATTCCCGCGAAATCTTTTTCCCGTGAATTCCGCGTCGGACTCTTCGCGGTTATAGCGCTCGCGATCGTCGTCTACGCCACTTTGCGCGTGGGGGACCGCGGTTTTTTCGACGGAGGCGATTACACGGTCATGGTCGTCATCGATTCCGCGGAAGGCTTGACGCGTAAGACTCCGGTCGAAGTGGCGGGTATCCAGGTCGGTTACATCGATCACTTGGAACTCTTCGAAGGCAAACGCGCCAAAGCCAGACTCAGGCTTCGGGACGTCGTAAAATTAGGTGCCAACGCCCAAGCTCAAGTGCGCACGAAGGGATTCTTGGGCGAGACTTACGTCGATTTGAAGCCCGGTGACCTGGAAACGGGCGTCTTGGGCGAAGGCCAGCAAATCCACGCGGTGAATCCTTACGTCGACTTGGGGCAGATCGCTTCCGACGTGAAGGAAATCACCGGGTCGCTCAAGAAAATGCTGGCGGACGACGAACAGGCGCCGGTTTACCGCGTTCTGCACAACATGGAAATTTTCACCAAGAAAATGGCCGAAATGACGGTGCAGAACCAAGCCAACGTCAATCAAATCGTAGCGAACCTCCGGGGATTTTCCGGAGACCTTTCCGAACTTATGCGGGACCGCAAAGAATCGCTTCGGGACACGATGGCTAGGCTGGATAATATCACACGCAAAGTCGACGAAGGCCGCGGTAGCCTGGGCCGGATCTTGAACGACGAAAAACTGGCCGATAACATCAGCAACGCGGCTGAAGGTTTGAGCGAGACTTTAGGGGGCGTGAACCGCTTCCAGTTCGAGGTGGGTTACCACACCGAATATTTGGGGACGACCAAGGATTTTAAAAATTACGTCGGCATCGCCATGCGGCCCAGGCCCGACAAGGCGTTTTTGCTCGATTTCGTCGTCGATCCGAACCCTTCTCCCACTCAAAAAGTCACGACGACCAACGTGACTTCAAGCGGTACAACGACCACTACGGTTACAGATGAAAGTGTCGTCGATAAAAATAAATTCTTGATCTCGGCCCAGCTCGCCAAGACCTTCCATAATCTGACCATGCGCGGCGGATTGATCGAATCGCGGGGCGGCGTGGGACTGGACTATAAATACGGTCCCGTAGGCGTGGAGTTCTCCGCCTTCGATTTCCGAACCGATGGCGGTGAAAGACCTCATTTAAAGGCCATGGGCACTGTAAACGTTACTAAAAATCTCTACGTTGTCTCAGGAATAGACGATTTCATCTCGACCCAACAGGATCCGGATTGGTTTTTCGGCGCCGGCATTAAACTTATCGACAACGATCTTAAAAGTCTTCTAGGTGCGGCGAGTTTAAGGTAATATGGAAATCTTATGCCAAAAATAAAAAGAGCCCTCATCAGTATCTCGGATAAAACCGGCATTCTCGAATTTGCGGAAGGATTGGCGGCACAGAAAATCGAAATCCTTTCAACGGGCGGTACCGCGAAATTTTTAAAAGAAGCGGGCGTTCCCGTCGTCGAAATCAGTGAGTACACGGGCCAACCCGAGATACTGGACGGCCGGCTGAAGACGTTGCACCCGAAAATCCACGGCGGTCTTCTGGCTATCCGATCGAACGAAACCCATCTCAAGCAGATCCAAGACTCAGGCATCCAACCCATCGATCTCGTCGTGGTGAATCTTTATCCCTTCGAACAGACCGTCTCGAAGCCCGGCGTACGCCTGGAAGAGGCGATCGAAAACATCGACATCGGCGGTCCTACGATGATCCGCGCCGCGGCCAAAAACTGGAAAGACGTAGCCGTCGTGGTCGACCCCGAGGATTACATTCCGATTTTGGAGGAAATGAAAAAAGGCGACCTTTCGGAAGACACGCGCTTCCGACTCATGAAGAAAGTCTTCGTCCTCATGTCGCGCTACGAAGGCGCCATCGCAAACTATCTGACCGGCGGCAAAGACGGGCGTTATCCCGACGTGTTCAATTATCAAGGAATCAAAAAGCAAGACCTGCGTTACGGCGAAAACCCCCATCAAACCGCGGCTTTCTATCATGACGTTTCCTCGATCCTTTTGAAAGATAGAAAAGCCGCGGGTGAGCCCTGCATCGCGGCCGCCCGCCAGCTTCATGGAAAAGAGCTGTCTTACAATAACTTAGCCGATCTCGACGCTGCGCTCGAAGCCGCCAAGGAATTCGCGCAGCCGGCCGTCGTCATCATCAAGCACGCCACACCGTGTGGCATCGCACAAGCCGTGCCGCCCCTTGAAGGTATGGAAGAGAAATATTCGCTGAAAGAAATCTTCGTGGCTGCCCGCGATTGTGACCCGATGTCCGCGTTCGGTGGTATCATTGCGATCAACAATGTCATCGACGTGCCGACTGCAAACGAGATCATCAAAGAATTTTACGAATGCGTCGTCGCTCCCGGTTACGATGAGGAGGCTCTTCGGATCTTGAAGGGTAAGAAAAACTTACGCCTCATGGAAATCCCTATTTGGGACCGCAAAACACAGACCGTCATGTTTGGTGACCGTACGTTCCGGAAAGTCATGGGTGGTTTGCTCGTCCAAGAAAGAGATCTCGCTTCTGTGGACGTCCGCGACGCGAAAGTCGTTACGAAAAGGGCGCCCAGCGAATCGGAATGGGATGTCATGGAATTCGCCTGGAAGGTCATCCGTCACATCAAATCCAACGCCGTGCTCTACGCCAACCGTGACGGTGGCGTCCTGAAGACGATCGGTATCGGCGGCGGCCAGGTCAGCCGCGTGGACTCGACGAAGATAGGTATTTTAAAGGCGCGTGTGCCGGTTAAAGGTTCGGTCATGGCGTCGGAAGCTTTCTTCCCGTTCCGCGACAACATCGACGAAGCGGCTCGGGCGGGCGTCGCAGCCGTGATTCAACCCGGCGGATCTTTACGCGACGAAGAGTCCATCAAGGCTTGCGACGAGCACGGCATGGCGATGGTCTTTACGGAAGTCCGGCATTTCCGGCATTAGTCTTAAACATAGCCCAAGGCATCGACGATCTTAAGATGGCTGGCTCTCCAAGCGGGCAGTATCGACGCGAAAACCGTCGATAAAAGCGCCAAAAGAAAAGTCCTTCCGACCATCGATCCGTCCACCAGAATGGCAGCCGTATAGGGAATCGTGGAATTCGGCAGGGGTGGTAAGACGATACCGAACGAGGAAATTACGCCCGCCAGACCGCAGCCGATAAGGGCGCCCAGGGCCGCACCCAATAATCCCAAAAATAAAGCTTCGAGGAAGATCACCGAGAAAACGATCGAGCGGTTGTTGCCGATCGCCATCATCGTACCGAACTCACGCATTCTTTCGAAGATGGCCATATTGATCGTGTTCGCGATGCTGAAGAAAAAAACGATTGCGATGATGATATTGACGGTCTTTTCAATCTTATCGAAGAGAAGCTTGGCATTGCGATACATGAGACCTTGTTGTTCCCAGGAGATCAATTCGGCTTTGAGACCTTCGTGTTGAAGCATGTGTCCGATGCGTTCGATCGATGAAGTCGTGTTTTTCGTGTCGTTCAAAACGACTAAGAGGCTGTGCACCTCGTCCGAAAACCCCAATATCTTCTGCGCGGCGGCGATGTTCATCTTGAGACCGCGATCGTCGAAGTCTTTCATGACCGTCTGAAAGACGCCTCTGACTTTGTATTGTGAACCGTCGATGGCGCCGGCTTCGCGGGTGGTGATAAGCGTGAACGTGTCGCCGACTTTAAGTCCTAATGAGTCCAAGAGACCCTTGCCCAAGATCACGCCTTCCGGATCACTTGCATCGAGGCCGCGCCCTTCCACGATGTTCGTCGAGAGGGTTTGGTCGCCTTGAGATACTTTCGGCGCGTATTTGTGCTGGCCCATGCGTTTTTCGCCTTCGGGATCGACGCCGATGGCGATGATCGCCATGCCGGTTTTATCGGTGCTCGCCATGCCCCCGAACTTCAAAGTCGGCACCGTGAATAAGACGTGAGGATCGGAAGAGACGAGGGATCGCACGCGCGCGGTTTGCTTCAGGAGATAATCGAACGGCGCCGAGACACCTTTGGCGTTGTAGCCTTCAGCGTTGATCATGATGTGACCTGTCTGGCTGTGGATGTATTGTTCGCGGAAACTGTCCGACATCCCGCCGAAAAACCCGCCGATCAACACTAATCCGGTGCTGCCCATGGTCAGGATCAAAAGTGTAAAGACGGTACGGCGTTTATTTCGAAAAACGTTTTGACGCGAGATCTGTAACAGTCGCTTGAGAATGTTGGTCATTGTGGATGGCTCCGTCGCTTAAACGCACGATCCGGGTCGAATGATGGATCACGCGCGGGTCATGGGTGGAAAAAATAAACGTCGTTTTGCGGTTCTTGTTCAGTTTCTGCATGACCATCATGACGTTCTCGGCCGATTCGCTGTCGAGATTCGCCGTCGGTTCATCCGCGATGATGAGCAGAGGGTGGGTCACGATCGAGCGCGCGATCGCAACGCGTTGGCGTTGTCCGCCCGAAAGTTCGTCGGGACGGTGAAGAGCCACTTCGCGCAGCTGCACGTCGGTCAAGGCTTCCCACACGCGGTCTCGTCTTTCTTTTTGGCTGAGCGGCAGAAAGAGCAGGGGATATTCGATGTTTTCGAACGCATTCAGCATCGGAAAAAGATTGAACGATTGAAAGATAAATCCCAAATATTGGCTGCGGAGTTTCGCGGCCTTTTCATAAGGCAATTGATGCGTCGGCGTGCCGTGCAGCAAAATTTCCCCGGAACTCGGGTAGTCAAGAAGTCCCAAAAGATTCAGTAAGGTCGATTTGCCGCTGCCGGATGGTCCCATAATGCACAGCATCTCTTCGGGTCGTACTTTCAGATCGAGTTGTTTCAGAGCTTTCACGGTCACTTTACCCATCTGATATTCCTTCATGGCCTGACGCGCCTCAATGATGGTGTCGGTGTCGAGTTTCAGATTGGTATCACTCATACTCTCTCCTTTTAGATCTTACTTAGGACGCGTTTTTTAAGAACTGACCGAAATTAGCACAGTGGGTGAGTGATGTAAAACATACTTTTAATAATTATTGTAATGATAATTAAATGAACAAGATAATATTAATATAGTAATAGCAGATAGTTCTGCTGATTTAAATTCATATAAAATTGTTTTTCTTGAGTAAAAATAACAACCTACGCCTGCTTTTAAAAACATAGTTCTTGACGCACTTCACTTTCCTCCCTTAAAGCGCTGCACGTTTGAATATGAAATTGAAAATTGTTTTCAATTGTTAAATTTCACCTCGGGCTGGGTCAACAAGGAGACATCAAATATGAAAGTGAATAAAACCCTCTTGGGATTTATTGTAAGTTTAGGGCTGATATCAGCCTGCGGAAGCGGCGGCGTGGGAACGGCGCCCACGAACACGACTACGGCTTTCATCACGAACTACGCTAACATCGTCGCGGCGAGCTATGAGGATTCGGTTTCTACGGCGGACGCTTTGCACGACGCCATCGACGCTTTCATCGCTGATCCCACCGACGAAAATTTCACCGCCGCGAAAGAAGCGTGGCTCGCCTCGCGTGAGCCTTACGGGCAGACCGAAGCTTACCGTTTTTACAACGGTCCGATCGACGATCCAGATACAGGTCCGGAACACTTAATCAATTCCTGGCCTTTAGATGAAAGCTTCATCGACTACGTGGACGGCGACGCAAACAGCGGTTTGGTCAATGATACGACCATCACGATCACCGAGGAAAACTTGGTCGACCGTAACGGTCTGGCAGCGGAAGATGCGATCACGACGGGTTATCATGCCATCGAGTTCCTGCTTTGGGGCCAGGACCTGAACGCCCAGCCCACTGATGCCGGCTTGAGATCTTTCACGGATTTCATGGACGGGGGCACCAACCAAAATCAGGACAGACGGCGTGAATACTTGGAGCTGACTGCTCACATCTTGCTCGACAACCTGACTGACGTCTCCGCCCAGTGGGCGGCGGGTGGATCGAATTATCGTTCTCAGCTGCTGGCTGCTACGAGCGCGGAAGCGTTGAGACGTATCATCGTTGGCATGGGAAGCTTGGCGGGCGGCGAACTGGGGGGCGAACGCATGGCGAATGCCTTAGCGACGCGTGGCCAAGAAGAAGAGCATTCTTGCTTCTCCGACAATACACATCGTGATCTGGTGAATAACCTCCAAGGTATCCTAAATATCTACAACGGCACCTATCGCCGGGTGAACGGTACCACGGTCGGCACCGGCGTCGGACTTTCGGACTTGGTGCAAGCTGTGAATCCTGCGCTGAACGTTCAATTGCAGACGGAATTGACCGCAGCGGAAATAGCGATCGACGGCATCTCCGACCGCGTGATCAACGACGACATTCATTTCGACCAGCAGATCGACACGGATGAGGATCGCGTCCGCATCCAGACCGCCGTGACGGCACTGCAGAACTTCGCGGACCGTTTGTCCGAAGCCGCGGCCGCATTGGGCGTCAATATTAACTTGGATACCGATGGGCAGTAGAGCTTCTCATCTCGGAATATCTTTTGCCTTTCTGGTGTGCCTCGCTGCTTGCGGCGGGGTGCAAAGCTCCGGAGATCTCCGCCCCGAAACCGGGGAAGAGCTCTCCGGGGGCGGAACGACTGTCTTTATCAATACGGATAAGTCGTTCTCGCAATCGGCCGCCGATTTGACCTTCAACGAAAAGTCGGAGTTCGGGCTGGGCAACTCGTTCTTCGAACAGGATTGGATCATCGCGCCTTCTTCGACGACGGCGCGCGACGGACTCGGGCCTTTGTTCAACGCACGGTCTTGCTCGGCCTGCCATACGAAGGACGGCCGCGGCCGTCCTCCATTAGAGGAAGGCGAAAGCGCGGTGTCCTTGCTCCTCAGGCTCAGTATTCCCGGGACGACGTTCCGGGGCGCGCCTTTGCCTCACACGGTTTACAGCGGGCAGCTCCAGACTTTCGCGAATGCGGGCGTCGATGTGGAAGGGGAGATCCGTATCTCCCGAGAGTACATTCAGAGCAACTTTTCCGATGGCGAGGCTTACACCTTGGAAAAACCGTCTTACGAAATCATCAATGCGGGCTACGGTGATTTAGGATCCGACCTGTTGATATCTCCACGCGTCGGACCGCAGATGATCGGCATGGGGCTTTTGGAAGCGATTCGCGAGACCGATATACTGGCCGCCGCAGATGAGAACGACGAAAACGGCGACGGCATCTCCGGAAAGCCTAATTACGTCTACGACGCTTCTTTGGCGCAAACGGCTTTAGGGCGTTTCGGGTGGAAGTCCAACGTCGCGACGGTAGCGCATCAAGTCGCGGGGGCGTTTGTGGGAGATATCGGCATCACGTCTTCTTTGTTCCCCGATCACGATTGCACGAGCATCCAAGCGGATTGTTTGGCCAAACCTTCGGGAGGCGATCCTGAAATCTCCGATGAGTTGCTCGACGCCGTGGTCTTTTATTCGAAGACTTTGGCCGTGCCGGCACGTCGGAATTGGGACGACCAGGAAGTCTTGAGGGGTAAGGCGCTTTTCCGCTCCGCGAATTGTTCGGCGTGCCACGTGGCGACCTACACGACGGCGGCGGATTATTCCATCCCGGCCCTCGCGGGACAGTCCATACGCCCTTATACCGACCTTCTCTTGCATGACATGGGGGATGGCCTCTCGGATGGGAGACCGGATTTCGAGGCCAACGGAAGCGAGTGGAGGACGCCACCTCTCTGGGGCGTCGGCTTGATCGAAAAGGTGAATGGCCACACACGCTTCCTGCACGACGGTCGTGCGCGCAATCTCTCCGAGGCCATCTTGTGGCACGGGGGCGAGGCAGAAAATTCTAAAAACGTATTCTTAGCGATGAGCGCTGCCGAACGGCAGGCACTGATCCAATTCTTGGAGTCTTTGTGAGAGGTTCTCCCATTTCCATGGCAGGCATGGTTCCGACGTGCCCTGACGCTTTTCTACGTAAAAGAACGGTTACGATCCCGCCCGCGTTGATGTCTACTTCGCGTTTAGACGCCGCGAGCACGGGCGTCTTGCTCGATGGGAGCATGACTTTGGCTCCTATGGTTGCGCAAGGCATCATGGATATGCCTTTTGACATCGCTGGCACCGTCGTTTCCCGTCCCGGCTTCTCTGCCTTGATCATGGGGACGTTGGCAGTCTCGATGAAGAGCTGGAACGACAAAGCCAGGCCCTGGGTCGCGAAAAAATTAGATAACACTCCGGAGCAGCTCCCGGAATTGGGACCAATTCTCATGACTTGCGGTATCCTGCACGCTCTCGGTAGCGCGATCCAAAGTTCCGGCAGTTCGGAGGATCTCTCGAAACCTCTGGGAGCGGCCGTCGTAACCGCATTTTTCTTAAGTGCGGTACTTGGATTGAAGCATTGGGCCAATCAATTGGAGCGCAACGCCAAGGAAGTTCCCGACGATCAGCGTGCGGTGGCGGAAAAGAGAATCCAGCGCGCGCGCTTAGGCCAAAAAATAGCGACGTACACCTGCTTAGTGGATGACATCCTGCCCGTGATGCTTCTGTTGGAGACTTTGACGAGATATGCGCAAAAAATATTTTAAATTACCCGTCCTCGCTCTGGCTCTCAGCGCCTGCAATAGTCCAGCCTCTTTTGACCGCGGCCAGATGTTGACCATGACGGCGCAAGACTTCGTGGTGCCAGCTTATCAAGACGTCATGGATGAATCCGAGGCTTTACAGGCCTCTGTGACTGCTTTTTGCGCATCACCTTCGGCCTCCACGCTCGTAAACGCTCAAGCGGCTTGGAAGGTGGCTCAAACCTCGGTGAAACGCATAGAAGTCGTGGGGTTTGGCCCTTACCTCGACGACCACCTGAATGACGCCATGGATTTCTGGCCCACGCGTCCCTCGAACATCGAAAAGGCGATCGACGATCATCCGGACGCCACGGCTGCTACGATCGAGGGGCTTGGATCCGTCGTGCAAGGCCTTCCGGCGATGGAATATCTGCTGTTCGACGGAACCCCCTCGGCGATTTTGACGAAATTCGCCGCGTCCACCGATGGAGACCGTTGTGACTTCCTCAAAGCCCAAAGTGAACGGCTGTCAGCAAACGCCGAGGCGCTTTACGACGCTTGGGCGGATCCCGTTTTCGGATTTTATTCGGATTTAAGCCGTGCGGGAGACGGGAATTTGCCCTATCCGACCGTCCAGAGCGCCGTGAATGAATTCGTGAACCAAATGGGTTTTCTGGTCGAAGTGGTCAAGGATACGAAGATCGGAAAGCCTTTCGGTAAGAAGAGCGGAGGAACGACGCTACCGGATTCGGTCGAATCTCCTTACAGTGAAAACTCGCTCAACGACATCGTCGATAGCTTGGAAGGATTGAAGCGTTTTTACCAAGGCAGCTTCATCGCGGGCACGTCCGGCAGCCTCAGCGTTTACGCGCTTTTGAAGACGAAGGACGCGTACATCGCGGACGTAATCGTTAATTATATTGATGAATCCGTCCAAGCGGTGCGCGACATCCCGGAACCTCTGTCCACGTCGGTAAACACATATCCCGAACGCGTCGAAACGGCTTATCAGCGCCTCGTGTTGCTGAAGGCTGTCATCGCTGGGCAGATG
Source organism: Myxococcota bacterium (assembly GCA_052033505.1). Classification (GTDB taxonomy): domain Bacteria; phylum UBA10199; class UBA10199; order JACPAL01; genus JBPOJN01. Next base: position 28,107 of record JBPOJN010000017.1, on the reverse strand, counting down.
TCGGGGCTCTTGGGCGTTACCCCGTATTTCAGCGACAACGACGGTGACTGATGCCGCTTTCTACGAGATTGAAAAATTTTCTCTCCCGGCCCGTACCCGCCGATTCGGCGGCGGCGTTCCGCATTCTCTTCGGCCTACTGATGTTCGTGGGAGCGTTGCGTTTCCTGGCATATGGTTGGGTCCAAAAGCTTTACGTCGAACCCAAATTTTTCTTCACCTATGATGGGTTTTCCTGGGTGCGTCCGTGGCCCTCTTTCTGGATGGAGGCTCATTTTGTGGTGCTGGCTGTTCTAGCGCTCTTCATCGCGGCGGGTTTTTACTATCGTCTGAGCGCGTTTCTTTTTTTCTTGGGGTTCACATACATCGAGCTGATCGATAAATCAAATTACCTGAATCATTATTATTTCGTGTCGATTGTTTCGGCGTTGCTGGTCTTGATGCCACTTCACGCGTGTTACTCGCTAGACGCTTGGCGCGATCGCCGGATCTTTGGGGGGAAAATACCCGCTTGGTGTTTGTACGCCTTAAGGCTTCAAATCGGTTTCGTTTATTTCTTCGCGGGGTTGGCCAAGATCAATGCCGAATGGCTTTTAAAAGCCCAGCCGTTGAAGATATGGCTCGCGGCAAATGCCGAATTGCCGCTCATCGGCTTTTTTTTAGCGTGGCCGGCGACGGCTTTTCTCATGAGTTGGGCGGGCATGCTGTTCGATCTGACCGTTCCGGCGTTCTTGATTTGGAAGAAGTCGCGTTCGTACGCCTACGCGGCGGTCGTCGTCTTCCATGTCTTTACCTGGATCCTGTTCCGCATCGGCATGTTTCCCTGGATCATGATCGCGGCCACGACGGTTTTCTTCTCTCCGGATTGGCCCACAAAAATTTTATCTCGTTTCGGGTTGCGATTTTTCAAACCTTCGCTCGAAGCGTCACTCATGTTTCGTACGCGATGGCAGACGCCGATTTTCATCCTTCTCGCACTGCATTTTGCAGTCCAGACCGCTCTTCCTTTACGCTACCTTCTGTATCCTTCGAACGTTTTTTGGTCGGAAGAGGCTTATCGTTTTTCATGGCGCGTGATGCTCATGGAGAAGAGCGGAAGCGTCGAATATCGAGTCAGCGATGAGTCTTCTGGAAAGACGTGGACCGTGAGCGCTTCGGATTATTTAAAACCTTACCAAGAAAAACAAATGACGACGCAGCCGGACATGATTCTCGCCTTGGCCAAACGCATCGCGAAAGATTTCGGTCAAAAGGGTTACCCGGACGTTTCGGTGAAAGCCGTCTCGTTCGTTTCCTGGAATGGTAGGCCCGACCGTCCGTTCGTCGACCCGAACGTTGATTTGGTAAAAATTAATGATTTATTTGGTGTTCCTCGTAGCTGGATCATGTCTCTCGATTAATTTAATTGCAAATATTTTGCATTTATGCAGATCTATCTGAGGCGTAGGGTGGAGGCCAATGGGAGGGGAAATTATGGGTGTTGGTATAGCGGCAATCGAGACGGGGGTTCTCTATGACACGTCTTCAGAAGAGAAAAGCTTCACGGGTATTAACGTCAAACTCGGCACGAACATACAGGAAAACGACTCGTCTTTGATCGAGATTGCTCTACTGGGCGGCGACTCTTACGCGGGCCTCGGCGTGAAATACGCGAAGGAATGGGAAAATTTGACTCTCGAGCTTTCCGGGCGCGGGTCCATTTTTTGGGGACGTAATCCCCGTTTTTCTACGACGGCGAATCCCGAGTACGAAATGTGGCGCGAGAATGACGAGGAGTGGAGGCGCCGTCAGACGGCCAAGGAAGAAAACGAGCGTTTGAACCAGGAAAGGCAAGCGGCGGGGCTGCCTCCGGTACCCTTGGACGAGGACGACGATCCTTCTGCAATCCAGGCCCCGGGCCCTGAGCCGGAAGCGACGGTGGTTACGTTCGAGGAAATAAGCGCGCGGACCGGACTCGTCGCGGCCGAGGCGAAGCTCATCCGTGGATTGACGGAGAGCGTGGCTTTGGAAGGGGCTCTGGGGTTGGAGAAAGCCCTTTGGGAGGAAGGAACCGGCGCGGCGTCCTCGTTTACGGGAGCTTTGGTCTATACGTCTTCCTCAGGATTCAAGGCCGGAGCCGCGTGCGCTTATGTTTACGATTTTAACAGCGGCGAGGATGTCCTCGTCGTGTCCTTGAATTTCGCTTGGGAAAGGGCATTCGAATGAAATTTTTTTTCGCCTTCGCATTTTGGATTTTTTTGCTTGCCGGAAACACCGCATTCTCGAACGTCGATTTAGGCGTGGGCCCGACCCAGTGCACTGTGACTTCCTCTTCCGATGCGGGCGACAGATCGCTGCGCGATCTTCTGTCCAAGACCGCGGTAGGCGAGGCTTGCCGCTATAATCTGACTTTCTACAACGCGATGAGGATCGATGTCCGGTCTCCTTATGACGTCTCGGGCACGGATTTCCTGCTGACGGGCGCGGATTTGACCGTAAACGCGGGCGCTCCCTTGGGCGTCGTTGTCGACGGCCGGCTATTGAACGACGCTTGCGTGATCCGCGTGCAAGACGCTTCCCGGGCGGTCATTCAAGCGATGACGATCTACGTTCGAAGCGACCGGACTAAAGCGATCTGCGATGCGCAAGGCCGCTCGATACTGGACGAATCCAGCCCGGCTTATCGCCCGCAGTATTCGAAGATCCGTGTCTGCCGCGGGGACAGGGCTTCTGATTGCGATTGGTCGGCGGTTGTCTCCACCGCCGACGGCGATCAAGATGGTATTCCCGACAACCGGGATCGGTGTGATGGCCGCGAAGAGGACGTGCAGGACGTCATGCGGCGGAACGGTTGTCTCGCCGAGGCCGCTGCTTTGACTTTTAAAAAGATCGACTCCGCGGCACTTTATGATTGGGGAGGGGATTCTTTTCAGGAAGCGGAAGACCACGAAGCCATCCCTCCGCCACCGGTTCCCGTCCATGGGGACTTCATTCAATGCCATCAGAATTGGAATTACGAGCTCTCGTCCGCGCTCGGAAACGCCTGCGACGACGATTGGGACAACGATGGTGCGTTGAATTGGGACGATGAGTGCCCGATCGATCCTGAAAATGAGTGTTTGGAAGAGACCAGTCATGACGTTCCGCCTCCGTCTCAAGACGTTTTAGAGAACGAAGATTCTGAATCGGAGGACGGCACTGTGAATGCGGCGGGCGGCTGCAGTCTGAAACGTTAGAACTCGAACCGGAGCTTTAATTCCTTCACCGCACGCACTTCATCCAAGCGTCGGACCTTGGTTTGGTGAGGAGCTTTCTTCAATAATTCCGCGTTTTCTTTAGCTTCCCGCGCTATGTTGAGCATTGCCTCACAGAAACGATCGATGGTTTCTTTGGATTCGGTCTCGGTGGGTTCGATCATGATGGCGCCCATCACGACCAAAGGAAAATAAACTGTTGGCGGCGCGAACCCGTAATCCATAAGACGCTTGGCAATGTCGATCGTCGTGACGCCGAAATCTTTTTGTTTTTTATCGGTAAATACGACTTCATGCATGGACGTCGCCTCGAAGGGCAGATGATAGGCCCCTTGTAAGCGCGCGCGGATGTAATTGGCGTTTAAGACCGCCAAGTCGGTTGCCTTCGATAAGCCCGCCGCGCCCATTTCGCGGATGTAGGTGTAGGCCCGTACCAACATCCCGAAGTTACCATAGAAAGCCTTGATGCGTCCGATCGACTGAGGGCGCTGGTAATCCAAAGAGTAATCGTCGTCGGGAGACTTGGGCGTTCGGATTCGAGGAATCGGCAGGAAAGGTTCGAGAATTTTTTTGACGGCTACGGGACCGGCACCAGGTCCGCCGCCGCCATGAGGCGTCGTGAACGTCTTGTGGAGGTTGTAGTGCATGACGTCGATGCCGAGATCTCCCGGACGGGCGCGGCCCATGAGAGCGTTCATGTTGGCACCGTCGCCGTACACTAGTCCGCCTTTCGCGTGCACGATGTCGCAGATTTTTCGGATGTCGGTTTCGAAAAGACCCAAGGTATTTGGATTGGTCAACATCAACGCCGCGACGTCTTCAGACATATGTTCTTCGATCATCGACGGGAGCACACGGCCTTCTTTGCCCGTTCGTATCTGTACGACGTCGTAGCCGGCCATTGAGGCTGTCGCGGGGTTCGTGCCGTGCGCGGAGTCTGGGATCAGGACTTTCTTGCGGGCATTGCCGCGCGACTCGAGATAGGCGCGGATCAAGAAAAGCCCCGTTAATTCGCCGTGGGCGCCTGCCGCCGGCTGAAGGGAGACCGCATCCATGCCTGCGATTTCGGCTAGATAGATTTCAAGCTCGCTCATGAGCTCGAGACAGCCTTGGATCGTGCTCTCGGGCTGGTAAGGATGCACGTGGGCGAAACCCGTATAGCGTGCGGCTTCTTCGTTCACACGCGGGTTATGCTTCATCGTACAAGAGCCCAAAGGATAAAAATTCGTGTCGATCGAGAAATTCCACTGCGAGAGGCGCGTGAAATGCCGGATGACCTCCGGTTCCGAGAGCTCCGGCAGGCGCGCGGCGTTTTTGCGCAATAAGGCCTCGGGCGGGAACTTTAAGGATGATTTTTCGGGAAACGAAAATCCTTCACAGTCTTTGCGCGAGATCTCGAACAAAAGAGGTTCCGCGAATTGATAGCCACGTCCGCTGGAATGGTCGTTGGTCATAAGATCTTTTTTAAACCTCCGAGCAAGAGTTCTATTTGCTCGGGCGTATTCATTTCGGTGACGCAGAGGAGCAGGGCATCCGGCAGTTCGGGATACCAGCGCCAGAGCGCGATGCCTGGCAGAATTTTATCGTGCACCAGTTTCGCGATCACGTCGGTGGGCTTCACGCGGGTTTGGATCACGAATTCGTTGAAAGTGGTGCCGGAAAACGGAAAACGAACGCCGGCCGAAAATTCCTTGGTCAGTCTTTCTTTTAGCCCTTCCGAAGCGTCGTAATTGATTCGGGCGAGCTTCGAAAATCCCTGCTTTCCCCAGAGAGCTAGCGTGATGGTCGCGGCCAAGGCGCAGAGGGAGACGTTCGTGCAGATGTTCGAAGTCGCGCGTTCGCGGCGGATGTGCTGCTCGCGCGTGGCAAGAGTGAGTACGAAACCGCGCTTGCCCTCCGCATCCACGGTCTCGCCGATCAAGCGTCCGGGCATCGCGCGCGCATGCTGCTTTTTGGCGGCGAAAATACCGAGGCCGGGGCCGCCGAACGACATCGTATTGCCGAAAGATTGGCCTTCCGCGACCGCGAAGTCCGCTCCCATCTCACCCGGCGACTTGAAAAGCCCCAGTGCCAAAGGATCTTGGGTGACGGTGACGAGCAAGGCCCCGGTTTGATGAACGGTCTCTGCGACGTCGGTTAAATCCTCGACGACGCCGAAAAAATTCGGATAACCCGCGAGCACGCAAGCGGCATCGTCGCGCAGCAATTGTTTGAGAGTCGCGCGGTCCAAAGTGCCTTCGGGCGTGTAGGGGATTTCTTCGACCGAAATGCCTTCGTTCTTCACGTAAGATTTTACGACTTCGCGATACTCGGGGTGGAGGTTGCGCGCCACCAGAACGCGTTTGCGTTTGGTTACGGCTACCGCCACGCGGGCAGCCTCCCCGCAGGCGGTCGAGGCGTCGTATTGGGAGGCGTTGGCGATATCGAGTCCTAAGATCTCCGCCATCATCGTCTGATATTCGAAGATCGCCTGGAGCGTCCCTTGGGAAACTTCCGGCTGGTAAGGCGTGTAAGCGGTCAAGAATTCACCGCGCGAAATCAGGTAAGGAACAGCGCTGGGAATGTAATGCGAATAACTGCCGCCGCCCAAGAACATTGACCAGTCTTCGCCGTGGGCGTTTTTCCGACTAATTTTCCGGAGGTGATTACGCAGTTCCAATTCGGCTAAGGGTTCAGGCAGATTGAGTTTCCTGCGTAAAATATCTTCTTGGGGAATGGACGCGAAAAGTTCGTCAATCGAGGGAGCTCCGATCGTTTTCAGCATCTCCGAAATATCTTGGTGTGTGTGGGGAAGGTAGCGCACTACTCGGATTCTTCTTTGATGTAAGCCGTATAATCTTTTGCGGACATGAGGTCCTTCAGCTCGGACGTATCCGAAATCTCGACTTTGATGAGCCAGCCTTCGCCGTACGGATCTTCATTCACGATCTCGGGGCTGTCGACTGCGGGGTCGTTGACTTCCACGACACGGCCGGAGAGCGGGGTGTAGACGTCGTTGACCGACTTCACCGATTCGACCACGCCGAAGGCGTCGTCTTTTTCGACTTCCTCGCCTTCGTCCGGCAGCTCGACGAAAACGATTTCACCCAATTGGTCTTGGGCGTAATCCGTCACCCCGATCGTGGCGACGTTTCCGCTCAAGCGGACCCATTCATGTTCTTTGGAGTATTTGAGATCTTCAGGAATGTTCATAATTTTTATTTTTTCTTCTTAAAAAAAGGCAACGAAACAATTTCCGCGTGCCTCTTTTTATTATGGATGTCAACGCATAATCCTCCGTCTGAGAGCGGAAATTTTACGTCCGCATCGACGTAGCCAAGCGCGACGGCCCTGTCAAGAAACGGAGAAAAAGTTCCGCTTGTAATGACGCCGACTTCGCGGTCTCCGGCGAAAATTTTGTATCCCTGCCGCGCGATGCCCGATTCCCGCATTTCGAGACCTACCAATTTTTTGCGGGGAACTGCGTTTTTAAGCGCCGCGCGGCCCAAGAAATCGCTTTTTTCCATCTTGACGATCCAGTTCAGTCCCGCTTCGGCGGGTGTGGTCGTATCGTCGATCTCGTGACCGTAAAGCGAAAGGGCGGCTTCCAGGCGAAGCGTATCGCGCGCGCCCAATCCGCAAGGCGTGGCTCCCGCGGCTAAAATCGGATTCCAGATTTTTTCCGCGTCGTGCCAAGGCCCGTAGATCTCGAACCCGTTTTCGCCGGTATAGCCCGTGCGCGCGATCAAGACGGGGACGTCACTGATTTTCGTTTCCGCGATCGTAAACGATTTGTGGGGCAGCGTCAGGTCGGGCCAAGCTTTTTTTAACATCTGCTCGGATTCGGGACCCTGGACGGCGATCAGGCAATATTTTTCGCTGACGTCTTCGATTTGCGTCTCTGAAAGCGCGTTCTTCCGCATCCAGTCGAAATCTTTTTCGGCGTTGGAGGCGTTCACGCAGATGAAAAACCGGTCTTCGGCCAGGCGGCTGACGATGATGTCGTCGACGAACGTACCTTCTTCCGTCAAGAGAGCGGAATACTGACAGTCACCGGGATTCAGCCGCGAAGCGTCATTGCATGTGAGGCGTTGTACGGTCGCCAAGGCCTTCGGGCCCCAGACCAAGATTTCCCCCATGTGACTAACGTCAAAAACTCCGCAGACCGTACGTACCGCCATGTGCTCCTGGCGCACGCCTTCGTATTGCACGGGCATGTCCCAGCCCGCGAAGTCGACCATGCGGGCCTTGAGGTCCCTGTGATTTTGGTTGAGCGATGTTTTTTTCATAGTTTCAAAGCCTGAATGATCTTGGCCGTGCTTTCGGCCCGGTTCAAAATGTAAAAGTGAATTCCGGGCGCGCCGCGATCCAAGAGCTCGCGGCATTGGGAAATCGCGTGCTCGACGCCGATACGGCGCATGGCGTCTACGTCTTCCTGGGCCTGGATCAATTTTTCATGCAGGTTTTTCGGCAGGGAAGCCCCGCAGAGCCCCGTGATTTTTTCGACCTGTTTCAAATTCAAAACCGGCATAATACCCGGAACGATCGGTACTTGGATCCCCAAAGCACGCGCCCGCGCGACGAAATCAAAATATTTCCCGTTATCAAAAAAAAGCTGCGTCAGTACGACGTCAGCGCCGGCGTCGACCTTGCGTTTCAAGTTCTTGAGATCGTCTTCGAGGCTTAAGGCCTCCACGTGACCCTCGGGATAACCTGCGACGGCCAGGCTGAAACCGTCACGCTCTTTTAAAAAAGCCACGAGTTCATTCGCATAAGCGAATCCGTTCGCCGGTTTCACGAAAGTCCCGCCCGGAGGAGGGTCGCCGCGCAGGGCGACGATCAAGTTCAACCCTTCTTTTTTCAAACGCTCGACGTATTGGCGGATGGAATCCCGATCCGCGCCGACGCAGGTGAAATGAAAGGCCGTGTTGAGCCCGGTCTCGCGCCGGATGCGCAAGGCCAAGTCACGTGTCAGGTCCCGCGTCGATCCCATGGCGCCGTAGGTGACCGAAATGAAGGCCGGATCGAAGCTCGAGAGTTTTTTCAAGGTTTCGAGGAGGCTTTCGACACCCCCGTCGTCTTTCGGGGGGAAAACTTCGAATGAAAAACGTGGGACGTTTTCTTTGTAGAATTCGGAGAAATTCATGGGCGGGACGAATCCTCGCCGCGTTTGGCCGCTTGCAGCGTGTTCCACAGGAGCATCGTGATCGTCATAGGGCCGACGCCTCCGGGAACGGGCGTGATATAGGCGGCGCGTTCGGAAGCCGCTGAGAATTCCACGTCGCCGCAGAGTTTACCGTTCGGGAGCCGGTTGATGCCGACGTCGATCACGATGGCGCCGGGCTTAATCCAATCGCCTCGGACGAAATTCGCGCGGCCGACGGCGGCTATGACAATATCCGACTCAGCCACTTTTTTAGCCAGATCTTGGGTCTTCGAGTGTGCGATCGTCACGGTCGCGTTTTTCTGCATCAAGAGGATGGCCATGGGTTTGCCGACGATGTTCGAGCGGCCGATGACGATGGCGTTCTTGCCGTTTAAATCCACGGGCAAGGTTTCGAGCATTTTGAGGCATCCGTAGGGCGTGCACGGTATGGCGGAAGGTTTGCCGATCAGGAGGCGGCCCATGTTGATCGGATGGAATCCATCCGCGTCTTTTTCCGGAGCGATCGCTTCGATGACGGCATCTTCGTCGATATGGCCGGGCAGGGGAAGCTGGACTAAGATGCCGTGGATTTGTGGATCGCGGTTGAGGGCGCCGACTAATTTCAAAAGCTCGTCTTGCGTGGTTTCCGCAGGCAGCGTGTGCTGCACGGCGTACATGCCGGCTTTTTTGCAGGCCGCTTCTTTGTTTCGGACATAGACCTTCGAGGCTTCGTTATCGCCGACTAAAACAACGGCCAATCCCGGGACTTTTCCATGCGCGGACTTCATCGCAGCCACGTCTGTGGCGATTTGGGCTTGAAGGCTCTCGGCCAATTTTTTTCCGTCGATGACGTGAGCGGGCATGGAGGCGTTGCTAATCTTTGCCGGGGAATGGTGTCAAAGGAAACTGTTGTTTCTCAGCTGGATACGCGGTTGCGTCCTGAATTCTTGGATTTATAGAGGTGTTCGTCAGCGGCCTTCAGCATCGCTTCCCAATTCTCGAAGTTTTCCTTGGTCAAGGTCACGACGCCGGCGCTTAACGTGATTTTGACGTCCTTGCCCTCGAACGCGAAGTGACTCGATTCCACTAATTGCCTCAACCTCTCGGCCAATATCATCGCTCCGGGCGCGTCGGTCGCCTTCAGTACCAAAGCGAATTCCTCGCCGCCGTAGCGCGCTAGGATGTCTTCGTTGCGGATGATGGTTTTCGCTAGGTCGCAGATGCGTGCCAATACGTAGTCTCCGGTCGGATGGCCGTAGGTATCGTTCACTTTCTTGAAATGATCGATGTCGAAAAGGATCAGCGAGAGCGGCACGTGGTTGCGCACGCAGTAGCTGAATTCCTCGCGCATGCGCTCCTCAAACGTGCGTTTATTGTAAGCGCCGGTTAAGGCGTCAATCGTCGCCATCTTATAAAGTTCTTCGTGGAAGACGTTTTCGATCTGGTCTTGTTGGGCGTATTTAAAAATCGTCGCGGAGGAGATTTGGATCTTGTCACCGTCCCGAAGCTCGGATTCGGTGACGCGTTGGCCGTTCAAGAACGTCCCGTTCGTGCTGCCCAAGTCGCGCAAGATCGCCGACCCGCGGCGGTATTCGATCTCACAGTGCCGTCGGGAGATGCCCAGATCGTTGATCGGGATGTTCACTTCGCCGATGCGCCCCAAAACGACGGAACCTTCTTCCAGGCGGTGCATCTTGCCCATCAGCGGACCGGAGAGAAAAATGATGTGGGAATTCTTGTCTTCGATCTGTTCGCGGTCGATCGTGATGATGACGGTTTTGTCCGGGCCCGAGTCGGTGTCTTCCGACGGTTCGGAATCGTCCCGCACATCCTGTAAATTGCTTGAATCTCTGGATTTTTTGGAAGCGCGGCTGCTTCGGTTGAAAATGAGGCTCACGGTCGCGCTACTATAATGAAAAGGATTATTCCGGTAAAGTTTTCTCGGTTTTTTTCTTCTGTTGAAGGACCGCTTGGATCATTTCGCCCGAGCCCCCGAAGACTTTTGATCTTCCGATCCAATCCTCGTAGCCATTGAGCTTCAAGACAACGCGATACAGAGTATCCGGCTGAAGATCTTTTAAGGTGAGCGGCGTCTTTCCTGAAAAGTTTTCATTCACGAAAACGTCCGCCCCCGAAGGGACGGAGACAATCTCCAACAGGCCTAAATTCAGCGACAAGGCTCCGCTGATCTTGCCGACTTCGCCGGCTTCTAAAGACGTTTTTTTTTGCCAAAATTGGTAACGCTCCAAATGCAGTCCGACCGTCACGGGGCCAGGTTTTAGTTCTTCGAAGGTATGCGGCGTCTTAAATCGGGTTTGGCCGTCATTTAAAAAAATATCAGCCCCCGAAGGCGTGGATTCTACCAGTAGGGTGCCGAACGGGTTTGTTTTCACGGGAGCCGGAACGGGTTCAGACGCGGCGGGAGGTACGGAAATTTTTTGGACGGGTTGACCCAAGCTCTCGGAGAGGTTGTTTCGTTTCACAAAATGCAGGCGCTTCTTGATCCGCGGCGCCAGATGATAACCCGCCCAGCCTAAACCCGCGGCGCCCATAAGAAGGGCCAATCCCATGGCGACTGGGCGGATCCATCTCCGGTCATCCGTTTTCATGCGGGAGGTTTTTTCTTCGACCACAGGAAGTGCCTCTTCGGTTTCAACAGGCACGGAATGCATTTCTTCATCGAGAGCGAGACGCGAGACGGAAGAATCCGTTTTTTCTGAGCCTTCGACCGCGAACACCTCCGACTCGCGGTGTTTGAGCTTCAAAAGTTCGCTGTTGGCGGCGATGGTGTCTTCTTCTGGGGCTCGCGCCTCCGCCTGAGCCGGTCCCTCAATCGGCAGAGCCTCCCCCTCAACGCCATTTTGGGGTTGATAGGGTTTTATTTCCGTCGATTCTTGTTTTTGATTGTCGCTGGATAAGGATATTTCGGGAAACAGGGATGGGAGGTACTCCACCAATTCACGCGGCGAAAAATTCGGATAGTGGCGGACCAGAAATTTCGTGAGATCCAAGACGAGATCGTGGGCCGACGCGTATCTTTTTTCGCGGTCGCGCGCCAAGGCCTGGAGTACGATGCGGTCCAAATCTTTCGGGACAACCTGCCGGTCTTCGGAGGGTTTCGGTACCTTGGCTTTTTTGACTTTCCGGACGGTTTCCAAGTTGGTTTTGCATTTGAAAAGGCGCTGATTCGTCAGCAGTTCCCAAAAAATCACGCCCAAAGAGAAAATATCGGTCCGATGGTCGAGCTTCAATCCTTCCGCGTGTTCCGGCGACATGTAGGCGAATTTGCCCTTGAGCACGCCCGAGTCGGTGGTCGAGATTTTATTTTTCGCCTTCGCGATGCCGAAATCGATGATTTTGACGGTTCCCGAAGTCGATAGGATCGCGTTCTGCGGGCTGATATCGCGGTGGATGATGTTTAAAGGCCGGCCTTCTTCATCGGTGCGGCGGTGCATGTAGTCGAGGGCTTCGGCGATTTCGCGGATCAGGTAAACCGCGTAGGGTACGGGCATGAGTTTGCCTTGGGTGCGGAGGCGTTTCATGATCTGGGAGAGCGTCTTGCCATCCACGTATTCCATGACGATGAAATAATCGTCGGCGACTTTTCCCAAGTCGTACACTTGAGCGATGTTTCCGTGCGAGAGCATGACCGCGATTTTCGCTTCATCGATCAACATCTCGACGAACTCGGGGCTTGCGGCGATGTGAGGCAAGATGCGCTTGATGACGATGGGGCGTTCGGTGCCGTGGTCGTCCAGGGCCTTCCCTTTGAAAATCTCCGCCATGCCGCCCTGGGCGATTTTTTCCTCTAATTGATACTGACCGAACGGCGTCGACGACGACGGGTCACTTACGGGTTCTTGGGACGGCAAGGACATGAAACTTCAGTATAAAGAGAAAACGATGAAATTTCAAAAGGTTACTTAGGGAACGAGTTTGAGTGAATAAAGCCGGCCGCCGTTTGAAAGATAATAGATCCGGTCGCCGTCGAGGACGGGGTCGGAAAAGACGCCTTTGCGGGCGAAGCGGCGGGCGATGATGTGACCGTCTTGGAGGTCGAGAAAACTCATCGCCTCGTCGGAAACGCCGGTAGCCAGCAGGTTTTGATAGACGACGGGAGAGGTCAGGGCGCCGCCGTCACCGACTTTTTTCACCCAGATTTCGCCGCCGTCCTGTTTCGAGAGAGCATAGACTTGGCCGTCGGTGCCAGCAACGTAAAGCGCATCACCCACCAGGACGGGTTTGGTTGCGCTGCCCATAGGTTTATTCCAGAGGATCGATCCGTTTTGCTTCGAAAGGGCGAAGACGCCATCTTCGAAACCGGCCGCGTAAATACGGTCCTTATCGATCACCGGAGCCGCATCGACGTCGTCGAAGAAACGACCGCCTTTGCCGAGCTTCTTTTCCCATGACACCGCGCCGGAGCGATAATCCATCGCGCGCAGGAATCCGTCTGAAAAACCGACGAAGATGCGTCCCGAGGATTCATCCAAGACCGGAGGGGAGTGTCCGTTCACCGTCATCTTGATCGTGCCCGTGAAGGGCGTCTGGAAATCCTTTTTCCAAAGCACGTGACCATCATCTGCAGATACGGCCACGATGATTCCCGCCATGGTAGAAACGATCACATGGTCGCTCGCCACGGCGGGCGGAGCGAGGATTTCGGAACCGACTTCGGTCTGCCACAGGAGTTTTCCGGTCTGTAGGTCCAAAGCATAAAGAATACCGTCGTCGTTTCCGAAAAAGACGGCGTCACTGCCGGCCGCCCTGCCGAAGGACGCAGCGGAATTGATGGGACCGGACGCCTTGAAGCGCCAATTCTTGTGACCGGTTTTCTTGGTCATCGAATAAAAATAACCGTTATCCGAGCCCACAAAGAGATTTTCGCCGGAGATGCGGGGCGAAGAGAATTCTTTACGTTTGTATTTAAAAAGACCGCCGCCTTTTTTAAGCACCGTGACCCATTGGGGACGGTAGGGCATTTTTTCCTTCATGCGGGACGACGGAGCGGCGTTGACCCAGGCGTGGGCGTCTGCGGAGAGCAACGCTACGATCATCAGAGCCACAAAAGCGTTTAGGACTTTGAATCGACCCATTTTAATCTCTCCTGAGCTTCGTTCTTGATGGTCGGATCTTTGGCGCCTTCCGCGAGGGATTTATAGAGGGCGACGGCTTTGTCTTTTTGACCAGACACGTCGTAAACATGCGCGGAAAGAAGATCCGAGTAGTCCGCGTCTTCGTTACCGGCATCGTGCCGCGCGCGCTCCAAGAGACTCAAGGCCTTCGCGGCGTCATTTTTTTTGAGATAGGCCAAGGCTTCATTGTGTAGGCGGTGACGCGAAGAAGGGCGGGTGACGAACGATCGTCGGCCACGGGCGCATACCAAGCGATCGCGTCGTCCCAACGGGACTGGTCCAGCGCCTGTTTTCCCAACTTCACGCGCGCGACTGCGGCGGCGTCGGACTTCGGATATTTTTTGACGACGCCTTCCAACCCGGCGGCGTCGATGCCCGGTGCGGACACCAAGGCTGAAGACTTGTCGGCGACGGAACCCCTATACATTTTAACGGCGCCATAAACCGCGATCACGACCAGAAGAAGGATCGCGACCGGGGTTGCCACCGAAAACCAATTTTCAGGAACCGAGTACCAGGGAAGGACGTCGGCTTTTTTCGGCTGAGTTTTTTTATTCGAGGACAGTTCTTTATAGGTCGGCATGCGTTCCTGCTAGCTTCGAGGCTGGTCGTTGTCAATCGACTCTGATCGAAGGATCTTCATCAGAGGGCCATTTTTTTAAAATCGCATGCCGCGCATTGTCAATTGACGAACCTTTCGATTTCTTTTATTTTTTTCGCTTCATGAAATGGAACGCCTCCTCCGCGGTTTCAAAAGCGAAGCGATTCGCCAAGAGAACGCAACGCGACGTCAATAACACGCTCACGTATCTGAAGCTCACGGTGAAGGGCAATAAGATCGAGCGGCGCACGGATTTCGATCGCTGCGATCATCCGGTCTTACTGCTTTACGGATACGGCGGAACGCGCAGTGTGTTCAGCCTTCTGGAAAACCGCCTGCGCAAGGACGGCTTCGGCGTTTTCAGCTTCAACTTAGGCGGCATGTTTAAGACCTTCAACACGCATTGCATCGAGGAAATGGCCGAGCTCGTCCACGAAAAGGTCGAGCGCTTGTGCAAGAAACATCACTTAAAAAAAATCAGCATCATCGGGCACTCGAAGGGTGGTTTGATCGGCCGCTACTACATTAAACGACTCGGAGGCGCAAACCGCGTCCGGACTCTCATTACGCTGGGCACGCCTCACGGCGGGAATCCTTGGGCCTTGGTAGGGCTGTTTACACCCCTGGGGCTACTGTCGAAGAGCCTCTGGCAGATGTATCCGATGTCGCCATTCATCCGTAAACTCCAGAAAGGCCCGTGGCCCAAGCATGTGCGTTTGGTTTCGATTTTTTCAAAGGAAGACCGTATTTGTTTTTACAAAAGCTCGATGCTCGATATTCCCGAGGGTGTAACCTACATGAAGAACATCCACATGCCGGGACTTACGCATTCGGATTACATCTTACGCAAGTCGGCCTATCACGTCATCCGTCGCGAACTCCTCAAAGGCGAACAAGGCTCCGAAGGAAAGGCTTAAAAGAATGCTCGAACGCCGGTTGTCTTTCTTTTTGATCCTGCTCACTTTCTGCCTCCTGATTTTAGGAGGCATCGTCCATAATACGGGTTCGAGTCTCGCCTGCCCGGACTGGCCGCTGTGTTACGGCAGCGTGATGCCCCCGATGAAGGGTGGGGTCGCGATCGAACACAGCCACCGTTTGCTGGCCTCGACCGTGGGACTTCTGACTCTCATCTTGGCCTTCGTGATTCACAAAAGAAAAAGAGAACGCCGCCTTCGCGAGTTGAGCCTCGTCGCCTGCGTGCTCGTCATTTTCCAAGGAGTGCTGGGAGGTTTGACCGTCCTCTACCGTCTGCCGGACTTGGTTTCTACGGCACATCTGGGGACGTCTCTTTTATTTTTCGCCTTGATCATCCGGATCCATTTGAGGCTTACGCCCACCTCGCGTGCGGCTTTCCTGACACCGCGTGAAAAATGGGCGTTAAGCGCGGTCACGGCCTTGGTTTATCTGCAAAGTCTCTGAGGGGCCTTCGTCCGTCATTCCGAAGCGGGGCTCGTTTGCCCCGAAATTCCTTTTTGCCATGGGTCTTTATGGCCGACGGGCATCCATCCGAGCCTTTTGTGGCATATGGCGCATCGTTTGATGGCGGTGATCGTAGGTCTCTGCGTCTTAAGTCTTTCCTTATTTTTAAGAAAAGCCGCGCCGCGCGTGCGTTTCTTCGCGGCCACCGCAGCGATACTGGTAATTCTGCAAATTTCTTTGGGTGTCTTTAGCGTCCTCACTCAATTGGGAATCTTGGCCGTGACCGCTCATTTGGGAGGCGCGGCGGCTTTGTGGGGCGTCTTGATCGCGATGAGGGATCGGTCGTGATTTTAGGCAAATCGCTTTACGTGCATTCGGTCTCCGACCTGGTCGCGTTGGTCAAGCCGCGTGTTACGGCCCTCGTTGTTTTCACGACCAGCATGGGATTTTGGATGGTACCGAATCCGGTCGATAAAAACCGGCTCGTGTGGACGCTTCTGGGAACGGTGCTCCTCGTAGGCGCCGCGAACGCTTTGAACATGTATTGGGAGAGGGACGTCGACGCTTTAATGACCCGCACTAAGGACCGTCCTTTGCCGGCCGGACGCATGTCGCCTTTAGTCGCGTTGGTGTTTGGACTTCTTTTATTCGTGGTTTCGACGTTGATTCTCTGGCTGAAGGTCAACCACTTAACCGCGCTCATCGGGGCCGCGGCTTTCGTAAGCTACGTCCTGCTCTACACGCCTTTGAAGAAAAAAACGCACGCGGCTCTGCTCGTCGGCGCGATTCCCGGGGCCGCACCGCCCTTGATGGGATGGACGGCCGCGACGGACTCTTTGCATATGGCCGGTCTCTCGCTCTTCTTCATTTTATTTTTGTGGCAGATCCCGCACTTCCTGGCGATCGCGTTGTTCCGCAAGGAAGAGTACGCCCGCGCCGGCATCCGTGTGATGCCGGTCGAGAAGGGGGACTTGGCCTCGAAGCATTGCCTGATTCGTTACTTAGCCGGCCTCATCGCCGTTTCTTTTTATCCGTTCCTGCTGGGCATCGCGAACGAGCTCTATGCGGTCGCGGCGCTCGTCATGGGTGCGATTTTTTTCGCGTGGGGTGCTTGGGGATTCAAAAAAGAAGCGGGAACGCGCTGGGCCTGGAGCTTCTTCATGGCCTCGATCATTTATTTGCCGGTCCTTCTTTTCGTCTTAGCCCTCACGGCCCGGAGTTAATCTATTTCCCGGACAGAGGGACAAAACTCCGAGCATCAAGACACCGGCGAAATAAAACGGAAATGCTTGCGCGCGATCATAGAGAAAACCCGCCAAAAGAGGGCCGAAGACGCGCGCCAGACTCGCGCTGGCCTGAAACGTGCCCATGACGGAACCGCGGAGGTTGGTCGTGGTCTGTTTGGATACCAAACTCATCAAAGCGGGCTGGCTTAAACCCCGTCCCAAAGAAGCTCCGCTCAAAGGAATCAACAACAAAGCGATCGTCGGGGAAAATGGTACGGCAAAAAAAGACGCGAGCAGCAAAAAAGAACCGACGAGGGTCAAAGTTTTTTCACCGAAGCGTACCGTCAGAGGTCTGATTAAGACGCCTTGAACCAGGATCATGATCAAGGCCATGAGGGCCAGGATCCAGGCGACGTGAATCGCATCATAACGGAAACGGTCCATCATGAAGAAAGCGAAGACGGCTTCCAGCTGGTTGACCGATAATGTGAACAGAAAATATGTGACGCAGAGCCTTAAGACCTTGGGATTCGAGAGAACTTTCGTTTCGATCTTTTCGGACGATTTCGTGTGTTTTTCGGGTTCTCGCAGGCGGAAGGACGCATAAATCAGATTCAAACCCGTCAAGGCCGCTGCGGTCAGGATCGGAAGATGATAACTGTTCCGCGAAAGCACCCCGCCCAAAGCCGGTCCCAGTAAAAATCCGATGCCGAAGGCCGCACCGATGAGACCCATGCCTTTGGAACGGTCTTTTTCGGTGGTCACATCGGTCACATAGGCGGAAGCGATGCCGATATTGGCCGCAAACATCCCCGAGAGAATACGGCCGATAAAAAGAAGGGTGAGCGAGTTCGCAAGCCCGAGCAAAACCAACGATACGCAGGATCCCGCCATCGTAAACAGCAAGACGGGTTTCCGCCCGATCCTATCCGAAATTTTTCCCCACACCATCGAGAACAAAAACTGCATGCCCGAATACGACATCAGTAAAAGTCCCAGGACGGTCCCCGTCGCACCGAATTGTTTCGCGTAGAAGGGCAGGATCGGCACCACGACTCCGAAGCCGATCAAGTCCAAGACGACGACGCTGAAGAGGATCAAAAGATTTCGGTTCGGAGATACGGGGGGCGTCGTTGCAATCGTCGGTGGCATTGATGTTGACATGGGGGCTCGCGATATTTCATGAAAGCCCCGCCAAAGCAATCCCTATGACCAACGGAAAACTCCATTAACATGCGCAAACTCATTCTCCTGCTTTTGTCCGGTCTCGTGTTTTCCTGTTCGAAGCCGCTGCCCATACTGGGTGTGGTTCCCGATTTTACGCTCACGCGCGAAAGTGGGGCGGTCGTTTCGCTCAAAGATTTCCAAGGCCACCTCTGGGTCGCGGACTTCATTTATTCGAACTGCGGCAGCACGTGCCCGATGTTAACGCAAAGGATGAAGGAATTGGGGGAGTCCCTCAAAGACCAAGACGTACTCTTAGCTTCTTTTTCGGTCGATCCGGACACCGATACCCCGGAAAAGCTGAAACAATACGCCGAACGCTTCGAGGCGAATCCCAAGAAGTGGCTCTTCCTTACAGGGTCTACGGACGCGCTTCGCCGCGTTACTTTAGAAGGTTTCAAGCTCTCGGTGGCAAAAGACGTGGAAACTCCGGGAGATATCTTTCATTCCAATAAATTGGTTTTGATCGACGCCTCGTCGCGGATTCGTGGTTATTACGAGGCGGATCCCGAAGGCTTAAAGGCATTGAAGGCGGCGATCGCGCAACTGCAGTCCAGCGGAGGTTCGTGATGGAAGGTTTCGGCGAAAAACTGGCGGCCTTGAACGCCTGTTTGAATTTCTTTTCCGCGGTTTGCCTCGTGATGGGTTACCGCGCGATCCGGCGCGGAGATCAAGCCACGCACCGCCGCGCCATGATCACGGCATTCCTCGTTTCGATCCTTTTTTTGATCTCGTACCTGACGCGTTTCTACCTGACCGGCGTGCACCGCTATCCCGGTGACGGAATCATGAAGACGATTTACCTAACGATTTTGACGACTCACACGATCCTGGCCACGCTCACGCCGTTTTTGGCGATCCGAACGCTGTATTTGGGATTGAAGGGGAGAATCGAAGAACACCGCCGAATCGCAAAATTCACATTCCCGATCTGGCTCTATGTGTCGGTGACGGGGGTGGTGGTGTATTTTTTGTTGTATCAACTTGTCTAGCTAAGACTACCTTTGGGCGAATTCGCCTATATCCACTCGAGCCACAGCCTTCAGGCTATCCGCGCACGTTTTATAAAAAGCGGCGGCATCAAAAAAAGATTTTGCACCTGTAGATAATAGTCCTTCTAAAAAGTGAGCCACGCCCAGGGTAAACTCGCTAAAAATCGCAGTGATACGCTCCTGAGCCAACTCTTGGACTTGAGGGGATTGAGCAAAAATTTGATGAAGGGCAATCGGCATAAAAGTGGGGAAAATGCCTGAGTCCCACATTTTTTGGATTGCACACCTTCTGTCCTCCGTATTTGGTGATAAGACCTGCAAAATAATTTTTGGAGCTTCCTCAGATAAAAATCTAGAAGGAGGCAGTTCTTGGATAGGATAATGCTGAAATTGTGAATGGGCTACGGCAGTCATATTGTTTTTCCTTTTTTATTTGGCATTTTAATCGATGCCCAGCTGTGAGTTACCTAGTCTCTAAAATTTTCTTAAGCTCATAATATCCGCCCAGATCCTCTCCAAGAATATACTCCGGAAAAGAATAGCTTACTTCGCCCGTCGCCGTCCTTCTCAGATCGATACGACCGTATTCTAAGACATTAGCTTTTTGCGCGGTACCGCAATGGCCCCATGTAGGGTGACCGAAGTACAGGCGTCGGCTGCTGCCATCAAAGACACCGCAGACTTCATTCGTGCCGAAGACGTCCATGGCGGCCTTTGCGTTGTCGAGGATATTTTTCGCATCTAAGCGATCGATAAAAAAAGGAACCCGAATTTCTAGATCGGGACTCAACGCGTTCCATCCACGGTCATTGAGATCCTTGAGTCTGTCCAATAATTCGTGGGCTCTTTCGCCTTCCGCTTTAAACCTGGCTTTTTCCCCTTTTTTGAACTTCAAAAGCATCAAAGCCGTGATGGAGGCGACGCATCTTTGAAGGATCGCGGACTGATTCCCGACGTCTCTTTCGACCCACAGAATCGTTCCGGGATGATCTTTCATCAAACCGCATAAAAAGCTCGCAGGCCTCATGTGGAGGAAGTCCGTAAAAACCATTTCAAGGCACTCCATTCGCGACGGTGACTTCAATAAACGTGACGGTCGAACTTCAAAACTTAAGGCTTGGCGAGGGGACACATTTAGTATTGCGAACGCCTTTTCGACGAAGGAGGGATCGAGAAGACTTGAAGTCAAATGAGCAAAATCCATGAGATTTGTGGGCTTCTCAGACTTTGAAGAGGCTAGTGTTTCAGCAAAAGCAGCCGAATTCATTTCCGTCGATAAAAAAACGTGCAGAGAAGTCGCGAAGTTTAGGATGTTTTGAGTAAAAGAAAGGGGCACGGCTTTCTTTCGACGCATGGCAAAGATAGTTTCCTTTTTTTTCATTTTTATTCTTCAAGAAAGAGTTTGGATCCGCAAGCTTAGCCGTTGACGCAGCGCTCGAACCATGTATTTTGGGCGGATTCTGAACGAACCTCCGAAAGGATTTCTGTCATGAAAGCCCTGATCATCGCCGCCGGGAAGGGGAATCGTCTCCGGACCTGGGTCGGCGATCGTCCCAAGCCGCTTTATAAAGTCGCGGGTCTCTCCCTCATCGAACGCGCCATTCTCTCCGCGAAAAAAGCGGGGATCACCGAATTCGTGGTCGTCACGGGATTTAAAGGTGACCAAGTCGAGAAATACCTGACGGAGCTCGCGCCCAGGGCGGGCGTGACGGTGGAATTCGTACGCAACGACGAGTGGGAAAAGCCAAACGGTTATTCCGTCTTGGCCGCTCGCTCGGTACTGTCTCGCGGCAATGAACCGTTCGTACTCATGATGTCCGACCATATTTTCGATTGGCGGATACTGAAGGACTTGGTCCAAAACGTGCGCATCCGGGACGGCGTCGTACTGGCGGTCGACCGGCGCATCCATGAAATTTTCGACATCGAGGACGCGACGAAAGTCCGCACGCGCGACGGCGCGATTTTGGAGATCGGAAAAGAAATTTCGCGATATGACGCCATCGACACGGGGATTTTTCTCTGTACTCCCGGTTTTTTCGAGGCCTTGGAAAAATCCTGCCAAGAAGGGCAGGGCGGGATTTCGGACGCGATGAGACGTTTGGCCTCTCAAGGAAAAGCCACGACCCACGACATCCCCGACCATTTTTGGCAGGACGTCGACACGCCTCAGAGTTTGACCCAAGCCAAAAAAGTTCTCTACGCATCGGTGCGTAAACCTACCGACGGGTTCATCTCACGCTACTTCAACCGTTATGTTTCGATGGCGCTGAGTCGCGTTTTCTTAAAAACACCCATTACCGCGAATCAAATCACGTGGTCGGCACTCATCTTGGGATTATTGACCGGCTATCTTGTCTCGACAGGCGTGTACCTCCAAGTCGCTCTGGGCGGCATCCTTTTTCAATTTGTCTCGATCTACGATGGCTGCGACGGAGAAGTTTCGAAGCTAAAACTTACCTCGTCAAAGTTTGGTGAATGGCTCGATACCGTCTGTGACAATGTCACGTACCTGGCATTCTTCACCGGGATCGCAGTCGGCGTCCACCGCCAAGGCATGGAACAGATGCTACCGGTGAGCCTGCTGATGATCTTCGGTATTCTCATGACGCTCACGTCGATGTATTTCCATCTGATACGGAACACAGACTCCGGCAGCCTCGTCACCGTCCAAAAGGAAATCTCGGAAGGATTCGAGAACAACAGCCACGGATTTTTCACTAAATTCCTGGGCAAGGTCCGTTTCGTCATGAAGAGGGACTTCTTCGCTCTGTTTTTCATGATCTTATGTTTGCTGAATCAACTGCACTGGATCCTGATCCTGGCCGCGATCGGCTCGAACCTGACCTGGATCGTCTTTTTCACCCTGAAACGCGGCGTCTCCGCCGAGGCGAGAATCTCTTAAATGCTTTCACATCAATTGACTACGGCCCGGAAGGCCAAGGGCGTCCTGGATTATTTAAGAATCAAAGCGACCGGATGGCCGAAGCTCATTAATCTCGAAGTCACCAAGCTTTGCAACGCCCAATGCGATTTCTGCCCCTGCTGGGAGATCAAGGACTATCCCCAACTCAAGGACTACGGCCCCGTCATGCAGAAGTTCCGGCCGATGGTCGTTTCGCTCAACGGCGGCGAGCCTCTCTTGCGCAAGGATTTCGTCGATATCGTCGACCAAGTACGCCCGTATTGCACCTATCTGACGATGATCACGCACGGCCAGCTCCTGACCGAGGATAAGTTCAAGGAATTGACCGATCACGGCATGGATCAGATCACGATTTCGCGGAATTACATCGACACGCGCCACGACGACGAGCGCCATTTGCCGGGATTGACCGAACATTTCGGGAAACTCGTCCCGTCCATGACCCGTCAAGGCTATGACAACGTCGGGTTCAATACCGTCATCATGAACCATAACTTAGACCAGATCGTGCCGTTGGCGAAGCAGGCCCACGAATGGGGCGCTAAAATCTCATTCAGTTCCTACAGTACGTATAAAAACGACAAGGGCGAGTATAAAATCCTGCCAGAGCAGCTCTCCCAGCTCAAAGAAGTCATCGCGGAGCTGATCGAATTGAAGGCGACGCAAGGCAATATCCTGACCTCGCGCTGGTACTTGGAAAAAATCCCCGAATTTTTCTCCAAAGGCACGATGGACGACTGCAAAGCGGGCTTGAATTTCGTACAGATGACGCCGGATGGATACATCAAACGCTGTTCAGAGATGCCCGTCATGATGCACTGGACCGAATATGATCCCGAAAAAGTCCCGGAAAATCCCTGTAACGTCTGCTGGCTCTCCTGCCGCGGCGAAACCGAGTCGCCGATAACTCCCGAACGCATGTGGGAGTTGATCAAGAATTAATTTTTCTAATTCATTTTTACTCGCTTAACCATTGACACATCCGGTCGGCGTCAGTAGACACGCCCGCCAATGACGTCCCGAAAGAAGACAAAAATGAACCCTCCGCCACCAGCGGGGGGTTTTTTTTTGCGTAAAACCGGACTGGCTTCGAAGGATTTTCTGGGAGTCAAAACTCTGTCCCGGACCGAGATTCTGAGTCTTCTCGACAAAGCCTCCGAGTTTAAATCGCGGCTGGCCCGTGGTGAGAAGAAATTCGACGACCTGAAGGGCAAGACCGTCATCAATCTCTTCTTCGAGCCTTCGACGCGCACCCGTGTTTCGTTTGAAATGGCCGCGCGACGTTTGAGCGCGGATCTCATGACGATTGCTCCCCAGACGACGAGCCTGTCAAAAGGCGAAAGTCTTCATGACATGATCGAAAACCTCGAAGCCCTGCAACCGGACCTCATGATCGTACGCCATAATGCCAGCGGAGCGCCGGAGCTTATCTCGCGCTACACGAAGGCCGGCGTCATCAACGCCGGGGACGGTTCGCACGAGCATCCGACGCAGGCTTTACTCGACGCGTTTACGGTGCGCGAAGCCTTGGGCGGTGGGGATGTATTCAAGAACTTGAAACTCCTTATTGTGGGCGACATCGCTTACAGCCGCGTGGCTCGCTCCAACATTCATTTGTTCCAGACTTTGGGCGCGCAAGTAACCTGCGTCGCGCCCGCGACGTTGTTGCCACCGGGGCTCGAGACTTTCGGCGCGAAGGGGAGCAGCGATCTCGATGCCGAAATCGGCCGGGCGGACGTCGTGATGCTCCTGAGGATCCAAAAAGAACGCCAAGAAAAATTGAATTTTCCCTCGCTCGCCGAATACACGCGTTTCTTCGGTCTGTCCCGCGAGCGGCGAGAGCGAATGAAGCCGGAAGCCCTGATCCTGCATCCGGGCCCGATCAATCGCGGCGTCGAGATCGACACCGACATCGCCGACGGAAAAATCGCCGGTGGTCCGCGGACCTTAATATTGGACAAGGTCGCGAATGGGCTCGCGGTGCGCATGGCCGTGCTGTCGACCTATGGAGCTGCGCACTAAGATGAAACTTTTGATCAAAAACGGCCGCGTGATCGATCCCGCCTCGAAAAAGGATGGGGTTCTCGATGTGCTCTGCACGGAAGGCGTGATTGAAAAGGTTGGAAAAAATCTTCCGTCAGCTGGCGTTGATCGTGTCGTGGATGCGAAAAACGCGATCGTGGCTCCTGGTTTTGTCGATCTACACACGCATCTGCGCGAGCCGGGATTCGAGTATAAAGAAGACATCGAAAGCGGCAGCCGCGCCGCCGCGGCCGGGGGGTTCACGTCGATCCTCTGCATGGCGAACACGAATCCCGTCAATGACAACGCCGTCATCACCGAATTCATTGTTAAAAAAGCGAGGGCCGTTGGACTCACGAACGTCTTCCCGATCGGCGCGATTTCGCAAAATTTGGACGGCAAGACCTTGGCCGACATCGGCCAAATGTCGGAAGCCGGCATCGTCGGCATTTCCGACGACGGCCGCTGCGTGATGGACAGCGCCTTGATGCGCAAGGCCATGCAGTATGCGCGCGGATTCGGCTTGATGGTAATTTCGCATGCCGAGGATGAGTGTCTCTCCGGGCACGGTTCCATGAACGAAGGCGTCGTCGCCACGGAGCTGGGTCTCCCGGGCTCGCCGAACGCCGCCGAAGAAATCATCATCGCGCGCGACATCGCGTTGGCGGAATTGACTCAATGCCGTCTGCACATCGCCCATCTCTCGACGCGCGGAGGCTTGGATCTCGTGATTGCGGCCAAGAAGAGGGGAGTCGCGGTCACCTGCGAGGTGACGCCCCATCATTTATTTCTGACCGACGAAGCCGTGCGCGGATACAACACCGCCGCCTCGATGCGGCCGCCGCTCCGTTCGGAAGACGACAAGGAAGCTCTGCGCCGGGGGCTTAAAGCCGGTGTTATCGACGCGATCGCGACCGATCACGCGCCGCACGCGCCGTTCGAAAAAGAAGTCGAGTTCGTCAAGGCCGCCCATGGCTTGGTCGGTTTGGAAACGGCCTTGCCGCTCGCGCTCGAACTCGTGACTCAAAAGATCCTGACGCTTGCGGACTTAGTCCGCCTGCTCGCAACCAACCCCGCAAAAATCGCGGGACTTAAGAATAAGGGACGCTTGGCTCCGGGAGCCGATGCGGACGTCGTGATATTCGATGCAAAGGCGCCCGTCACCGTGGACGCCTCGAAGTTCCAATCGAAGTCGCGCAATACCCCGTTCGAGGGCTGGTCCCTAAAAGGCAAGGTCCTCACAACGATCGTCGGTGGAAAGGTGATTTATCATGAAAGCCGTTTTAATTCTTGAGGATGGAGCCGTTTTCGAAGGTACTTCTTTCGGTTACGCCGGAGAAGTGACCGGGGAAGTCGTCTTTAATACGAGCCTTTCCGGCTACCAAGAAATCCTGACCGATCCTTCTTATAAAGGTCAAATCGTAGTGATGACCTATCCGGAAATCGGAAATTATGGAGTGAATTCCGAAGATGCCGAGTCTCGCGGCGTCTTTTTAGAAGGCTTCGTGGTCCGGAATTATAACTCCGTACCCTCTAATTTTAGGTCTGAAGAATCACTCGATAAGTACCTGAAAAAAAATAAGATTATGGCGGTCGAAGGCATCGACACGCGAGCTCTCACGCGTCACTTGAGGGATCACGGCTCAAAGACCGGGATTCTTTCGACAAAAGACTTCGACAAAAAGCGTTTATTGAAAAAATTGAAAGACATCCCGCCCATGGTCGGTTGCGATCTTGTCAAAGAAGTCACCTGCAAGAAGCCTTACGTCTGGAAAGAGGGCTTATGGACGCTTCCAGGAGCGCCTTCGAAGACTCAAGCCAAGAAAGAAGGCCGCCGTCACAAGGTCGTGGCCTATGACTTCGGCATCAAGCGCAATATCTTGAGGGGCTTGGTCAGCGCGGGCTGCGACGTCACCGTCGTCCCGGCCACTACGTCCGCTGCGGATGTCTTAGCCTACCGTCCCGACGGCGTTTTTCTCTCGAACGGTCCCGGAGACCCCGAACCCGTCACGTACGCGATCGATAACATCCAAAAACTTTTGGGGAAGACGCCGCTCTTCGGCATTTGCTTAGGTCATCAGCTTCTAGGGTTGGCTCTGGGCGGAAAAACCTACAAACTCAAATTCGGCCACCACGGCGGGAATCAACCCGTCATGGATTTGGAGACTCAAAAAGTCGAAATCACGGCCCAAAATCACGGTTTCGCGGTGGATACGGATTCGCTGAAGGGCAGGGCGGAACTCACGCACGTGAATTTAAACGACAAGACCGTCGAAGGTCTTAAACTCAACGACGGCACGGCGTTTTCGGTGCAATACCATCCGGAAGCGGCGCCCGGACCTCACGACGCCAATTATTTATTCGAGAGATTCGTCACGATGATGAAGGGATAATTCATGCCACGTAGAACAGACATCCAAAAAATTATGATCATCGGCTCCGGCCCCATCGTGATCGGCCAGGCCTGCGAGTTCGACTACTCCGGCACGCAAGCCTGCCGCGCCTTGAAAGAAGAAGGGTACACGGTCATCCTGGTCAATTCGAATCCGGCCACGATCATGACCGATCCCGAATTCGCCGACCGCACCTACATCGAACCCATGACGGTCGAAGTCGTCGCTAAAATCATCGAAAAAGAGCGCCCCGACGCGATCCTGCCGACGCTCGGCGGACAAACAGGATTGAACGTCGCCGTGGGACTCGCCGAAGCCGGCATCTTGGAAAAATTCGGCGTCGAAATGATCGGCGCGAAACTACCTGCCATCAAAAAAGCCGAAGACCGGAAGCTTTTCAAAGAAGCCATGGAAAAAATCGGCCTGGAACTTCCCAAGAGCGGTTTCGCCACGACGATGGCGGAAGCCATGCAGGTCCTGAAATTGGTCGGTTATCCCGCCATTATCCGGCCTTCATTCACCATGGGCGGCAGCGGCGGCGGCATCGCTTACACGGAAAAAGAATTTAGAGACATCATCGGACAGGGTCTCGCCGCGAGTCCGACCAGTCAGGTCTTGGTCGAAGAATCGGTCTTGGGATGGAAAGAATACGAGCTCGAAGTCATGCGCGACTGCAAGGACAACGTCGTCATCATCTGCTCGATCGAAAACTTGGATCCGATGGGCGTCCACACCGGCGATTCCATCACAGTCGCGCCCCAGCAGACGTTGACCGATCGTGAATATCAAATCCTGCGCGACGCCGCGATCCGCGTGATCCGCGAGATCGGCGTCGACACCGGCGGATCGAACATCCAATTCGGCATCAACCCCAAAAACGGCCGCATGGTCGTGATCGAAATGAACCCGCGCGTCTCGCGCAGCTCCGCCTTGGCGTCCAAAGCGACCGGCTTCCCGATCGCCAAGATCGCGACCAAACTCGCCATAGGATACACGTTGGACGAAATTTTAAACGACATCACGCGCTCGACGCCGGCGTCCTTCGAGCCGACCATCGACTACGTGGTCACGAAGATCCCGCGGTTCGCGTTCGAAAAATTCCGCCAGGCGGATCCCATCCTCACGACCCAAATGAAATCCGTCGGTGAAGCGATGGCGATGGGCCGCACGTTCCGCGAGTCGCTGCAGAAAGCCTTACGCTCCCTGGAAACCGGCCGCAGCGGCCTCGCGATGAAACCTTCGGAAGCCATGTCGCGCTCGGAAATATTGAACAAACTTCTCAAACCTACGCCGGACCGTCTGCTTCACGTCGCCGAAGCTTTCCGCAAAAAGATTACCCTTAAAGAAATCCAAAAACGCACCTGGATCGATCCGTGGTTCCTTCATCATATCCAGGCGATCGTAAAGTTCGAAGACAAGATCAAAAAGGCGAAAGGGAAGTCCGTCTCGGAAATTTTCCGCGCGGCCAAACGCATGGGTTTTTCCGACCAACGCATCGCGGAACTCCGCAAATCCGACGAGAAAAAGATCCGCGCCGAACGCAAGAAACTGAAAATAAAACCCGTTTATAAGATCGTCGACACCTGCGGCGCCGAATTCGTGGCGCACACGCCGTATCTGTATTCGACCTACGAACAGGAAGACGAATCGAACCCGACCAAGAAAAAGAAGATCATGATTTTGGGCGGCGGACCGAACCGGATCGGGCAGGGCATCGAGTTCGATTATTGCTGCGTACACGCGAGCTTCGCGCTGCGCGAGGCCGGTTTCGAATCCATCATGGTCAATTGCAACCCCGAGACCGTCAGCACCGA